>JAPLPO010000105.1:0-7730 GCA_026400155.1 Burkholderiales bacterium | reverse complement strand
CCTACTGAAATTAGGGTAAACCCTTTATCACTACAAGCGAGCCACAATTCTGATTATGAAATTGATTCATTCAGGCTTCATTTGCGTCAGCCTTTTTCTTCAAGGGCTCAGTTCAACAGCTTCAGCCGAACAGGCAGCGCGCCTGCCTTGGGCCTATGAATACATGACCAACCCACAAAAAGGCAACTGCATTGCTTGTCACGACTTGCCAGGCATACCTGGCCAGACAAGCAACTTTGGCCCCAGCCTAAAGGGTGTTGGTGCCAAATGGAATCGAGAAGACTTAGTGCGATGGGTGACTGATGCAAGAGTATTGAAGCCAGACACGCTGATGCCGCCCTACGGCACCCATCAAGCTTTGGTGAAAGTCAACCCTGCGCGCGCAGTTTTGTCTGCAGAGCAAATTAAAGAAGTTGTCGATACTTTGCAAACATGGCGATAAAGTCTGGATTGTCATGCCCTTTGTCTCACTTCTAAACCTGCGTACCTTCAAGCAGTGCCACATTCATTTGGTTTTGGGGCTATTGGCTTTGGGGCCTCTGACCTTATGGGCTCAAGACGCAAGGCCCAACTCGCCTTCAGCGCATCAACTCAGTGGCAATCATTTTTTAAGTCCCACACTCAAAGCCATGCAAAGCGATGCCAGCCTCAATCCGGTCAGCCTGTGGTTAGACCAAGGACGAAGTTTATGGGGCAGCGCGCCAGACAAACAATCTTGCTTTCAATGCCATGGTGATGTGCAAGCACTCAAGTCTGCGGCCCCACAGCATCCCAAATGGTCTGCGCGTTTAAATCGACTTGTTAATTTAGAAGATCAAATCATCACATGTTCTGAGAGAACAAGTCGCCCCCTCAGAGGCTTGGAAAATCCTGAGGTCTTAGCGCTCAGCGCACTGCTTCACAATAGCAGCCAAGGCCAACCGTTTCAGGTCAGTGCTCCCCCGCATCATGCGCAACAATGGCAAGCCGAATTGAATGCGGGTGCCCAGTTGTTTACCACGCGCAAAGGCGCAATGAACCTCGCATGCACACACTGCCATGATCTGAACATTGGCAAACAAATGCGCGCAGACCTCATTTCACCAGGGCACCCTACTGGGTTTCCTATTTTCAAAATGAGTTGGCAAAGCATGGGCTCGATCGACAGACGCCTGCGCGCGTGTTTTTCTGGCGTTCAAGCGGAAGTACCCGCGCCAGGCAGCATCGAACTCAGGCGCTTGGAATTGTTCTTGAAATCAAGATCTCAAGGCTTGCCCATCGATGGGCCTTCCTTGCGTCGTTAGTTACTCAAAAAATTCGGTATCGACTTCGGCGTTGGATTGCGCACTGTAGCGATTGCCTTGAACTGTTTTCTCATTGATCAAGGCGTCTAGTTGCGTGATCAGCGAATCACTCAAGCGGACATTAGAGGCTCCTAAATCATCCAGCAAATGCGGTACGCTGGTGGTGCCAGGAATAGGAATGATGTGGGGTGCTTTGTGCAAGAGCCAAGCCAAAGCCAACTGCGCAGGCGAACAACCCGCCTCATGGGCCAAGTGCTGGTATGGCGCAAACAGTTTGAAATTGGCGGCGTAATTCTCGGGGGTAAAACGTGGCATGCCTTTTCGGATGTCTTTCGCATCCAAGGTCGCCATGTCCAAAGGACCGCACAAGAAGCCTCTGGCCACGGGACTGAAAGCCACAAAGGTGGTGCCCAGTTGTTCGCATGCCTGTAACACAGCAATTTCTGGATTGCGGGTCCACAATGAGTATTCAGTTTGCACCGCTGCAATGGGATGTACCGCATGCGCTTTGCGCAAAGTACCGGCAGAAACCTCCGACAAACCGATGCTTTGAATTTTGCCTTGACGCACCAAATCACTGAGCGCGCCCACGCTGTCTTCAATGGGCACTTTTTTATCCCAACGGTGCAAGTAATACAAATCGATCACATCGGTTTGCAGTCGTTTGAGGGCATCTTCACAAGTCTTTCGAATGGTTTCGGGCCGACCATCGATGACGCGCACCAATTTGCCATCGCCATTCAGATCGACACCCACCATGCCGCATTTGCTGGCCAAGGTGAACTTTTGGCGGTGCGACTTTAAAAATTTACCCACCAAGCTTTCGTTGGTGCCAAAGCCGTAGAGCGCAGCTGTGTCAAACAATGTCACGCCAGCGTCTAAGGCTGAAAGCAAGACCCTTTCAGCTTGAGCCTCAGAGACAGGCGGGCCATAGGCGTGGCTTAAATTCATGCAGCCTAATCCAATTTCACTGACTTGGAAGGGACCGAGTTTTCTATTTTTCATCATGCGACCTTGTGTAAAGATTCAGCCCAAACAGGCAAAGGTGCCGAACGGTGCAAAACATCTTGGTGCAACCAAGTTGCGCTTTTGCGGGCACGCTCTGCGACTGTTTCTAGTGGCAATTGTTGATAATCGTCATTGAATACTTCGAAACTATAATCGCCCCGATACCCAATTCGCTCTAGGCGAAGTACCAAGTCGGCCAATTGTTCGCTGTGAACACCCTCCCCTGGAAACACTCGAAAAGTTCTTGCTGTGGTCATGCGCTCTTCAAATGAAGGCGTTTCATGCCACATGAAGTCAGACAATTGTGCCAAGAAAATTCGATCGGGGTCGATGTCTTCAATGGCATCCAAAGGGGTCTTGGCCGCAAAGATATGAAACGAGTCAATGCCAATGCCTAAATTGGGACAGTCAGCACGGCAAACCACATCCCAACTTGTGGTGAATTCATTCACAGTGCGCCCCCACGACAAACCCTCATAAGCCACCTTGATACCCAAAGGAATGGCCATCATGGCGAGCTTTTTAAGATCCTTGGCAATCTGATCCAAATCCTCTGTGGCATGACGTGAGGTAGATGAACATGCCAATAAAACCTTGCTGCCTGTTGCAGCGCACATTTCTAGCATGGACTTGGCAATGTCGACCTTGTAATTGTGCAAGTGTCCCGATAAACCTTCGAAGTCGCGCAAGACTTGAAAACCTGTGGGACGCAAACCGCTGTTTTGAATGGCTTTCACCGCGGCCTTGACGCCTCCGGGATGCCCCACCAAATCTCGCGCCATGAGCATGACTTGCGAGAAGCCCACACTTTTCATGGCCTCTAATTTGGCTTCCAATGTGTACCAACTCAAATGACACAGCGCCCAGTGTGCTTCTGGTCAGAGCACCTCGATCCTCTGGGTGCAACTCTTTGGACTCGACGAATTCAACACCGTTTGATTTGAGTGTTTTGACGGCTTTTGCCACATCTTTGACACCAAATCCAATTCGCTTCAGAGACTCTGGCGCATCGTCCGCTTCCATCCATGGGTCTGGCTCGATGAGTTGCCAAAGAAACTGGCCGCAAGGACTCTTCATCAACTTCCCTTTGGGCAAAATACCAAAGCGTTCTTCATCTGGGATGAGGGTGAAATCGAACATGTGTTCGTAATACGCCATCCAGTCTTCGCTTCGCGCCGCACCAATGTATTGCACAACGCCAAAGTAAGACATGTCTTCAACTGCGGGCGGATGCTGTTCCACCGTTGGAATGGGTTTGAAATCAATGTCGTAAATTGAAAACTCTTGCCAGCGGTCGACAAAGTAGAAGCGTGTACCGCCAGGTCCGTGAATGGCGGGGATGTGCAACTCCATCGCCTGCGCATGGCTGGCGACAGACCATGCCCCCAAATCAATGCAACGTGTGTGCGCCTTCAGTGCGTCTTGCACTCTGAACGCAACGGCTGAAATGACCGCTTCACCGTCCACGGTGGCGCTCACGCGAACATCATCAGGGTTGGCATTGAGCACCAGATTCATACCCCCTTGCCGATACAAGGTGACCTCGCGAGAGCGATGGCGGGCAATAGGCCGAAAACCCATTGACTCCAACACCTGACCCAAAGCCTGCGGACGAGTGGTCGCATACTCAATAAACTCAATGCCTTGGATGCCCAAACGATTGGGCATTTCTGGCACGGCCTCGCGGTCAGTTGCGCGCAAATTCATGAATCTCTCCAGTCAAAATCAGTGGCCCAAACGGGCCAATTGGCGAAGTACTTCAGCGGTGGTTGTTTTCAAGCCGAAGTATTCCAAATAAGCTGGAATTTGCTCAAACAGCATGTCTGAGCCTTTTTGAACTTGGCAACCTTGGTGCTGGGCTGCAAGAAGGAAGGCGGTCATTTCTGTGCGCATAACCACTTCACCAACAAACGCATTTGGAGAGATACGAGAGACATCCATGGGCAAAGGATCGCCTTCGTTCATGCCCATGGGCGTCGCGTTGACCACCAACTCATGTCCGTCTGGGTCGTTGGAACCTACCTGAACCTCTATCTGCGGATGCTCGTGCTTGAGTCTCTCTGCCAAGCCTTCCATAGAGGCTGTGTTGATGTCAAACAAACTGATGGCCGCGATGCTTTCCATGGCCAAAGACGCCGCAATGGCCGAGCCTACGCCGCCCGTTCCAAGCACCATGACTCGCTTGCCTGTCAGATCAAAACCTTTTCTTTGCACGCCCCGAACAAAACCCACACCGTCGAACATATCCCCCACTAAACGACCTTGGACATCGCGCTTGACCGCGTTGCAGGCGCCCGCCACCTTCACAGTGGGTGAGACTTCATCCAACAAGCCCACGGTGGTGACTTTGTGAGGCATGGTGATCAATGCACCGCAAATATTGGTCAGCTGAAAAACTGATTTCAAAAAGGCAGGGTAATGCTCAGCTTGACAGCCCATTGGCACCACCAAAGCGTTGATCCCCTCATGTTTAAAGTAAGGGTTATAAATCAAGGGTGATTTGAAACTGTGAGTCGGATAGCCAATGTGGGCAATCAATTCTGTATGGCCGTCGATGTGCATGATGAGGAAAGAAAAAAGCGAAGCTCCAAAAAAAGCTTAGAGACTTCGCTATAGAACAATTTAAAAGGTCTTTTGCAGGACCAAAAAGGAAAAATTACTTGCGCAACTTGGCCAATTCAGCCTGCAACTCAGCCACTGTGGCCGCAATGCCTTCGCCATGCTTGGCAATGACCGGTTTCATTTTGTCGCGCAGGATGACCATTTCTGAATCAGGCAATGTGGTGACGGCCATGCCATTTTTCTTCAAGCCTTCCAATGTGCCTGCTTCCAATGCACGTGCTGTTGTGCGTTGAAATTTTGATGACTCAGCCACAGCGTCAGCCACGATTTTCTTTTCGGCTGCAGACAAGGTGTCCCAGAATTTCTTGCTGATGACTACAGACTGTGGGTTGTACTGGTGACCTGTCAAAACCAGGTTTTTTTGAACTTCGAACAGCTTGGCGCCATTGATGGTGGCCACTGGATTTTCTTGACCGTCCACAGCCTTTTGCTCAAGCGCAGCGTACAACTCTGGGAATGGCAGCGGCGTTGGGTTGGCGCCCAATGCCTTAACCCAGTCAACGTTGATAGGGTTTGGAATGACGCGCAATTTCAGGCCGTCGATGTCAGCAACTTTGTTAATGGGGCGCTTGCTGTTGGACATGTGGCGAAAGCCCAGTTCGTAGTAGCCCAAGCCAACCAAACCTTTTTCTTCCAACTTGGCGTGCATTTTTTTACCAAACGCGCCATCGACCACCACATCAGCTTCTCTGCCGCTGGCAAACATGAAAGGAAAATCAAACACCGCAAAGTCTTTGACTTGGCTGGCGAAAATGCCAGAGTTCATGGCGGCCATTTCCAAAGCGCCACCTTGAATGGCTGAGACATTGGCCTGATCGCTGCCCAAAGCACCGCCTGGGAAAACGTTGACTTTGATTTTGCCGCCAGACTGCTTTTCAACAATCTCTTTGAACTTTTCCATGCCTTGAACAATGGGGTGACCCACGGCATTTTGATTCGCAAACTTAATGGTTTTGTCTTGTGCAGATGCAACGCCCATCGCAGCCAAAGCAACGGTGGCCAAAACAGTTTTGATAAAAACACGTTTCATGAAGGTGTCTCCTGATGAAATTAATGGTCGTACGCCAAACAAGGATTCCACGGTCTGGCGTACCCGAACAGACTGTGGAGAGAAAAACAAAAAAAACCGTCTCAATAAAACCAACGTGCAGGCACCATGACCAAGGCTGGAAAGGCAACCATGGCAAACATGATGGTGAATTGAGCCAACATGAATGGCATGACACCGCGGGTCACTTCATCCATGCTGATCTTGCCGACACCCGCCACTGTATTGAGCACAGTGCCAACAGGCGGCGTGATTAAACCAATCGCGTTATTGATGATAAACAGCACACCAAAATAAACAGGATCGATGCCTGCAGCTTTCACAACGGGCATCAAAACGGGGGTCAACAACAAAATGGTGGGTGTCATGTCAAGCGCTGTTCCAACGATGATGGTGATGACCATGATGGTCAGCATCAGAAGCCGTGGACTGTCTAACAAGGGTTGCAACAAAGCAATCAATTGGGCTGGCAAATTGGCCACCGTAATCAGCCATGCAGAGACCATGGCTGCAGCCACCAAGAACATCACGATGGCACTGGTTTTGGCCGCATTCACAAACAAAGGAAGCAAGGATTTCAAACTCAGCTCTTTGTAGATGACTGTAGAGATGAAGAGTGCATAGACAGCCGCAACAACAGCCGCCTCAGTGGGCGTAAACACACCAAACTTCAAACCAAATACAACAATCAATGGCAACACGAGGGCCCATGTGGCTTCCCTCATGGCAACGCCAATTTCAAGCATCGACTTGCGAGGAGGCACCTGGACAAGTTCCTTTCTAGCAAGCCACCACCAAGTGACCCACAAAGCGGCGCCCAGCATGATGCCAGGCACAATGCCCGCCATGAAAAGTTTAGAAATAGACACATTGCCGGCCACACCAAAAATCACGAAGCCAATACTGGGCGGTATGACTGGGGCAATGATGCCTGCAGAGGCGATCAGGCCAGCTGAACGAGAGCGGTCATGGCCAGCTGCAATCATCATGGGCAGGAGCAGAGAAGCCAAGGCTGCAGCATCTGCCACTGCAGAGCCAGACAAAGCAGCCATGATGACTGCTGCCATGATGGTGACATAACCCAAACCACCCTTGATATGTCCAACGCAAGCCATCGCGAAATTCACAATGCGTCGCGACAGGCCGCCAGCGTTCATGATCTCGCCTGCCAACATGAAAAATGGCACAGCCAAAAGTGGGAAACTGTTGGAGCCTTCAATTAAATTTTGCGCCAAAATTTGGGCGTCAAACATGTTCATGTGCAACATGAGTGCTACACCGCAAATCAACAAAGAAAAGGCAATGGGTACACCCAATGCCATGGCACCTAGCAAAGACAGAACGAATATGGTGATGGTCATTTCTTAATCCTTGCCGCTGCTCAATGAGAGCCGTTGTGTGGCTTTTCTTCCGACTCTTGAAACATCGTTAGATTGCTCTCTTGAGTTTGACCACTCAGCAATTGATAGAAATCCATGGCAATCATCAGACCGCCCAACACTGCAAAAATGGTTCCAGGGAAATACACCCAACTCAATGAAGCCTCCATCACTGCGCTGGTGCTGGTCGAGTTAATGACCGCCTGCTCGTAAGCTCCCTTGAACAATAGGACGCAGACAAACAACATGAGGAGTTGAGAGATACCCATGCAGATTTTTTTGCCCAAGGGTCCCAATCGGGCTACCAGCATGTCGGTCCCTAAGTGCTCGTGCTTTCGAAGCGCCACAATGGCGCCCAAAAAAGTCATCCACACAAACAACCAGCGAGAC
>JAPLPO010000079.1 GCA_026400155.1 Burkholderiales bacterium | reverse complement strand
GCCACCTTCCTCACCACCCTGATCGACTTTACCGACACCGGCGTGCTCGATGTGTTCATCGATGAAAACTTTGTGAAGTTTCGTGAAATGCAAATGGGGCAGGGTGGTCTGCTCAAAGGTCAAGACTTGGCATCGACCTTCAGTTTCTTGCGCCCCAACGATTTGGTTTGGAACTATGTGGTGGGCAATTACCTCAAAGGTGAATCGCCTCCGCCATTTGACTTGCTGTACTGGAACAGCGACTCCACCAACTTGCCAGGCCCTTTCTATGCTTGGTATTTGCGCAACACCTATTTGGAAAATAAATTTGTGAGCCCTGGCGCTGTCACCGTGTGTGGTGAGGCCATTGACCTTGGCAAGATCAAGATGCCTGTTTACATTTACGGCTCTCGCGAAGATCACATTGTGCCCATTGGTGGTGCATATGCATCCACTCAGCACCTTCCTGGTCAGAAGCGGTTTGTCATGGGTGCATCGGGCCACATTGCGGGCGTGATCAATCCGCCAGAAGCCAAGAAGCGCAGCCACTGGTTGCGGGAAGATGGAAAATTTCCCGCCACTGCCAATGAGTGGATTGCTGGCGCCAAAGAATTGCCTGGCAGCTGGTGGACCGATTGGTCAGATTGGCTGAAGTCGCATGCTGGCAAGCAAATTGCTGCACCCAAGCACTACGGCAAAGATGCCAAATTTAAAGCCATTGAAGCTGCGCCAGGCCGATATGTGAAGGCGCGTGCCTAATTTCAACGATTCAAATTGCGTTTAACAAAGGAAGACAAATGGAAGATATCGTCATTGTTTCAGCAGCTCGCACTGCTGTGGGTAAGTTTGGTGGCTCATTGGCCAAAGTTTCAGCCCCCGAATTGGGCAGCATTGCCATTCGCGAAGCCATTGCGCGCGCTGGTCTGAGCATGGATCAAATTGGCGAAGTCATCATGGGGCAAGTGTTGGCGGCGGGTTCAGGTCAAAACCCTGCTCGTCAAGCCATGATGAAGGCGGGTGTTGCCAAGGAAACGCCAGCGCTCACCATCAACGCCGTTTGCGGCTCTGGTTTGAAAGCGGTCATGCTGGCCGCGCAAGCTGTGGCCTGGGGCGACAGCGAAATTGTGGTGGCCGGAGGCCAAGAAAACATGAGCGCATCGCCGCACGTGTTGATGGGCTCTCGCGATGGCCAGCGCATGGGCAATTGGAACATGGTTGACACCATGATTGTCGATGGCTTGTGGGATGTCTACAACCAGTACCACATGGGTATCACCGCCGAGAATGTGGCCAAGGCGCACAACATTTCTCGTGACATGCAAGATGCTTTGGCATTGGGCAGCCAACAAAAAGCCAGCGCCGCGCAAGATGCAGGTAAATTCAAAGACGAAATTGTGGATGTACTCATTCCACAGCGAAAAGGCGATCCCTTGGTGTTCAACGCCGATGAGTTCATCAACAAGAAAACCAATGCAGAAGCTTTGGCCGGTTTGCGCCCCGCCTTTGACAAAGCCGGCTCTGTGACTGCGGGCAACGCCTCCGGTATCAATGACGGTGCAGCTGCTGTGGTGGTCATGTCTGCTAAGAAGGCAGCCGCCTTAGGTTTAACGCCTTTGGCACGAATTGTTTCGTTCGGCACCAGTGGTTTAGATGCAGCCACCATGGGCATGGGCCCCGTACCTGCATCGCAAAAAGCTTTGCAGCGCGCAGGTTGGACAGCCAGCGATGTCGATTTGTTTGAGTTGAATGAGGCCTTTGCCGCACAAGCTTGCGCCGTCAACAAAGCCTTGGACATTGATCCTGCACGTGTCAATGTCAACGGTGGTGCCATCGCCATTGGCCACCCCATTGGTGCGTCTGGCTGCAGAATTTTGGTGACCTTGTTGCACGAGATGCAGCGCAGCGCCGCCAAAAAGGGATTGGCGGCCCTGTGCATTGGCGGCGGCATGGGCGTGGCATTGACACTTGAGCGCTGATATTTGATCGTCTTTTAG
>JAPLPO010000050.1 GCA_026400155.1 Burkholderiales bacterium | reverse complement strand
CAGCCGCCCCGCCCCAAGGACCCAGTCATGGCGGCATCAAAGGCAAGCGCCCCAGTAAGAAGGACAAGTTAAGGGAACTGGCTGCCCAGCAAAGCACCTTGACAGCCAAATCCGAAAACTAAAACGGTGCGGCCGATCCAAAACGGCGATCGCGCTTGGAGAACCACTCAAGCGCCTCATTGAACTGCTTGACCGTGAAATCGGGCCAAAGTGTGTCAATGAAAAACATTTCGGCATAAGCCGCTTGCCAAAGCATGAAGTTGCTCACCCGGGATTCGCCGCCTGTTCGAATGAGCAGGTCCATTTCAGGCGCATCTGCGGTGCACAAAAAAGACGCGAGGGCATTTTCAGTGAGGCTGTCGAGCGAGGCATTGGGATTGGCACGCTGCCAAGATTGGGCCGCTTGAACCATGTCCCAGCGGCCACCATAGTTGGCCGCCACTCTCAAGGTAATTTTGGTGTTGTGCTGAGTTTGTTGCTCAGCTCGCGAAATCAAGCCTTGCAACTCTTCACTGAACTTGGATTGATCGCCTACCACTTTCAAGCAAACACCATTTTTTTCCATGTCATCAACTTCTTTTTGCAAATAGCTCGCAAAAAGATTCATCAACACGGAAACCTCTTCAGCAGGGCGACGCCAGTTTTCAGTGCTGAACGCAAACAAACTGAGATGGGGAATATTGGTTCTGATGCAGGCTTCGACCAATGATCGAACGCGCTTGGCACCCGAGACATGTCCAAAAGCAGCTGGCAAAAGCCGTTTTTGGGCCCAACGGCGATTGCCGTCCATGATGATGCCGATGTGCTTTGGAAGCGTGTTCGAAGTCAATTAAATTCACTTATAAAAAGACAAATTGATTCTACAACCTCTTGCCATGTGAAAAAGGCCGCAATCAGCGGCCTTTTGAGATTCTCAGTTAAAACTTCAAGCAATTAGAAATTGAGCGCGGTCTTTTCCATCAATCCATTTAGGCGCTTTTCCTCGGCCTGTCCAAGTTTGACCTGTTGCAGGATCACGATACTTGGCTGCAACTTTGCCGCCACTGGATTTACCTGAGGATTTAGATGCGCCTCGGCCCGCTGGGAAAATATCCTGCACAGTTAATCCAAACTCAGCCACCAATTCACGCGATTTGCGAATTGCCTCAGCTAATTCTTGCTGACGAGCACTTGCAATTGCTTGCTCTAAGGCTTCGCGCTGTATTAATAATTCTTTGTATGTGTTAGTCATCGTGGTCCCTATATAGATAATAAGCTTGCTTGAGAAACAAGCATTTGGATAATAACCGAATTTAAATGAAAATCAATCCAATTAATATTATAAAACTTATAAATCGATTATTGGGTTAACAAATTTAGCATTTACCTTGTCTATTCGCCGACCTTCGAGGGATAAAACTTCAAAATGCCATCCTTCGCCTTGAACAATATCTCCTACTTTAGGCAGATAACCCAATTCGGCCAAAATAAATCCACCCAGGGTATTGAATATGCCTCTTTCTTCGCCATTCAATTGCTTGATATCCAGTCTGGACTTCAGCTCGTTGACGGGCATTAAGCCATCCAAAACCCAAGCGCCATCGGCTTGGCGGGAAGCCCAAGCGTCCTCAACGGTGAAGGGCTTGAGTTCACCCGTGATCGCCTCAAGTAAATCTCTGGGCGTTAACAGGCCTTGAACCACGCCATATTCATCAACGACGAACACAATGCGACCTGATTTGTCGCGCAATTGTTCCAATAGGGTCATGCCACTCAGCGTTTCAGGCACAAATGTGGCGGGGAGTGCAAGTTTCTCAACCGGAGATTCGTCATCTAAGGACAACGAGACCAGGCGCGCAACACTGACAACACCCACCACATCGTCCAAATTGCCACGACAAACCGGGTACCAAGAATGGCCCTCGGCTCCCTCGTCAAGGCCCACCTGAGCCAAGCATTCGCTTCGGGTCATGCCCGCTTCAAACCATCGAATATCAAGCCGAGGAATCATCAAAGATGTCAGAGGTCTGTCGTCCAAATGAAAGACGTTCCTGACCATTTGATGCTCATGCGCTTCAATCAGGCCCGCGTCCACCCCCTCTTCTAAGCTCGCCGTGATTTCCTCCTCTGTCACGGCTCGGTTGCCACGCGCATCAATGCGCAACAACTTAAGGACCGCATGGGTGCAAATAGAGAGCAAGCCTACAAATGGCCTGGCAACACTGGCCAGCCAAGCCATGGGCCTGGCCACAATTCTGGCAACTGGCTCTGGGTACAACTGGCCAATTCTTTTAGGCACCAGCTCACCAAAAATGATAGTGGTGAAGGTGATCGCTGTGACCACCAAGCCGGTGGCTGTAGAGCCCGCAATGGATTCAGTCAGGCCAAGACCCACCAACCAAGTTGCGACAGCAGGGCTGAATGCAGCCTCTCCAAAAATGCCGTTCATCACCCCGATTGACGTAATGCCCACCTGAACCGTCGACAAAAACTGGGTGGGGTTTTCAAGCAGTTGTAGTGCGGTGGCAGCACCTTTGTCACCCGCCTCTTCCATGGCTGCCAGTCTTGCTTTTCGGCTTGAAGCCAAAGCCAATTCAGACATGGCAAACACGCCATTGATCAAGGTGAGAAGCACAATCATTAAGATATCCATCCCCGCATTGTGCCAAGGCCAGATTGCGATTGAAATAGCCTTAAGGCGGACGGCTCAAAAAAGACAAAAAAACGTCCACAATGGTGCTTTCTGAATGATTCTGGAAGCAAATGTCTATTTATTGGGTTGGCGATCTTCAAGGGTGTGACACCCCTTTGGGTCAATTGTTGGACCAAATCGGGTTTTCACCCAGCCGTGATCATTTGTATGTTCTGGGGGATTTGGTCAACCGTGGACCCTCCTCCCTGTCTGTTTTGAAGCGCTTGATCCAGTTGGGCGCCAGCGTCGAATGCGTCTTGGGAAACCATGACTTGCATTTATTGGCGCTTGCGGCTGGCGCTCGCAAGCCCAGCCAAACCGACACACTGGACGATATTTTGAATGCCGATAACCAGCATGAACTACTCGACTGGCTTCGACATCAACCCATTGCCATCTACAAACACGAGGTCTTGATGGTGCATGCGGGGGTTTTGCCGCAGTGGACACTTGGCACTGTTTTAGAGTTGGCGCAGGACATTGAGAAAGTTCTGCGCAGTCCGGACACCACTGAATTTTTCATGCACATGTATGGCAATGAGCCTGCCCAATGGGGCCCAAATCTCAAGGGTCTCGATCGACTTCGATGCAGCTTGAACGCGTTCACCCGGCTGCGTTTTTGCTCTACAAACGGGCTCATGGAATTTAAAACCAAAGAAAATAGCGCCAAAGCACCTGAAGGCTTTTTGCCATGGTTTGACATTCCAAATCGCAAAACCATCGGAATACAAATTGCATTTGGCCATTGGTCAACCTTGGGAGCGGTCGAGAGAGATGATATTTGGGCGCTAGACACTGGCTGTGTTTGGGGAGGTTGCCTCACTGCCATCCAAAGAGATTCGCCTGTTGATCTGCCTCGCAAAATTCAAATCAAATGTCCGCCTTATCAAACCCCATTTTGAGCCCCATCCCTGACATGGTTTTCTTAAGCATATGAAACACACCTTGGGATTTGACCCTCGCGATATTCCGTGGTCTGTTCATGATCAAAATTGGCCCGCATTGCCGCCCGCTGTGCTCCATGCTGAGCCACTGAGATGGGCTTTCAAAAATCCACCTGTTTGGACTCCAGAGCTAAAACGCGAGCCTTCAATAGGACAACGTGCACCTCAAGCGGCGGCCGTTCTGGTGCCCATTGTGATGAGAGGCGAGCATGGCAATGAACCTCATCTCTTGCTAACACAACGAACTCAACACCTGTCCTCGCATGCAGGTCAAATTGCATTTCCAGGGGGCAAAGTAGACCCTGATGATCAATCTGTGGAACATGCTGCACTGCGTGAAGCTGAAGAAGAGGTCGGTCTGACATCGGAACATATCGAGGTTTTAGGCCAGCTTCCAAGCTACATCACGGGCACGTCATTTCACATCACACCGGTAGTTGCTTTGGTGTCCCCCGATCACACCCTTTATCCCAACGCCAATGAAGTTGAATTTGCCTTTGAAGTTCCCTTGTCTTTCCTCATGGACCCCTCGAATCATCGCCTTCATCAATGGGAAAATAACGGCCTCCAAAGACAGTGGTACTCCATGCCCTACCGACCCGCAACAACCAATCTACCCAACGCATCCAATCCAGAGACTGAGTACTTCATCTGGGGCGCTACCGCGGGCATGATCAGAAACTTTTATCGCTTCTTATTGGCTTCGAATTCTTTATGATGTGGTCATGAGCTTTTTCTCTCTATTTTTGGCACTGGTCATAGAACAAGCGCGCCCCTTGGGATCGTCCCATTTCCTGCATCAGTGGCTAAGGCGTTGGGCAAACTGGGTGGCTTCGCATGTCGATGGCGGCACCAAATCACAAGCTTGGTTGGCGTGGTCTCTCCTCATCGGAGTGCCTGCATGTCTGGCCATTCTCATTCATTGGGTCCTGGCCTATTTT
>JAPLPO010000140.1 GCA_026400155.1 Burkholderiales bacterium | reverse complement strand
AATGATGGCAACCTGTGAAATAGATTCAAAATCTTTGACAATGTCCCAAGGCAATTTGGGATTGAGATTGGGAATCATGGTGATGATGCTGTCGTTGAAACCACCCAAGGTATAGCCATCAGGTGCAGATTTGGCAACTTGATCAGCACCAATAATGCCTGCAGCGCCTAGTTTGTTTTCAATGATGATTGATTGGCCAATGTTTTGTGACACTTTTTGCATCACGATGCGGGCAGCTGTGTCAACAGAACTGCCTGCAGCCAAAGGCACAATCAGCCTGATAGGCTTGTTGGGGTAATTTTCGTTAGCTCTTTGCCCCCAACTCAGCGAATGAAAAAGAAAGAGGCAGAAAAATACAATCTTTGCTTTGGTCATTTAGAACTCCTTGAGAAATACTTAAGACGATGGGGTTTGTAACAAAGTTGGAACCTGATGCGCATTTGCAAACTCATCTAACTGCGCAATCAAATTGGGATGCAGTTCAATGCCATCTCTCTCATACGATTTGCGTTTTTCATAACTCTGCTCACCAGGAAGCCAAATACGTTTGACGTTGGGCATTTTTTTGCCTTCGCGCATTTCTCGCGATAACTGGTCAACGCGCAACTTGAACTCATCGACGTCACCAAATGCATCTAAATCAATTGCCAAGATAGCTTGACCCGTATTGGACTTACTAGAGAAATCGGCATTGCCATCGATCACACTCGAGCCCATGGCGGCCACATTCAAAGTGCCTGCCAACACACCCACCATCAATTGAAGGCCATACCCTTTGTAGCCTCCAATGGGCAACATAATTCCGCCATCGGTTTTGTGTGGATCTGTGATGGGAGCGCCGTTTTCATCAATCATCCAACCTTCGGGCATGGACTCGCCCTTCTGTGCCTTCACTTTGATCTTGCCATACGAGGTGACCGTGGTGGCCATGTCGAGCACCATCGGCGGTTCATTTTTTGCTGGCACTGCAATGGCAATCGGGTTGGTTGACAACAACATGTCAAGGCCACCCCAGGGTGATGTATGGTTGGCCCCGCCCACCGCAAAATAAATGCCAATCATGTTTTTTTCCATGGGCATCCGTGCATAGATCGATGCTGGTCCGGCGTGGTTGCTGAATCGGGAACCGACCCAAGCAATGCCACAGTTTTTGGCCTTTTCAATGGCAATTTCAGCAGCGCGCTTCATGACCAAATGGCCCATGGCGTTGTCGCCATCCAAAACGGCCATGCCCGCTTTTTCTTTCACAAGCTTCATGGATGGATTTAGATTGATACCACCCGCCTTGATTCTTTTGGCATAACTGGGCAGCCGAATCACACCATGACCGTCAGAGCCTTGGAGGTCTGCCTCGGCCATGATATGGCCCACTTTGAGAGCATCGTCAGGGGGCAAGCCCAGTTTGATCATTGCATTGGCAATGAACTGTTTTAATTGGTTGAATGAAACACGATTAGCGTGCATGAGTAATCCTTGATTGAAGAGTTTGAACCGCAATGATTGGTGCGCTGAAAATGGGCACCGATGAAACTTCTTGGCATTTTTGAAATGCACTGGCCATTGAAAATTGTGTAAAAACTATTGCGTCTGTTCGCTGATTTTTTTTCACCGCATCCATAATCGATGCGTCGTGCAAATCTGTTTGACCTTGGCCCAGCAATTCAAAGGCGTTGTTCACAAAAACTTTTTCAATGCCAACCAAGGCTTGATTTTTTTTGGACCATTCACTGATTTCAGAACTCAATGAATCAACCGACAATTGAGAGGTCCCCATCACCACAATGGTCAAATCTTTTTTTTCTTGTGCCAGCTTGTAGATTGAATCTAGCATGGCTTCATTGGGTTTGTAAATTGGCAAATCAAATGCTTTTTTTACTGAATCAATGGCATCACTAAAAACTGAGCATGAAAACAAAATTGCATCGCAACCCGTCGATGTGGCATAGCTTGCCAATGACTGAAATCGCTTGCTCATTTGCTCAGCACTTAAAAGCTCGATATCTTTCAACAAGCCTTCATCCAATAGACTGAATGTATTTGCGCTTGGCCAATATTGATTGAAGGTACTTTCAATCGGTGCAATTGCTAGACGGGTTGCGTGGATCAATGCAATTTTGGGACGCGGCTGGCTGTTCATTGGAATCGCAAATGGAGGTGGATCAATCCATCTTAAGTCACATGTCTGTGGTGTCAAGTCGATTGATTGAGGTTAAACCCTAGCTGAATAAAACTCACGCATCACAGTCCTTTTTGATCGTACTTAGCAGCGTCGATTAATTTAAGGAAGTATTGAATAGCTTGACGCTGCAGATCACTGAACTATTTGAATATCAATCATTGAATTTGGAAATTCAGCTTCATTTTTTTGAATTGTGCAAAGCTTTGTAAGGATAGATCTGTACCGCTTCTAACGAATAGCCAGACACCCCTGATGCTGTTTTGTTTCTGGCCTCTTTCAACTCGCCCTCCACCCAAATCACTTCCATCGTTTCCAATGGTTTAGACAAATTGAGTTTGGAATGCGGCGTGACCAAGACAATTTGATTGGCGGGTGGTGGTGGCGTGTGAATGCAGGCGCCAAAATATGGCACCAACAAAAATTCACGTTGCCCGTTTCTCACTGCATCCAATGGCACCACAAAGCCTGGCATTCTAATTTTTTGATTGATGTACTTGGTTGAAATAGGTGCTTCGTCCAATTTTGAGCGCATGCTGGCCATCAGTTTTTCAGCTTCTTCTGAGCCATCCTTCAAAAATGCCATGCGACCATAACTGGCCATTTCTTTTTTCATTTGTTGATACCACTCTTCGTTCAACAAATCGTCCCATGTGATTTTTTGATAACCCGGCGTTTGGGCCAACACTGAACCGATCAAAAATAAATGACAAACTGCAAAGCACAGTTTGATCACGTTGATTTTCAAGAAGCTCGTTGTCATGACTTTTTTTGTTCAATGGGTGTCAATTAGGTGGATGAAGACCATTCAACAATGAAATGCGATAGGCCCGCCACGCAGGCAACAGGCTGGCCATCATAGCCCCTACTAGCAACAAACCAATGCTATACCAAGCTTCCAGCTCAGGCCAGCCATTGTGGGTTTGAATGCCAAAATTTTGAAGCAAAAACTCTTGGCAAGTCAAAATCAAAAGCTGAGTACCGAGCACACCTGCCGCAATAGCCATGCTGCACACCAAGTACGACTCCCATGCAACAGCCATGAATATGGCGTAAGGCCCCGCACCCAAAGAGCGGTAAATGGCCAATTCTTTGCGTCGCGCCGACAAACCCACCAAAAGGACAGATACAACACCCAGCAATGAACACACGGCCACCAAAGCGCCCATCACAATGAGCGCGTTTTCTACCACCCGAACAATTTGCCACAATTCATCCAGCGCAACCCCAGGCAAGACGGCCATGAGCGGCAAGGAAGCCGCACTGGGCTTCATGCTTTCAATGGCCTTGCGCGCTGAAAAAACCGTGGCACGTGAATGCAGGCCAACCCATACTGCCGTGAGTTCAGAAGGGGTGAGTTCAGCCACGCTGGGCAAGTCTTTCTGCGCATCGGGTTTGGCATCAAATGCAGAGGGCCTCAAGCCCAAGCCCCAGCCTACATGCAGGGATTCGAATGCCTCTAGGCTGATCAATACTGATCTGTCGAGCGGCGTACCTGTTGGTTTCAAAATACCCACCAATTGAAACGGATGGTCTGAATGAACGGTTTCTTCAATGGCTTGGTACCCATGTGTCAGCGCAAAGCTGTCATTGAGTTTTGCTTTTTTTGATTTTGCAACCTCTGAACCTATCACCACTTGCATCAAAGCTGTTGGATGTATTTGAGGATCTTGAAAGGCTTGGCCCGATTGAAAAGACAAAGCCTGACCCGCAGATCTGTAATGCTTAAAGAAATCGACGGAAGTACCCATCACCGGAAAACCATCCAGAGAGTCCCCAAGTTGAAGGGGAATTGTCCAAGCCACTGCAGGCATTTCCTTGATGCGTTGCAAATCTGCGTAGGGCATATTTTGAGTAGGCGTACCCAGTTGAAACACGCTGTACAACAGCAAATCGGTTGGGCTCCCTCTAGGGCCCACCACCAAATCGACACCGCTCAAGGCATTCGAAAAGCTGCGTTTGGCATCTGTTCGAATTTGCTGAACAGCCAATAAAACAATGACTGAAAGACATACCGAAACAGCCACAAGGCTGAGGGAATATTTTCGCGACCAGGCACTTTTCCAAGCCAAATTAAGCCAAAACATGTTTGGACTCCATCGGCGGCATGTGGAAAACGTGGTCAAACTTAGAAGCAATTCGCATGTCGTGGCTCACCGTCACCACACTGGTATTTTGGGCACTGGCTGTCGATAATAAAAGATTCAAAAAATCTAATTTGTTGTCTTCATCCAAGGCGGAGGTGGGCTCATCTGCCACGATCAACGCAGGGCAACCCAGAAGCGCTCTGGCAGCAGCCACCCGTTGTTGTTCGCCTACCGATAAAAGACGGGCCTGTCGACGACGCAATGAGGGCTGCAAATGAAGTGCATTACAGAGTGTGTCAATGTGCTTTTGAACACTGCCAAAAAGTTGTGTAGATTTCTGAAAACGACTGCCAAAGAGTTTGCTAGGTAATTCGATGTTTTCTTCAACAGTTAAAAAAGGCAATAGATTGAATTGCTGAAAAATGAGGCCCAAATGTTCGCCCCTGAATCGGTCTCGCTCAGTAGCCGACAGTTGGTTCAAAGAGGTACCCAAAACATGACAACTGCCCTGCCGTGGCAATTGAATGCCAGTGATCAAACTGAGCAAGCTTGATTTGCCTGAACCACTTGGGCCACCAATGAACATAGTTTGGCCTTGCTGCAAACTGAGTTCGGGAATAACAAACAGCGGCTTGGTTTGATTCGGCCAAGCAAATTCAATATGGCGCAATTCAAGCGCAGCATTTGTCATGGTGAAAATGTTGGCTTACTGGATCGAACCGTGGCAGATTTTTGCGCACCCTGAGAAACCCATTCCAACTTGAGTTGCTTAGAACGGATATGTGACTTGAAAAAAGGAAATGCAAATTGAGTCAACAATTGAGGATTGGCACACTTGAATTTAAACTCGTAATTCAAATCACTGTGCCCTTTTCCCTTGATACCCTGAAACATGTCAGATTGCGCTTTGGCCTCCAATTGCTGACATTTCGACTCTGCTGGCAGCTCAATGAAATAGCTGGCGTTTTGAAGAGATTTCTGCAGTTGGTTCATGGCATCGGTTTGCGCAGCGTTTTTAGGCAAATGCTCAAACCCAAGCAAGGCCTCCATCGGCATGGTCCACTGGCCTTGTAGAACATCACCGTTCAAACTGAGTTGAAGGGAGCCTTTGCCATGTGAATGCTGGGCCCATGCGGACAACCCGGGCAATGCCCATAACGCGCTTAAAAAGATGACCCGTAAGGGAATCAGTCTGAATTTCATAACATCGAAAAATCTTGTTTCAATTGAAAAATTTCAAAGCTTCAGCAGCCACCGCTTCAGGCAACTCCTCTGCAAGGTAGTGGCCACACGGTAAGGCCATGCCGCTCACATTGGTGGCTCGCTCGCGCCACAAAGATAGCACATCAAAACATCGGCCCACAGAACCATGTTCGCCCCATATAACCTGAAGCGGCTGAACAACTCGATTGCCAGAGGCCAGGTCTTTGCGGTCATGCTCTAGATCGACACCAGCACTGGCCCGGTAATCTTCACAAATAGAGGTACTGGTTCCAGGAATGAGCGCACATCGCTCATACTCAGCCAAAGCCAAGGGCGAAAAAGGTGCAAGCCCTGCAAATCTTCCGCCCATCACAGACCGAACATAGCGCGCAGGATCGGTGTCTATCAGTGCCTCAGGCATCGGCGCAGGTTGAATGAGTGCAAACCAGTGCCAATATGCACGCGCAAAGGCTTCCGTGGTGTTCTCGTACATTGCCAACGTGGGCGCAATGTCCAACAACATCAAGCGGCGAACTGCGTGAGCATGATCTATTGCTAGGCGATGCGCAACGCGAGCACCACGATCGTGCGCCAATACGTCAAATTGCTGAAAACCATAAGCATCCATCACAGCCATTGCGTCTAAGGCCATTTCGCGCTTGCTGTGGTTGAGGTGCTGCGAATCAGCTTTGGGCCTGGATGAATCTCCGTAACCACGCAAATCCATCAAGACCAAAGTGTGCTGTTTGGCCAAAATGGGGGCCACCTTGTGCCACATCACCATGCTTTGAGGATGGCCATGCATCAATAGCAAAGGCGAGCCAGATCCTACAGAGCGCGTATGAAGATGCACGCCCTCTCGCTCAACCCTTAACACTGGCAGATGCTGCAACATAGACTACATCACATTGAAAATTTGAAGGTGCTGTCCTTTGGCACCCTTGTCGTCAATCCACTGTACCCTGAATTCAGCTGTTGTTGTTGCGCGCATGAAGAACTCAAAAAATGGATTGGCTGAAATACCCGACGAAGGCTCAATTCGAAAGACCTCCTGGTTGCCCAAATGGCAGGTGAGCACTTGGATGATGTTTCTAGGAACCACCTTGCCTGTTAAGTCTTGCAAGTATCCCGTCTCCATCGGGTGCTGAATGAGCAAGCGCACTTTAACCACATCGCCTGATCGAACCTTGTCTGGCCAGTGAACGCGAGCAATGCTCATGAGGCATCCACGCAAGCTGATTCAGTCACAATAATTTCCATCTGCTTGTATCTAAATTCGCCATTCGACAAGCGGGCCAAGGCAAGAACCTCTTGTGTTCCTGCCAATCGCACGCGCGTACTGACCTCGGCACGACCATTCCATGGACCCATTTGAAAGACAGCCATTTGGGTGACCGGATTTCGCTGCGACAACAAATAGATGTGTGTCACATGGTCTTGCTCAGTCATGGGACTTTGAACTTGAATTTGAATGGGTACCAAAGAGCCATTGTCTGCCAATAGAGGTGCTTCAATTTGCAAATCTTTGTTTAGAAGAATGGCCCCTTTCACAATGGGCTGCACCATGTCACTCAGTGAAAGCAAACGACCTGAGTTCATTCGTTGCGCATGTGCAACTCTACTGAATAACCAGGGTATAGAAAAACCTGCAAACAAGAGGCTTCGAAGCCCCGTGCGACGAACCCGACTTTCAAGCTTCATGGCTTCATGCTTGCTGTTCATTAAACCTTCAAAGTCAATCCGTGGTTTTTGAGAGGCAATGAGCGTATGCGCTTGCCCATAGCGGCAGAAATGGCATTGACAAGTGCGGGTGCCAAGGGCGCTTGCGCAGGTTCTCCAACGCCTCCCCAGAAGCCACCGGTAGGTGCAATGACCACTTCTACTTTGGGCATCTCGTTCAAACGCATCATGCGGTAGTCGTGGAAATTGGATTGCTCAACACGGCCTTCTTTGATGGTATTTTCACCCCAAAAAATGGCTGTCAAACCATGCACAACACTGCCCTGAAATTGAGCCACGATGTTGTCTGGGTTGACCGCATAGCCTGGGTCAATGCCAATGACCACACGGTGGATCTTGACTTCGTTTTTGGCATTCACAGAAACTTCGCACACACACGCTGTCCAACTGCCATAGCCTTCTGTTTCAGCCACACCGCGAAACACGCCATTGGGCAATGTGCTGCCCCAACCTGCAGCCTTGGTCACGGCCTCCAAAATACTTCTGTCGCGCTTCGACTTTTCGTTGTTAGGCAACATGTCCAAACGGAAAGCCACAGGATCTTTGCCTGCTGCCAGCGCCAATTCGTCAATGAAACATTCACGGCCAAAAGGATTTTGAGAATGCCCAACCGTACGCCAAAAACCGACAGGCACATTGGTGTTGCGCTGCGCATAATCGACCAAGGTGTTGGGAATATCGTAGGGATGATCGCTGAAACTGGCCACAGCCTGACCATCAACACCTCGAGGCAAAGGCAACTTCAAAAGCGTGGCCAAAATAGAAGGTGCGCTGACACGAATGTGCAGGGCCTCCACTTTGCCATTGGCATTCAGGCCACCTTTGAATCGCATCAAACTGGCAGGTCGGTAAAGTCCATGTTGAATTTCCTCTTCACGAGACCACAGCATTTTGACCGGCTTGCCAGCCATGGCCTTGGCAATCATGACCGATTGACGTGTAAAGTCTTGCGGACTTTTTCGACCCAAACCACCACCCAATTGCACAGGGTGCACTTTCACATTGGCTTGCGGCACACCCGCAGTGGCTGCGCTGACAGCCAAGGTCGCCTCTGGATTTTGAGTGGAAGACCAAACTTCAAGTTTGTCACCCTGCAACCAAGCTGTGCACACCATGGGCTCCATGGTGGCGTGCGCCAAGTAAGGTGTAAAGTATTCCGCCTCTACCACTTTGGCCGATTTAGACAGTGCGTCCGCTGTATTGCCATCATTGCGCGCCACAGCCAATTCACTTTGCTCCATACCGGCCTTGAAGTGCGCCATGATGGCCGCGCTAGTGAGGGTACCGTGCTCGCCCACATCCCAATCGACAGCAACTTCACGTAAGGCTTCTTTGGCACGCCACCAGTTGTCAGCAACCACAGCCACAAATTCGCCCATGTTTAAAACCTTGACAATGCCGCGGCGATTTTCCACCTTAGAGGCATCCAAAGATTTAACTTTGCCATTGAACACTGGGCATGCAGCCACTGCGGCATGCAACATGCCAGGCAATTGCGTGTCAATGCCATAACTGCGCTGACCAAGCACAATTTCTGGAATGTCGACGCGCGGAATAGACTTTCCAATCAAGGTCCAATTTTTTGGATCTTTCAGCTGAACAGTTTTAGGCGCCTCCAACTTGGCTGCATCTGCTGCCAATTGACCGTAATTCAAAGTGCGTTTGCTAGGGGCGTGAGTGACCCGACTCAAGGAAGCCTTGCACTCGCTTACCGGTACATTCCACTTTTGGGCAGCTGCCGCGATTAGCATCTCTCTGGCTGTAGCGCCTGCTTTGCGCAAGTACTCTTGTGAGTGGCGAATGGTTCGACTGCCCACAGAAGCCATGTCGCCATAGGCGCGTTTGGTGCGCAAGTTTTCATGCGCCGTTGCATATTCAACGCGAACTTTTTTCCAATCGGCTTCCAGCTCTTCGGCAATCATCATGGGTGCAGAAGTCATACTGCCCTGCCCCATTTCTGCTCGCGCATAACGAATCACGATGGTATTGTTGGGTTCAATTTCTATCCACACGTTGAGTTGTGGTGTATCTGCTGCGTGAGCACGCTCAGGCAAGAAGAATCCCAATGACATGCCCGCACTGGCAGTGCCAGAGACCTTGAGAAAGTGACGACGATCAATGCCTACCTTCTCTGGATTTGAATCTGCTTTTGAAATCACAGACTTTAAATGAGAGTTCATGCGCGGCCTCCTTTCTTGGCCACGGAATGAATGGCTGCTCGGACGCGCGCGTAGGTACCGCAGCGACAGATGTTGGTCATGGCGGCATCGATGTCTTGGTCGGTGGGCTTCGGTTTTTTCTTGAGCAAGGCCACGGCAGCCAATATTTGGCCACCTTGGCAATAGCCACACTGAGGGACTTGGTGTTCTATCCAAGCTTGTTGCACAGCATGCAATTTGCCTTTGTCTGCCAAGCCCTCAATGGTGACCACCTTTTGGCCTGCTGCTACTGAGACTGGATAAGAGCAAGACCGAACAGGCTCCCCGTTTAAAAGTACCGTGCAGGATCCACACAACGCAACGCCACAACCAAACTTAGGTCCTTTGATGTTGAGTTCGTCGCGCAAGGCCCACAACAAGGGCATTTCGGGCTCAACATCGAGCGTATGACTCTTTCCATTGACAGACAGCTTCATCAGCGTTGGCTCCTAAAGGTAATATGAAAAGCATTTGAAGCTGTTTTGAAAAACCGCTTTGGCGGCCAACTCTGTGGCAATGGTACCAGGGGCCACCGCGTTAACCCGAATACCGTCATCTGCTAAGGCCAAGGCCATTGCCCTGGTGAGCTGGTTGAGGCCACCTTTGCTGACGTTGTAGGAAGCAATTTCAGGAATGGCCAACACCCCATTGACAGAGCTCATGTGAACAATGGCACCACCCCCCTGCGCCTTCATCACACGCGCCACTGCTTGACCCATCAAAAACGCACCCCGCAAATTAACCCGCAAGACCTCGTCAAAATCGGATTCTGTCACTTCTAAAAATGGGGCAGCTTTGAATATGCCTGCATTGCTGACCAAGACATCAATGCGGCCATATGTAGCAAACAAATGACCGACTAGAGAATCGATCTCTACCTTGTTGCCGATATCACTGGCAACAAAGAGAAGCTCGTGTCCTTGCGCTTGCAATTCAGATTGGAGAGACTCACCCTTCTCCTTGTGAATATCCACAATCACAACACGCGCACCTTCTTCCAAAAAAAGACGCGCACAGGCTTCCCCAATACCTTGGGCACCGCCCGTGATTAGGCAAACTTTACCGCCAAGTCCATATGAAATTTGATTCTTGGCTGTCATTGAACACGAACCTCCATGCTGGCTTGAAAGAAATGGTCAATGAAATCCAAATTCTCTTTGCGAAATCCATCTTGGTTTGAAATTTCAGCGCCAAAAACAATCATGTGATCGGATGCCACATTGTAGGGATGCCACTCTGGCAACTCTACTTGATTGGGGTTGCCTGCGTGAGCAAATTGAACCCAATAATTGAGCATGGCATTAGAAATGAATTCGTCTTGATGATCAAAATCATTTTCAATAGGTGTTACTTTGGCAGCTAGATTACCAAAAACATGCGCAACCTCCTGCCCATGATGAGGACCATCCATTTGGCTGGGACGGCGCTTGGCAAACAAATAGCGCCATGTCTTCGCCACTTGATTTGAATTTGACTGCGCAAGCAATCGCGTTCCGTAATTGAATTGCGTGTCACCAAACAAATGGGCAATGCTGTTTCTAATTTCATCTTCAGCTTTGACCGGATACAAGGCCAAAGCTTGCGCCGCAAAATTTTTGAAGTTTAAAATGACCAATTGAACATAGTCATCCACGGAATGAATTGCCCACTCTTTGGTGAGCAAACTGCCTTCATCCAAATTGCTGCCAACGATCATGGGGAGCATTGTTTGACGATGTGCTTTAAACACATCTCTTTCATTTTCACTTAAGTACACGCCATCTAAAATGGGACGCAAAATTCTGGGTGTCGTTAAACCCCTGATTTTGGGGTTCATTGAACTTGTGAGCTTGAATATGTCTACCTCACCCAGAGACCTTAGATGCTTGATGTCGGAGCCCAACGCCTTCACCGAAAAATCTTCCGCCTGTTCCAAGGTAGCCAGCGGGCGTGCAGCACCAGGGCTGTGAAGAATCGTCTGCTGGAACAAGCCTTTCGCTTGAGGGCAAGTGAGCAACAAAGAGATGGAGGCCGATCCTGCAGACACGCCAAACACAGTGACTCGAGTGGGGTCGCCACCAAATTGACTGATATTTTGTTGAATCCATTTCAAGGCAGCAATTTGGTCTTGCAAGCCATAATTGCCACTGATCTTCCATTCAGACTCAGCCGAAAGTTCTGGATGGGCTAAAAAACCAAAGATGCCTGATCGATAGTTGAAACTGACAAGCACCACCCCCTTAGAGGCCATGAGCGCACCATCGCTTCTTTGGTCAGAGCCACTCCCACCTACAAAACCACCACCATGAATCCAAACCATGACTGGCAGTTTTTGGGCATGCTGAATCTCTAGCGCCCAAACATTCAAATACAAACAATCTTCAGTCTGACGGTGCGCTCTAAAAAGAGGATTGGCAGCCTGAGGGAAATCTGGACCGAAATCCAAACAGTTTCGAGTTTCTTGCCAAGGCGTTAAAGGCTGAGGCGATCGCCACCGGAGGTCTCCTACGGGGGGCGCTGCATAAGGAATTCCCAAAAAACAATCGATGGTGGACTCAGCAGATGGCGATTGCTTCTGAAAACCTTGAACAGGCCCTGACTCAGTCAAGACGACTGCTGTTGGATGTAACATGAGTTTGACCTTGGAATGATCATGTGTTTAGACGCGGCCAATCTTAGGACGGGTGTGATTTTCTATCAAAAGATTTCTCACTTTATCAACCATTTCAAGAAGAAGTTGGCCATTCTTTTTCAACACTGACAAAGGTTGCTTGGCGTCAGAACTTTGCGAATTGAATGCCATGATGGTGTGATTATCTATGTGCAAAAAAGGGACTGCAACAGAGTTTGTATTCTTTTTGAATGTGCCAATGGCATAGCAGTACCCATCTGCTTCTACCTGTTCGATGGCTGAATCTAACTCTTGATGAATATCTTTCCACTTAGAACCGTAATAGCTTTTGAATTCTGAGTAAAGTCTGGCCCGCTCTTCAAAATTCATGGCGGCAATACAAGCTCTGCCCATGGCTGTTCTGACCAATGGCACCCTAAATCCAACTCGTTGTCGTCGATTGGGACTGGGCTCACCCAGCGCATATTCAAGATAAAGTGCGCTGTTATTTTCCTGCACACCAAATCCAATATTGGTCTTCGTTTTTTGCGCCAACTCAACCATCAAAGGCCTTGCCAGTGCTGGCACATTCATGTTCGCCAAGTAGGGATATGCCAAACCCACCACACCTGCAGCCAGTTCGTATTTGCCAAATTCATGCCGATACCTGAGATAGCCAAGTTGAGTCAGGGTAAAGGTGAGTCGGGAAATGGTGGATTTCGGAAGCTTGGTCATCTCTGCAATTTCAACATTGCCAAGCAGCTTTTGGTCTAACTCGAAGCAGCGCAAAATGGCCAATCCCCTGGCAAGCGCAGAAATAAATCTTGGGTCGGAATCGTCCGTCTTGATTTGAATTCCTTCCGAGTAATCTGGAAGAATTGGACTGGCATTTCGAATTGGGCGGCCCACACTGTTCCCTTGTGAATATAAAAACAGAGACTATAAATCAAGTGTAATAGACGGACTCAAACTTCTGGAACAGCAAATCATCATGATTTGATTGGAGGAGCGCTCTTCTGCAGAAAGAAGTGAGTCTCGGTGGTCAGGGATTCCATCAACCACGCGCGTTTCACAGGTTCCGCAAATGCCTTGTTCACATGAGCCTGGAGCCGAAATACCGTGCTTTAGCAAAACTTGCAAGATAGTTTGATCTGGGCCTATGGAGAAGATTTTTTGAGTCTTAATGAGTTTGACCTCAAAACTGTCACCCGATAAATTTGCCAAAACAGGTTTGAAAGACTCGAAGTGAATTCTGCTTGGATCAATTGATTTTGACAACTCAAGAAAGCGATTCAGCATGGGTTCAGGACCACAGCAATAGAAGTGGCTTCCAGCGGGAGCAGACTCCAACACGGAAGAGATGTCTAAAAACCCTCCACTTGATTCATCATCGATGTGAAGATGAACCCGATTGGAATTCAATTGTTGAACCAAAGCAAGGTCAGCCCTGCTTCTAAAACTGGCAAACAACTGCCATGAAGCATTTTTTGCATTCAATTCATGCGCCATTGAAATGAGTGGCGTAATGCCAATTCCGCCACCAATCAAAATGGAATGTGAGGATTCAGGCGAAAGTGAGAAATGATTTCTTGGCAAACTGATTTTGAGTTCACTGCCCACTTTCAATTCATCGTGCATGAAATTGGATCCGCCTCGACTAAACAGATCTTTTTTAACGCCAAGCACATATCGACTATTTTCAAGCGGAGAGTTGCAAAGCGAATATTGCCGTGTCAACCCATTGGGCAAATGAACATCAATGTGACTGCCCGCACTGAAGCTTGGCAATGTTGGCCCATCGAGAGGCGTTAACTCAAACAACAAAACATCTTGGGCTTCATAGGCAATTGATTTGAGTCGAACCCTGAGCGACTGTTTTTTTTCTTCTGTGTAGCTGATGGATGACATGTACGACTTTATTCCCAATGCGCAAAACACAAGCCAGTGCCTGTACCCGCTAGGGTTCTGTAGGCTGGGTAGTAATCCATCAATTGCAAATCCAGCCCTTCACAAGCACCTGCCATGCAAATCCAATTCCTGATTTCTGAGTTACCAGAATTTAATTTATTCAGAGGTATGTTGCACAGATTGTCATACGACTTTGAACGCAAGGCATCCATCACAAAATTGTCAAGGTCTTCATCGACCGTGAAGTGGCTTAATCCGCCAGAAGCCACAACGCCCACTTTGATATCTTGAGGCCATGACTCAACCGCTTTTTTGATTTGCTGTCCCAACTTGAAACACCGTTTGGGCGTGGGTTGATTTGGCGGGTAATAGGTATTTAAGAAAATAGGCACCACGGGCATTTCAATATCTTGTAGCAATCTATTGTGCACAAAACCAAAAGCATGACCTTCGCCTTGGCCATCCTGAATGCTGTCGGCGCAAGACACATCGAATTCTGCATCGATGAGGTGGTGGATCAAATGCATGGCCAGCGCAGAGTCAACCGGATATTCTTTTTCGTATTTCGCTTCGTAGTATTTGGCTGAAGCTGTTCTCGCCCACTCAGGGCCGGGTCTACTTTTTAAGGGCACATTTCTGATTGTTTCCCCTCTGTACATCAATATGGATGGCATGTTGTTGTCTTTGTAGAGCTCTTTCTGATCGTCACCCACAATGATCAAAACATCTATTTCTGATTTTTTAACCACCTGGTGCAAATGCTCAAGTGCCGCCAATGCTTTGGTGTGCTTCCACAAAAATTTTCCCTCAGTGATTTCCCTAGGTATATGAGGTCCTGCCAACTTGAGTAATTCGGCGTAGTTCAAGGAATTCCCATCTTTATCTTGATGAGCACGATGTAGATCTAGCTCTATGAACTTGGGCCAATCAGTGACAGGCGCATTCAACATGGGCGTGTGAGATGTGCCAATTCCAAGCGTAATTTTTGCCATTTCAAATGTTCCTGTGATTTGCTTTATTCCGGTCGTTACACCTATTACTTTGACAGCCAAAAATGGAAAGCATTGGGAGTCATACCCGATTTTGTGCAAGAGCATGCTTCTTGTTATGCCCAGAAATGGACTGTGAGAGGCCTGCACTTTCAAGCACCGCCCAAGGCTCAATACAAACTTGTGCGGGTGGTCAAGGGACGCATCATGGATTTTTGCGTTGACATTCGAACAAACTCTCCTACCTATGGCAAGCACGAATCGATTGAGATGATTGCAGACAGTTGGATTCAACTCCTTGTGCCACCCGGATTAGCGCACGGCTTTTGCACGCTAGAAGATGACACAGAAGTGTCATTCAGACTTACCGACTACAACGACAAAGAACACTTGCGCGGACTGTTGTGGAATGACCCTGAATTAGACATTCAATGGCCCTGCCTCGAACAGCCCACTTACATCTACAAGGTGGACCAATCTTGGCCCACTTTAAAAAATTTAAATTCCCCATTCCGTTGAATCACTAGGATTCAATTTCACAGAAACCCTTGTTAACCAATAGGAGACCAAATGACAACCAGAAGACATGCAATGCTGGGTATGCTGGCAAGTTCAATGGGGTTCGCATCCCAAAATGTATTTGCACAAGACAACTCCCCCATCACCATTTTGGTGGGAGCAGCGTCCTCCATGGACTTTGGCGCAAGGGCTGTGGCTGAACAAATGCGAGAAGCGCTGGGTCGCCCTGTGGTTGTGGTCAGCAAATTGGGGGCAGGCCAACGCATCGCCCTGGGCGAAGCCAAAAGAGCGCAACCCGATGGCAGAACATTGGTGTTCGCAACCAGCGGTCCGTTTGCGGTCTATCCCCATGTCTACAACAAATTGGACTATGACCCAGTCAACGACTTCACGCCCATTGCAGGAATCTCCACATTTGATGTGGCCATTTCCACAGGGCCCGCTACCGGGGTGACAAATTTAGCCCAATTGATCGAATGGATGAAGAGCAAAAAATCAGGGGATGCGGTCTACGGGTCAGCACCTGGCAATGGCTCGCTGTCTCACTTTGTGGGTATTTCAATTGGCTTGGCTGCCAACCTTCAACTCACCCATGTGCCCTACAAAGACAGTGGCGTTGGGTTGATTGATTTAGCAGCAGGCCGACTGCCAGTCATGATCACTGGGCTTAGCCCACAAGTTGAATTGCACAAGGCTGGAAAAATCAAACTGTTGGCAGTTTCAGGCAATACACGATCGCCATTGGTGCCAGATGTTCCAACACTCAGGGAAGCGGGTATAGCGGTCAGCAGTACCACCTCGACAGGTATTTTTGGACCCGCCAAAATGCCGCCCGATTTGGTTAGAAGGCTCTACGAGGCAATCAATCCCATGACACTGAGTCCTGTTGTGCGCGAAAAGTTTGCAGGGCAAGCCATGACGCCATGGTCTGCTAATCCATCTCAATTGGCTCAGTCTTTGGCTGAAGAACGAAAACGCTACGAAACCTTGGTCAAAGCCAGTGGTTATGTGAAGGAGGATGCATGATGGACCGTCGAACCAGTCTCAAATTAGCAGGGTTGTCGGCAGCCGAACTATTGGCATCCTCCGCTTTTGCGCAAGACGATAAATCCCCTATGACCGTTTTGGTTGGCGCGGCCTCTTCCATAGATTTCACAGCCAGGCTCATTGGCGATCAATTGCGCGAAAGACTCAACCGTCCCGTGGTGGTGTCTAGCAAACTCGGTGCAGGCGGCAGGCTGGCATTGGGCGAACTCAAAAGAGCAGCACTCGATGGCAACACCGTGATGTTTTCCACAAGCAGTCTGTTTGCAATCTACCCCCACATTTACACCAAACTTGACTATGACCCCGTTGCCGACTTCACGCCAATTTGTGGCCTCACATGGTTTGATTTAGGCATTGCCACTGGCATCAATAGCGGCATCACAGACATTGCGCAGTGGATTGCGTCGATTAAATCGCAAGGCGCCGCTGGTGGCGTTTATGGCGTTGCACCGGGTGCTGGTTCTTCCTCTCACTTTCTGGGCATAGCCTTGGCTCAATCTCAGGCAATGAAGATGGAACCTGTTCACTACAAAGACAGCAGTGTTGGCATTATTGATTTGGCAGCAGGCAGATTACCCATGCTCATCACGGGAACAAGCGCACTGGTTGAGATGCACAAAGCGAAGAAGATCCGAATGCTGGCTGTTTCGGGAGAACAACGCTCTGAATTGGTCCCGGAAGTTCCAACTTTGAAAGAATCGGGCTTGAACATCGCCATTCAAAACTCCACAGGTTTATTTGGACCGGCCAAATTGTCCAAAGAATTGGTCGATAGGATTGCTGCTGCCACTTTGCCGATGCTTCAAAAGGCGGATGTCAAAGCCAAGTTGGCTACTCAAGGCATGGCCATCTCACCGATGAACGCAATGCAATTGGCAAACTCATTGAATGAAGATCGCAAAAAATTCGAAATTCTGGCAAGAACCAGTGGCTACAAACCTGAGGCGCTCTGATGGCCCGCATTGCAGAGATTGAGTTAATTCATCTTTTTTTAAAAGAATTGCTATCGCAGTCAGAAGAGTCTGTCGTCAAATTGAAAGACACGCTTCATTCTCAGGTTGAATTTAAAGTAATTGGGAAACGAGCTTCTGGGCAAGACGCTGTTGGCGATGCGTTGAAAAATAGTCCCAACAGTCAACTGATGCATCAATTGATTTGGCAAGAACCTCGTCAAATCAAAAATCACTGGCTGCTTGAAGGGCGTCGCAAAGAAGGCACATTGGATCGCGGCTTGATCATCACTTTGAAGATTGAGAACGGCCAAGTTGTGCTTGTGCAGCAACAAAAAACAGCGCCT
>JAPLPO010000211.1 GCA_026400155.1 Burkholderiales bacterium | reverse complement strand
TGACCGCCTTTGACCAGTCGCACCGCTTCCATCTTGAATTCCAGCGTGTACCTAGCCCGTTTCCTCGTTTCACTCATTGCGTTCTCCTTGAACTGATTTTTAACCATCAGCTAAGCAGTACGTTTTTCGGGGGCAAGGTCACTTAGTGTGGTTTGCAACGAGCCTGGGAGCTTTTTAACCCAATTTTTCACAAATCTTGCCCCTAAATGACTTTGTTCAGTCTTTGGTTGAGAGGCGGCTTTGAAACTTACAGAGCCCGGCTGATGATTGAAGTTGCATTGAATGTTTTGACTTGTATCGCTTGACTGTGACATGCTGAAGGAAATTCTTTGCGCTTCATCAGGGTCGTATACGCCGCTTAGTCCAAAGCAAATCCTTGCACATTGAATCATTGCCTTGTGCCTGAGCATCCTTCGGGGGTGAGTGAGCCAGGCGCCTTGGTTTGTGTGAACTTCATACATGTACTCCCTTACGGAAGTTGCAATTTTTCTGTCCTTGCGAAAGATGGTGCACTCAAAGTAAAGGGGGAGCTCATCATCCCCTGGCTCAGACTCAATGAATCTCATGCCATCAAATTGTGGGTGTGAATTGATGACCTTGCTCCAGCCGTCAACACCTACAACTAATACGATGTGACTCTTTTTACTTGTATCTGATTGAGTTTCTATGGCATAGATTTCATTGTTAAGCGGATCGAGCTTCAGACGCTCGGCCATCATGAGTAGTCTTTCCAAATCTGCTTGAGTCCAAATGCTGAGCCGACTCAAAGCGGATTGAATGAGCACCTTGACGAAGGACTCATAGGAGAGGCCTGAGCGCAACACACTTCTTGTGACGATGTCATTCACTTCTTTTTCTCTCGGTTGCTGCTTGTCACATGAACTCATGACCTTGCTGGAGTTATTGCTAGCGCGATGATTTGTTTTGGGCTTGTAGCGGCTCATGCTGCTGCACCTTTAAGTAAAAAGCGGCGCGATCCAACTACGCTTGTAGAGAACGATGCCGCAATTTCAGGGTGTGCCTTTGTAAGTGCCTTGGTGTCAATTCGTGTACTGCCCTTAGCACATTTCCATGTGGCAAGAGTCCTGCCACGATGGGTTAGTTTTTCCGCATGCCCCATGTAATTAAGGATTTCAAGTTTGAGTCTCTCGCACTCATCACTTAATGTTTGCGCCTTAGCGCAAACATCTTGGTACTGATCAATGCATTTCAAAAGACCTTCGTCTGCTTCAACACTTACACCTTCCGCTTCCTTTGGAAACAAGATGGCAGCATCTTGGGAATTGACAGGTTGAGGTGGTGTGTGGCTTAGAACATTGTCATGCCAAAAACTTGAGGCATGGCTCAAGATGATGCCCTCGAGTTCCAGGTCACGCTCGATGGTGTAAACGCGAAAGTCGGAATTACCAATCAGCACAGCAAGGTCTGCTGCCTCGCACTCCGTGATTGCCATGTACCAAGCGCATTGAACCAAATAGAGCGGAGGGACTTGATCGGTTCCAGGCTCTCCCCAATCATTCTTGCTGAACACACTTGAGGTTTTGCACTCAAGGAGTCGTTTGGCGGTCACAACTCCATCAACTACAGCTGGTGTATCAGGCGCGTCTTGAATGAACCGGTCGATGTGTCCAAACATAAACCCATGGTCTTTGTGAAACAGGGTGGGTTGATGTTCCACGGTAAACAGCTGGCTGGCTCTTTCGTACTCCTTGGCAATGAAGCTCTCGTTGTGCTGGCCGAAGCGCAAGTGAAGCAAGTCGCGTTGAGCCATGGCATCACCCGATACAAGCTCTGACCAGAGTTCTAGAGGGGTTTTGTAGGGGGAGAGCCCAAGGATTGCGCCGATGTCTGTGCCACCGATCCCTATGGGCCTTGTTCGAGATGCGGGTTGCGGAAAAAAGGGGAAGTTCATGTGAGTCCTTTCAAAAGAGAGAACACAATGTAAATTAATAAAATACAAATGTCAACTAATAATTTTATTTAGAGCTTTGCGCCAATGCGCCATTCGAGGATGACGCCAATAATTGTTATTGATTTATCAACCTTAGATCTTGATTTTGTATTTAGGAATTTAATGACGTATGTACCTGGAACATCGGAATTGAGAATTTGTCCAATCACGATGCCATGGTTTTTTTGACTGGCAAGTACATGGCATCCGTGGGAAATTGAAATACTTCGATCGGCAATGACGATTGCACCTGCTGGAATGGTGCCTTGTTGCCAATTTAAATCTGATGAACCTAAATACCTTGTCGCAAAGCTATGGTTCGTAGGTTTTGAGTAAAGGCATGCGATTTGATTTGGCTGAGTGCTTAATTTAGGCGGGCTTGGTAACAACTCCCAAGGAACATAAGGCACTGAAGCCGAGTGATCAATAGTCGAGATCTCACTTGTAATGTGACTTTGGCCCGTAACCAGAAACTCAACACTTGTTTCGAAAAGTTCTGCAAGCTTTTCCAACTTTCTCGGATCAGGCTGGTTTGTACCTGATTCCCAGCTTGAAACTGAGGCTCTAGAGATCCCAAATACATCCCCAACCTGCTGCAAGGTCAAACCCTTTGCAAGTCGTAAATTTTTCAGTCTTTCGTTAAACATCATGCGATCATAAGACGTAACTTGACCAATGCAATTGAACGGTTGCCAAACAATTGAAAATGACCAAATTGCATGCCTTTGGTGGCAAGTTTTACGGCCTCAAATGCTGGCCATATCAGCGTAGTTGTAAGCCATCAAAAAAAGTTGAATTTTTTCAAAACTGACTTGCATTTTTAAAATCGCATCGGTATAAAGGGGTTGTGGTCGCCCTGACTTGGCGGCTTGGGTTGGGTGGTTTAAATTGAGGTGCATCGGCGCCTCGCACCCGGAGTGATGCCGTGTGGCACCCTCATCCTTGCAGTTTCAGGCGCAGCCCTCCACAAACGCGTGGCGCAGCTGCTTGGGGCATAAATACTTGTTTCTAAGCGCGCTGGGGATCACACACGCGCCGCAAGCCGCGGCCAGGGGTTAGAAATTGCAGCAAGCGTCCCCTGCAGAACAAAACGCACTGTAGCCTGGCCAATCGGTTCCCTCTAGTGGCCTCATTGTGTGCATGATTTTCAAAAAATCAGCTCTGCGCAGCTGTTCTCATTTGAAACGCATGCACCGCCCCACTTCGCTGCGGGGTTTTTAAGCTTCAGTTGCGTGTATGACTATGCGTGTTGCATCGTATTAATTTACTTTCAACGCAAGCTTTAACAACAACTCAATGCTTGGGCAGCCAAATCAAGCCTGCAGCGCACACCTGCGCGCGGCTGAAAGACTTCCCGTCAACATATTTTTAAGGTTTGCATCATGACATCTTCGTTTATTTTTCAGCCCTCACAAGCTGCGCAGGCCCCAGCAAATTTTGCTGTAAAGCTTGCAACTCATGCACATTTTGATTTTCAAAATGTGAAAAACGCCAACCCTTCTTTGGAGGTCGTATGAACACTTCTAACAAAGGCACGACAGCCTCAAATCAAACAGCTACAAAACATGTAACCACAAAACAAACTGGATCCAAAATTTCCCAAATCGTGGGTGGCAATTTCATCTTGCCTGGCGAGAGTGCGCAGCAGTTTCACCAAGCCTATGCGGCAGCTCTCGTTGAGCTTGGCGCTCAAACACAGTTGCAGATTTATTTGGCCGAGCAAATTTTTCACAGCATGTGGTGGATACGGCGCTACGAATTGCAAAAGCGTGCAAGCTTGATCAGTGAGATGGTCAAACTATTAAGAAGCCCAGGTCTGGCTGAGCTCCTAAGTCTTGATCTGACTGAGCTATTGGAGGCAGGCAGATGGGATGACCCCGCAGTACTCAATGAAATAAAGAGCAAAGGCTTCACGGTTCAAAGCTTGCTGCAAAGGGCTGGCGTGCGGCATCAGGAAGAATGGATGCGCCTTGATCAAAGCATTGCACTTAAGGCCCATACCCTGACGCAGTTGCAAAAATCCTACGAGGCTTTGGTTAACCGCTCGGTGATGCAAGAGCGGTTGAAACTCCAAAACGATCTTTTAAAGCGCGACCTCTTGGCCATTGACACGCCAATTGTGAAAGATCTTAAAACCGAGGCTCAACAGTTGGTGCATGAGGACAATACTTTGGAGCCTGAATATGATGAGCGCTAAAAAAAGAGCTTCAAATCATGCCAATGGTCTTCGCCTTCAAGCTGGGCGCAACAAGGAGGGCTTGCGCACAGCAAGCCTCAACGCCATGAAGCACGGCTTGAGTCTGCCTGTGGATGAAGTCGGTTTTGGAAAAGAAATTTTTCAAATTGCTGAGCTCATTCGGGATGAGTGCATTGATTTGCCTCAAGCCCGAGAGATGGCCAGGCGCATCATTGACTTTGAACGCAACGAGGCGTTTTTAAGGGACCACAATGACGCGCACCTTGATGCTCAAATGAAGGCTTGGTTCTTGGGGCCTCACTGCGCTAAGCTCAATCACCTTTTGCGTCTACACCGAGACAAGAAAAAAGTGGATGTTGCGTTCACCACTTCCAACTTGCATCCCAAAGGTCAGGAGCGAACGGATGAAATCAAGTTCATTGAAGACTTTATGAAGCTGCAAGAAAACTCATTTTTGTCCAAGTTCAGGCATTCAAAGCGGCTCAAAGACTCAGCTGTGCGGTACCAAAAGCGATCACTCAATCAATTGATCAAGGCGGTCAACAGAATTGCAACAGGTGAGGGGCCCTAGAACATTGATCATTTGCCACAGATTTGCAAGTCGTATCATTTTTGGTACAATACTTTTATGGAAACAATCCTGAGCGTCAAATTTTTTGCCAACTCACTGGGCTCTGAGCCAGTGAGGCTTTGGCTCAAGGGCTTGCCTGCAACGGATCGCAAAACCATAGGTGAAGACATCAAAACTGTGCAGCTGGGCTGGCCCCTTGGTATGCCTTTGGTGCGTCATTTGGGCGGCGGCCTGTGGGAGGTTAGAACCCGCCTGGACAATCGCATTGCACGGGTTTTGTTTGTTTTGAGTGGCTCCACGATGGTGTTGCTTCACGCTTTCATCAAGAAGCAGCAAGAAACACCCAAAGCCGATTTGGATTTGGCCATTAACCGGCACAAAGAATTGAAAAGGAAATAAGCATGGCAAAGAAAAATATGGGTTCAAGTTTTGATGACTTCTTGAAAGAGGAGGCCATGCTTGAGGATGTCACTGCAGTGGCAATGAAGCGCGTTATTTCTTGGCAGATTGCTCAGGAAATGAAGACGCAGCAATTGACCAAGACTGCATTGGCTAAACGCATGCACACCAGCCGTGCGTCATTAAACCGCTTGCTCGATGAAAACGACGCGAGCTTGACGCTCACAACGCTTGCAAGTGCTGCAGCAGCCCTGGGGAAAAAAGTCAATCTGCAGCTCACTTCAGCATGACACAAGGCTACAAGTTCTTGCGACAGGACAATTAGAAAGCTTAGGTGAAACAGACTTCCTATTTGCAAAACTGATCGTATGCAACAAGGTGTTATTAACTCACCCATAATAAGACAAAGGAGCGTGGAAGCCATGAATGCTCCCGTTGACTTGCAGCACCTTCGTCTTCTTGATGAAGCGGGGGCAGATGAGAGCCACCCAATCATGGGGCTTATTGACATCGTTACTGACTTGATTGATGACTACAAGTCAGAGCTGCACCCCTTACTTCAAACAAATGGAGTTGATGCGCTTAAATTTTTGATGGAGCAGCATGACCTGAAGCAAACTGACCTGCAAGAGATCGGCAGTCAGGGCGTGGTTTCAGAAATTTTGACTGGCAAGCGTGAACTTAATTTAAGGCAAGTGCGAGCCCTCAGCGAGCGATTTGGAGTTTCCGCAGCTACTTTTTTGTAAACAAAAAATGCCAAATTGATACCGATCGGGATTGAAACTTAGAAAATAGACAATGAGATCAAGGCGAAACGCAAAAAATCACATGAATTAGCTGCAAATCAAGGACGCTCCTCTCAGTGTGGTGTTGACAGTTATTTAAAGTCAAATCATAATTTCTTTAGGCACTAAATTAAAAAATTCCTAAATTAAACTATTACTAAGGCACCAAATGAGTTCTCTTGCATCTCAATCGTCTGTCAAGGTCATCGGCGCCAATGGTCAAATCTCATTGGGCAAGCAGTTTGCTGGCAGGCAAGTGCTGGTCGAGGAGAGTGAGCCTGGAGTTTGGATGGTTCGCACGGCAACCGTTGTTCCGGACAATGAGCGTTGGTTGCATGAGGCGAAGGCTTCGGCTGATTTGAGCGCAGCCATTGAATGGGCTTTATCCCACCCAGCAACGGGAGACAATGCGGATGCTGTTTTGAAGCGACTGACGGATTAAGGCATGCCCGGCATTGACGGCAATGACAGCAATGCAAGGGTCATCTTGGACCTTAACAATGAGAGGTTCCAGGAAAACTTGTTTTCCTTGCTAAAGACCGAGCGGCATGCTGCTCTGGATACGCTGAGCAAGATTCGACAACTAACGTGGCAACAGGTCTACCGCGACAGAGGTCTTAAGTGGGAAAAGATCTTCAGCGTGCGAGCGCGGCAGGGAGTTGATGCGATTTACTCCTTGCGAATTACGCAGTCGCGAAAGGCAACGGCATTTCGAGACGGCCCTTATATGCGGATGCTTACGGTCGCTGCAGATCATGACAGTACATATGGCAAAAAGTGAAGTCAGCGCTGTCACTTGGGCATGATCAGAAGACGGCGACGAAAAGGTGCTCAGTGGCCTCAGAGCCCTGGTGCAGAAGGATCTGCTTTTCAATCCCAATTTGCAGTGCGGCGAGGCAGCTTTGCACAGAAAGAAAACGGATCTACTCTTCCAAGAGATCCAACTCATGAGACAAGCGCAGGCACTCAAAATCATTGAGCTTGAAAATTCACGTGAGCCACAATTTGGATCTGTCATCTTCTTGAATAGCGAGTCGCTTTTAGCGAAAACCAATTCTGGCAAATGCGCTAGGGAGAAGAAGAGCGTGTGTTCAAAATTAATATTTAAACGTTATAAATTCTCAGCCAACTTGTAAATAAATTTGATTTGGTATTATTTTTAATTCTAAAGTATTAATTTATTTAGATTGTTGATAAGAAACATTTGAAGCCTATTTTTTACAAAACAGAATGATTCTCATCTGGCTCAAAATTCAAAAAGCCAAACTTAAATCAATGAACAATTTTCATTACTACCTGAAGTTCCTGTTTTGGACTAGCTTTGTGGTGATTAACATCCTGGCTTTAAGCCCTGCGCCATTTTTACCTCCACTAGAAATATTTAATTGGTGGGACAAGGCGCAGCATGCCATTGCGTTTGCCGTGTTAGCAGTGTTGGCGGTGCTGGCTTACCCAGAAGTTTCTAAGCTGCGCATTGCATTGCTTTTGATAGGGCAAGGTGTGCTGATTGAGCTGCTGCAGTATTACTGGGGTTATCGGTTTGGCGATTGGCAAGATGCGGTGGCGGATGGGGTGGGCGTTTTGTTGGGGCTGGCAATGGTGCGGGTGATGGATTTCTGGTTTTTCCACAAGCACCTCGAACATGTCGACAAAAATTAAAATGATCTACACGTTTTATGGACATGTAGCCAAAATGAAGTTTCTAAGACATGACAGCAATCTGTTTGCCCCGTACTTTGGAGTGACAACTGAATGATTCAAACTTTTCTTTTCTTGGGTCGCTCGCTTTCTTTGGTTCTGAGCGGGTTCATGTTGCTGTGTGCAACTGCGCAAGCTCAAACGTCCATACTGAAAATGCGTGCCGATGGCCCCGATGCTGTGGCTTTGGGGCAAGGGCAGGGATACAAGGCTTGCCCGCAAGCTTTGCTCAAGCCCGAGTGCCGGGTGGGTGCTTGGTCTGTGCCTGCGTCTGCGTTTTCTAGGTACACGGTTAAGCCTTCGGCTAACCCTTGGCCGCTGCCCGACCACGAAGCACCACCAGAAATCTCTTGGAAGTGGGGCTTGTTTTCTAAAACGATAGACGACTTTATGGATGCCACGCAAACCACTGGTTTGCTGATCATTCACAAAGGCAAAGTGGTGGCCGAGCGCTATCAGTACGACCGCAAACCGGGCATGCCCATGCGCTCTTTTTCCATGGCCAAAACATTCACGGCCATGTTGGTGGGCATTGCACATGGCAAAGGCTTAATTCGTTCGTTGGACGACAAAGCCTCCGACTATTGGCCAGAAATTGCCGACTCTGCGTATGGTCAAACCACCATTCGCAATTTGCTGCGCATGTCGTCGGGGGTGCCGTTTAAAGAGCTTTACACCTGGACGCCCGATGACGACAACTGGGTGTGGGGGCAGGTGCTTTACAACCCCAGCAACACCAACATGCCATCGCGCATTCCAGAGTTTTTAAATGGCAAGAAGGTCCGTGAAGTGGAGCAGGGGCAGCGCTTTCACTATGCGTCCATTGAGACAGAAATTTTAGGCAGAGTGCTGAGGCGCGCTACGGGCAAGACTGTGACTTCGCTCACGGAAGAGTGGTTGTGGCAACCCATGGGCGCGCAAGACCTTGCGCACTGGATTGCAGCCACTACCGATGGGGCAGAGGCTACAGCGGGTGGTTTCAATGCTTCTTTGCGTGACTATGGGCGCTTTGGTATGTTGCTGGCCAATGATGGGGTTCGTTCGACTGACAGTGGCGGTTTCGGCACAGATGTAGCCAAGCAGCCCGCAGGTTTTAAGCCGCGGGTGGCTACGCCGTATTTTGGGTATGGCTATCAAACTTGGTTGCAGCCCAACAAGACGCGCACCTTTGCGCTGCAAGGCATTCATGGGCAGAGCATGCTAGTACAACCTTCGAGCCAAATTGTGATTGTGCAAACGTCGGTGAATGCCAAACCCAGTGGGCGGCAAGATGCTAGGCCTTATCAGTACCGTGCTGCGTTTTGGGCGGGGGTATTGAGGAGTTTGGGGGGAGAGGTGGGGGAGTGATTCAAGTTACAGCTTATTTTCATTGACAATTCAACTAATCTTGATCTATCATGAATCATCAAGACGTTTCATGATAAGTTGCAAATGAACACACTTTCACGAGAAAAATTTTCTTCGCAGGCTTCTCCGGATGTACTGGCAGCTTTGCGTCAGCTGGCTGCTTCTCAGGGCAGGCAGTTTCAAGCTGTATTGGACGACGCCATGCGCGATTATTTGGAGCGTCAGCAAAGACAGCAGCCTCGCCAGCATGTGATGTCGGCGTTTGCATCAAGCTTGGATGAGTTTGATGCCTTGTACAAAGACTTGGCCAAATAATTTTTTTGTCTAATTTGTGGCCACTGACTTTTTAACAACTGCTGACGTGCTGGGTATGCACGTCGTATTGATACAAAAGTACGGAGGCTTGCCCGGGGTGAGAGATCCTGGGGCATTAGAGGCAGCGCTTTACAGGCCGCAGACCGGCTATTACAAAGACACCATTGAGCAAGCCGCAGCATTAATGGAAAGCTTGGCCATTAACCACCCTTTTGTAGACGGTAATAAGCGAATTGCTTTTGCTGCCACAGATGTTTTTTTGCGGATCAATGGCTACAAACTCAGTCGAGCACCTTCACTGATTTATTCAGAAATGATTGGAATGCTGGAGAAGCGGCAATTTAACAAAAGTCCTATTGATGAGTGGTTGAGGACATTTGTATTTTCTGCCAACCAATAAAACACCCAATGACACCCATTTAATTGGAGTTTTGTAGCAAAGCATTTGCGACTTCTGCAAAACCCGCGCCGCGTTCTTGGTTGGCAATGTATTGGGGTAAATGCTTTAACTCGTGTTCGAAGCGCTTGATGTTGGCCACACCTATGCTGTGGGTGAAATGCTCAAACATCACTTGATCGTTGGTGGAGTCGCCTACGTACACCCATTGATCTAGTTCTTGTTTTAAATCTCGGCCTCTTAATTCTTTCAAGATCCATTGCGCGCCATGCCATTTGTTGTGGTCACCAAACCAAGCATTGATGTGAATGCTGCTGACTGTGGCGGTCATGCCTTCATGTTTTAGAAGTTGAAGCACTTGTTGGATTTGATCTTGTGAGAGCTTGTGAAACTCACTGTGATCAAAAGCAATGTCTGTTTCGCGGCCACTTGAGTCTTGGGCCATGATGGTGCCGGGAACTTCTTTTAGTACGCGTTGCGCAATGCGCTGCATTTGGTCGAAGTTGTGTGTGCGTGTGGCTAAGTCTTGTTGGTAGATTTTGTTGACTTGATTTGTGGCAGCGTTGTGTAGCAAAGCTACTGCGCCGTTTTCTGCCACCATGGCATCAACTGGCCAAGTGGACGCAAAAGAAATACTCCAACCCACAGGTCTGCCGGTAATAGGTATGACCATAAGACCGGCGGCTTTTAAATTGTGCAGGCTCTGAAGAGCATCTGATGTGATGGCGCCTTCGGTGGTGAGGGTATCGTCAATGTCGGTGAAGACGCCAATGATTTTTTGACGGGCGCTTTGGGGCCATGACGTTAGGGGCTTCATATCAATTCACAGCCTTAATATGCATTGATCAGCCTGCCGACCCCAATGCCAATCCCGCATGCTCGCGCAGCGGATGGAAATGAATCTTGGGAAAACGCTCTTGCGCCAAACGCACGTCATAAGGCGAGGTACAAAGGTAAGCCAATGTATCTGCCGCATCCAAGGCCATGCGCTGCGGATATGCGTTTAAGAACTCTCTGAGTTCTGCGGGCGTATCGGCCGTAATCCAACGCGCACCGGTGTACTGGCAGCCTTCCAAACGCACATCGCAATCGTATTCAGCCTTAAGGCGGTGCTGCACCACTTCAAACTGCAACTGGCCCACAGCACCTAGCAACATGGGGCCGCCTACTTCGGGTTTGAACACCTGAATGGCACCTTCTTCACCCAACTGGTCTAAGCCTGCTTGAAGTTGTTTGGTGCGTAGTGGGTTCTTCAAGATCACGGTCATGAACAGCTCGGGAGCAAAGAAGGGCAGGCCCGTAAACAACAAGTTGGCACCATCAGTAATGGTGTCGCCCAGCTGCACACCACCGTGGGTGGTAAAGCCAATGATGTCGCCCGCATAAGCTTCGTCCACGGCTTCACGGCGTTGGCTCAAGAAAGTAACCACGCTGGTGGGGCGCAATTCTTTGCCCGTGCGCTGCACTTTGAGTTTCATGCCGGGGGTGTATTTGCCCGAAGCCATGCGCACAAACGCAATGCGGTCGCGGTGCGAGGGGTCCATGTTGGCTTGTACCTTGAACACCACGCCTGCGAAGGCGGCGTCTTCAGGTTGCACTTCTTTGATGACCGGTTGTTTGTTCACCATGAGTGAACTGGTGCGGGGCTTGGGTGAGGGCGCTAAGTCAACCAGCGCATCTAGCACTTCCATCACACCGAAGTTGTTCACACCGGAGCCGAAAAACACGGGGGTTTGTTTGCCGGCCAAGAATGCTTCTTTGTCGAATGAGGGGGAGGCACCTGTGGCCAGCTCCATACTTTCTAGAGCGGTGGCAAATTCGGCGCCAAAGCGGGCGTGCAATGCGGCCGCTTCTGACAGGGGCATGGCTTCAAAGTCTTGAGGCAAGCGCTCGCTGCCCGACTCAAACACGGTCATGGCGTTGGTGCGCAAGTTGATGATGCCGCCAAACAATTTGCCTTGGCCCACGGGCCAGGTCATGGGCACGCAGGGCATGCCAAGTTCGCGTTCTACTTCGTCCAAAATATCCAATGGGTCGCGCACTTCGCGGTCCATTTTGTTCACGAAGGTGATGATGGGGGTATCGCGCTGGCGGCAGACTTCAATGAGTCTTCTGGTCTGAGCTTCAACGCCGTTGGCGGCGTCAATCACCATGAGGGCGGAGTCTACGGCGGTGAGCACGCGGTAGGTGTCTTCGCTGAAGTCTTTGTGGCCAGGGGTGTCTAGCAGGTTGATCACGTGGTCGCGGTACAGCATTTGCATGACGGAGGAGGCCACCGAAATGCCGCGTTGCTTTTCAATTTCCATCCAGTCGGAGGTGGCGTGGCGCGAGGCCTTGCGGGCCTTGACGGAGCCGGCAATTTGAATGGCACCCGAGAACAGCAAGAGCTTTTCGGTGAGCGTGGTTTTACCCGCGTCAGGGTGAGAAATGATGGCAAACGTCCGGCGGCGCCGGGTTTCTTGGGCGTAAGTCAATGTGGCTCCAGGGGGAATTTGGGCGTCTGGGCAAAGATCCAGAGATGCCGCTAGTATAATTTGCGCAATTCCGAGGAGCGTTGCAGCGGCCCCCACTGTATTTTTTTAAAGATGCGAGTGGCGAGGACGTGAGGCTCGGAACCCTACATTGCAACGACGCTCATCCACTTTTCTGCGGGATGAGCTCTATTTTTTCACTGAGCTCAACTGAGTATTTATCAGTTTTTCCCTCTGAGAGGTGGTTTCAAACTTTAATTTGGAGCACACCATGAATGCACGCTTGAACACCGCCGTTAACGCCGACTGCGCCATTGCCGATATCGGCTTGGCCGAATGGGGCCGCAAAGAACTCAAAATTGCCGAGACAGAAATGCCCGGCTTGATGGCCATCCGCAAAGAATTTGCCGCCGCCCAGCCCCTCAAAGGTGCCCGCGTCACTGGCTCTTTGCATATGACCATTCAAACCGGCGTGCTGATTGAAACCTTGCAAGCCTTGGGCGCCCAAGTGCGCTGGGCTTCTTGCAACATTTACTCTACACAAGACCACGCCGCTGCAGCCATTGCTGCTTCTGGCACGCCGGTGTTCGCCATCAAGGGTGAAACGCTGGAAGATTACTGGGATTACCCCGACCGCATCTTTCAATTCGGCGGGGCTGGCGGCACCTGCAACATGATCCTTGACGATGGCGGCGATGCCACGCTGTACATCCTGATGGGCGCGCGGGTTGAAGCGGGCGAAACCGATCTGATCGCCGTTCCGACATCGGACGAAGAAGTCTGCCTGTTCAACCAGATCAAAAAGCGCCTTGCTGCTTCGCCAGGCTGGTTCACAAAGCAGCGTGCCGACATTCAGGGCGTGTCGGAAGAAACCACCACCGGCGTGCACCGTTTGTATGAATTGCACAAGGCGGGCCAACTGCCCTTCCCCGCGATCAACGTGAACGATTCCGTCACCAAGTCGAAGTTCGACAATAAGTATGGCTGCAAGGAATCGCTGGTCGACGGCATTCGCCGCGCCACCGATACGATGATGGCGGGCAAAGTGGCCGTGGTTTGCGGCTACGGCGATGTGGGCAAAGGCTCTGCCGCGTCGCTGCGCGGGGCAGGGGCGCGGGTGAAGGTGACCGACGTTGACCCGAT
>JAPLPO010000174.1 GCA_026400155.1 Burkholderiales bacterium | reverse complement strand
TCCATTGGGCAGCCCTATCGTGGTTGATCCAGCTATTCTGGGAGTGAAACCATGAAAATAATTTTAAAAACTGCACTTTGCCTGATGGCAGCTGTGATGTTGGCGGGCTGTGAAAGACCGCCCATAGAAACGGTTCAAACTGGTTTCCGTGGCACGGGCATGGAGCAAATCTACAACCCACGCACACTTGCCAAGCAGGCATCTTTGAATGCTGCACCCGCTGTCGCTGATGCGGCTGATGCCGAAGGCCCCAAAGCCAAAGACATTTACAAAAATGTTCAAGTTTTGGGCGATTTGAGCGTCGGTCAGTTCAACCGCCACATGGCCTCCATTACCCAATGGGTTTCGCCAGAAGCTGGTTGTGCTTATTGCCACAATGTTCAAAATTTTGCGGATGACGAAAAGTACACCAAGGTGGTGGCGCGCCGTATGATTGAGATGACGCAAAAGGTCAATCAAGACTACAAGGCGCACGTGGCCGATACTGGCGTGACGTGCTACACCTGTCACCGTGGCAACAACGTCCCAACGCAAGTTTGGACAGCACCTAAAGATCGCAAATATGCCAACAGCTTATTGGGCGATTTGGCAGGACAAAACATTGCAACGAAAGAAGCTGGTTTGTCGTCTTTGCCGTTTGACCCCTTCACACCTTATCTGAAGGATGCTCAGCCTATTCGTGTTAACAGCAATACTGCCATGACGGGTGCCGGCGCGTATGCCAACCGTGCATCCACCAAGCAAACCGAGTTCACCTACTCGCTCATGGTGCACATGTCTGAGTCCTTGGGTGTGAACTGCACGTATTGCCACAACACGCGTAACTTTGCATCTTGGGAAGAATCCAGACCCCAACGCGTCACAGCTTGGCACGGTATCAACATGGCTCGTGATTTGAACAACGAATACATGACACCCCTGACCGACAAGTTCCCAGCCAATCGCTTGGGCCCTAAGGGTGATGTGGCCAAGGTCAATTGCAGCACATGCCACCAAGGCGCTTACAAACCGCTTTATGGTGCAAAAATGGCCAAAGACTTTCCAGAGCTTCAAACCCTCGCAGCAAAGCCCTAAACTCTGAAACTCAAGAGGCCTGCACCGGTTGCGGTTCAGGCCTTTTTTTATTGAAAATGAAACCATGCACGTCACGCCAACATCCACCAACAACGACCAAGTGGTCGTGTTGTTGTTGGCGGACATCAAGCATGCCGCGCGTTTGTGGGGCTGGTCACGCATTGTGAAAGGGCCACAAGCATTGCAAGGCACACCCGGCTTGTTGTTTTCAAAAGTTTTGGGCAGCGGCTATGAGGGCGGCTTTGGACTTCGCCCTAGTCCTTCGCGACAAGGTGTATTTGGCTTGTTTGAATCAATGCAAACAGCCCAAGCCTTCATTGACCAATCGAGTGTGATTGAAGCCTACCAAGAGCGATCCAACGAGTTGTGCTGGGTCATTCTCAAAACTTGGTCATGCCGTGGCAGCTGGGATGGCCAATCATTGAATGTGTGTACGGCTCAACCCATCAAGGGGCCAGTTGCAGCGCTCACGCGAGCCTCCATCAAGCTGGCCAAAGCACCCGCATTTTGGCGGCATGCACCGCCCTCTCAAACCGCACTGGCGGATGCCAAAGGCTGCCAATTGGCGGTCGGCTTGGGTGAAGCACCTTTTGTGCGGCAAGCCACCTTTACCATTTGGGACAGTGTGACCGACATGAATGCTTATGCGCGTTCAGGCTCTCACTTAGAGGCCATTCAAGCGGCTGCAGAAAACGACTATTTTTCAGAGTCCATGTTTGCTCGATTTGTGCCAATGCAAGTACAAGGTCAGTGGCAAGGCAAGGTCTATGCCTAATGCCACGCGCAGCACCCCGCGTGTGGTGGTGGTGGGCGCAGGCATTGGCGGTTTGGTCAGCGCGCTGGTCTTAGCGCACCGCGGATTGGATGTCACGCTGCTAGAAAGCGCTGCAACACCTGGCGGCAAAATTCGACAAGTTCAAGTCGATGGTGTGGGCGTTGACGCTGGGCCAACCGTTTTCACCATGCGTTGGGTCTTGGATCAAATGTTGCAGGAGATGGGAACCTCACTCTCCGATATTTTGAAGCTGGAAGACATTGGCGTGCTGGCCCGGCATGCGTGGGATGGCCATTCGCAAACACTTGATTTGTTGTCTGACACCCGTCGCACTGCCGATGCCATTGCCGCTTTCAGCAGCCCCCAAGAAGCGCGTCGATTTTTAGGTTTCTGCAAAGAGGCCCGCAGCTTGTACGATGCGCTTGAGAAACCCTACATTCGCAGTGAGCGGCCCAACCTATTGGGCATGGTGGGCGATCTGGGCTTTCAAGGTTTGGCCACGCTCACGGGTTTGGGGCCCTTCGCCAGTTTGTGGCGCAGTTTGGGTCGGCATTTTCACGATCCTCGTTTGCAACAATTGTTTGGCCGCTATGCCACTTATTGCGGTGCTTCACCTTGGTCTGCACCTGCCACCTTGATGCTGGTGGCGCAGGTGGAGTTGGATGGGGTGTGGTCGGTGTCGGGTGGCATGTTTGAAGTGGCCAAAGCGCTGGCCCAGTTGGGTGAAAAATGGGGCGTCAAGCCTCGCTACGGCAATGCGTGTGAGCGCATACTGACACAAGGGGGACGTGTCAATGGCGTACAACTTGTATCAGGCGAAACCATCGAAGCCGATCATGTGATTTTCAATGGAGATGTGGCTGCTTTATCTGAAGGACTGCTTGGCCCCGCAGTGCGTCCCAGCTTTCAAGCCGTACCCGCACACCAACGATCATTGTCTGCATTCACCCTGTCGATGCATGCCAAAACCAGTGGTTTTCCTTTGGTGCGACACAATGTTTTTTTCAATCAAAATTACCGACATGAGTTTGACGATATTTTTCAAAAGCGGAGACTGCCCGAACAAGGCACGGTTTACGTGTGTGCACAAGACAGAAGCGACGCGGGTCTGGCCCAAACTGGCTCGGAAAGAATTTTGTGCTTGGTCAATGCGCCTGCTGATGGCGATACTCATTCCTTCAATTCATCGGAGATACATGCATGCGAATCGAGCAGTTTGGCGCTGATGCGTCGCTGTGGCCTGGCCATCGAGGCCTCACCACAGCAAGTGGTGCGCACGCTGCCGCAGGACTTTGCGCGCCTATTTCCGGGCAGTGGTGGCGCCCTGTATGGCCAAGCGACGCACGGTTGGATGTCGGCTTTCGCCCGCCCCTCATCGCGCAGCAAAGTGCCGGGTCTGTACACAGCGGGGGGCAGCGTGCACCCGGGGCCGGGCGTGCCCATGGCGGCCATGTCGGGACGTTTGGCGGCCGCGACCCTGATGGCGGACCTCGGTTTGACCAAGTTGTCCCGCCGGGTGGTTATCTCTGGTGGTATGTCGACGCGCTAAGCGACGACGGCCAATACGGTCTCTCCATCATTGCCTTTGTAGGCAGCGTGTTTTCGCCTTATTACGCATTAGCGCGAAAGCGTGGTGGCGGTGTTGCAGATCCTGAAAATCACTGCGCTTTGAACGTGGCGCTGTATGGCAAGGGCGGCAAGCGATGGACCATGACTGAGCGAGGTCGAGGCCACTGCCAGCGCATCGCGCAGCATTACCAAATTGGCCCCAGCAGTCTGCTCTGGGACGGGCAAGCACTCACCATTGAAATTGATGAAATCAATGTGCCCATTCCAATGCGAGTTCGGGGTCGCATCACAGTGCGGCCCGAAGGACTCTGCCAATTTGTCACCCCCTTAGACAACAAAGGCTTGCACCGCTGGGGTCCTATTGCACCCTGCTCCCGTGTAGAAGTTGAAATGGACAAGCCCCATTTCAGCTGGCGTGGCCATGCCTACATGGATTCCAACGAAGGCGACGAGCCCGTTGAAAACGGCTTTCAAGATTGGGACTGGGCGCGCGCTGAAATGGCAAATGGCGATACCAGCGTGGTGTATGACGTCAGGCCCAAAAATGGCTCGGGCCGCGTGGTAGCGCAACGCTTTTCACCCGACGGCAGTTACACACCTTTTGAGGCGCCGGCAAGGCACCGCTTGCCCTCTTCGGGTTGGTTACTTTCGCGGGGCATGTGCAGTGAATCTGACCAAGCACCGCAAGTGCTCAGCACCTTAGAAGACACCCCTTTTTATGTTCGCTCCTTGTTGCGCACCCAATTGCTGGGTGAAAACGTCACGGCAGTTCATGAGTCTTTGGATATTCCCAGGCTGGTGTCATTGCCTGTGCAATTGATGTTGCCGTGGCGAATGCCGCGGCGTGCTTAATTCAGCTCAGTCCTGAAGCTTGGCTCTGGCCAAGGTGCGCTCTCGTTCTCTAGGGCCAAAGCTGGATGCCAATGCGCCCTCGGCTTCTAGGCCTTCGAGGTAGATGCTTTCTATCTCAGGTGCCGCTCGCAACAGTTCGCGTTCGGCAAATGGCATGTGAAGCAAGGCTCGCAAAGCAAAAAGAACTTTCAACCAACCTGGTACCCAAATTCTGCGCTTGCGCTGCATCATGCCTTGCACAATGATGCGTGCGGTTTCTTCTGGCGACGTTTCGCTGTTCAAAGGGCCTGGCATGGTGGCGCGCAATCTGACAAAGCCAGGATGCAAAGCGCCTTCCGTGACCAATGGCGTGCGAACCCAGCCTGCATGCACCACACCCACGCCCACAGCATGCGCCGCCATTTCAATGCGCAATGAATTGCCCATGGCCTCAACGGCAGACTTGCTAGCCGCATAGCCCGACATGACAGGCGGATGCGCAAAGGACGATGAGGACGCATTGATGAGGACATAGCCCTTCTGCGCCATGACGGAAGGAAGTGCTGCCCGAATGGTGTTGAACACACCAAATACATTGACTTCCAAACAGCGCTTCCAGGCTGCAGGGTCAATGTAGGCCATCGGACCAAAAGCGGCTACCCCTGCATTGGCAAATACGATGTCGATGCGGCCTGTTTTTGACATGGTTTTTTCCACCACTTCTTGCATGGTTTGCAAATCAGTGACATCAGCCACCCAATGAAGTGTTTGAAGTCCACAGCGCAAGGCGATTTGGGCCAGAAGCTCTGCATCACAGTCAACCAAGACGGGTGTGCCTCCCATGGCCACCACCTCAAGGGCCGTGGCTGCGCCAATGCCAGAGGCAGCGCCCGTGATGAAAACAACACGGCCATTGAGATTGGATTTGGAAGAAGTCATTCAGACTTACAAGAGCATGGCATGACCATATTTAAACGGTCTTGGTAACCATGAAATAAACTATGGGCAAAGGCAGCACAGTGGAGATGGCGCCCGCTATTTTCCAAATGCGCGAGAGTCGCCAATAGTCTTCCGTGATCTCTGAATATTGCTTGAGCAAAGCACGTTGTTTGAGTTGAATTGGCACCAGCACAAACAGCCAAATCAAACCCGAAAAAGTGAGCAGCCAATAAGACCACTGAATCCAAGGATGACTGGCACCACCACCGTAGTTCACTGCCATGCCATGGCCTGTCCAGACCACACCCACCGCCCCAACCAAGGTGAACATGGCGTCTGTGATGAGGACCATCTTGTTGCTAAATTGAATGATGGCGTGATTGCGTGTGCGCTCAGCCAACAAAGCCCAAACGCCACTCACAATGACGTTGCCTAAAAACAGGCAAGCGCACACCAAGTGAATGACCTTCAAGGTAGGTGTCATGAAGTATCACCTTTTGAAGTGACCGTTGACCCTTCTTCTGGCTTGGCATTGCGCTGCATGGCTTGGTGTTTTTCTGCTTCACGTTTGAGGCGAGTGATTTCTTTGGCACGGCGCAAGTCTCGAAATTGCCAAGTCACAAACAAAATGCCCGCAAGCACCAATACCAAGACTTCAACGATTTTCAAGTTCACTGAAATGGATCGCTCTAGCGATGGGTTCTTTCGCGTTGTTCTAAACGGCTAAACAATTCGACCATCCAGACGACACGCTCATCAAAACTTCGCACAGGCAGTTTCCATGGTTTTTCAAGGGCCAAGGGATTGCGCTCTGTGCTCACAATGTCGACCAAATAATGAATAGCAGGAACTGGGCTGAGCGTGACATCTGGCACGGCAGGCGCCTTGACCGCAACCGCAGCGGCGCGTGCCAACAATGCCAACTTGCGCGCAGTAGACACCACGGTTCGGTGGTTGACAGAATTGAGGCCATCGCGCTCTAATTGTTTGCCAATTTCGGCATAGACTAAGCGCGCCGCTTGAATGGCGGGGCGGCAGTCCCAAGGCAATTCGGCCAAACCAAATTCGCCTCGCCGGTATAGCGCATCGGCACGCAACAACAAGCGTTGGGTGAAACCTGCAATGCGCGAGTCAAACACTGGATCGGCCAACCAAGCATCGGCGTCCATGCCAATTTCGCGAAACCAAGCGCGAGGAATGTACAAGCGACCCATTCGGGCATCGTCGCCAATGTCACGGGCAATGTTGGTGAGTTGCATGGCCACACCCAGCTCGCTTGCGCGGGCAATGGCGGTGTCAGAACTGGCACCCATGATGATGGACATCATGGCGCCGACTGTGCCCGCCACTCTGGCGCCATAAGCCTCTACATCGGCCAAGTTTTCGTAGCACCGCCCTTGTGAATCCCACAAGAAACCATCTAGCAGGGCCTCTAGCAAACCACAGGGAATGCCATAACGGTGGACCACAATGGTCAAAGCACGATCGGCATCTTCAGTGCCAGGCCGTCCGGCATAGATGGCTGCCAAACGCGACTTCAAGTCGGCCATGGCCAAGACGGGATCATCGCCTTCGTCGATAGCATCATCGGCCAAACGACAGAATGCATAAAGGGCAATGGCCGGAGGTCGCAAACGGACTGGCAGCAAACGGGAGGCTGCAAAAAAAGATTTTGAGCCGCCGCGCATAAGCTCCGTACAGGCCTCTAAGTCGTAAGGCAAAGAGACTGGCGGTAAATTCTGCATTGAATCAGACAAATGATTTGACATCGGGAACCACCGTTTCAAGCATTTTTGCAGACATGAGAACACTGGGTACACCTGCACCCGGCTGACTGCTGGCACCCACCATGAACAAACCTTCTACATCTTGGCTTCTGTTGTGTGGGCGGAACCATGCACTTTGAATCAAGATAGGCTCTAGGCCAAATCCAGCACCTTTGTAGGACCACAATCGATCCTGAAAATCTTGCGGTGTAGTCACTTTAGAAGACACCACATGCTGCTTCAAATCTGGCAGCACACTTTCTTGCAGCACTGTGGCAATTGCATCGCGGTATTGCTCTGTGATGGCCGGCCAATCGGTTTCGCTGCTCAAGTTGGGAACCACTGAAAGCGCATAAAAACTGTCGCAGCCTTCAGGGGCAAGCGATGGGTCGGTGGCCGTTGGGCGGTACAAATACAAACTGAAATCTTTAGACAGCTTGTGATTTTTGAAAATATCTTGCAACAAGCCTTTGTAGCGGGGGCCCAAAACCATCATGTGGTGTGGCACATCTTCGTACTTTCGGTTGGTGCCGAAGTACCACACAAACAGGCCCGATGAGTACTTACCCTTAGCAATTCGCTTGTCGGTCCAATGCTTGCGATGTTGCGGTTCAATGAGGTGGCGGTAAGTCCAAGCGGCATCGCCGTTGCTGATCACAATGTCGGCAGGCAAAAACTCGCCACTGGCCAATTCGACCCCTTTGGCACGGCCGCCTTCTACGCGAATTCGAGTGACGGGTGCGTTGTATCGAATGGGCACTTGGCGTTGGTCCAACAGCTTCACAAGCTCACGCACAATGGCTCCTGTACCGCCCATGGCTGAATGCACGCCCCAGCGCCGTTCTAAGGAATGGATGAGCGAATAAACACACGTGACTGAGTAAGGATTGCCACCTATGAGCAAGGGGTGAAAGCTCATGACAATACGCAGCTTGGGGTGTTTGATGTGCTTTGCCACCAAACTGTAAATGGAACGCCAAGCTTGCATGCGCGCCAAGTTGGGCATGGCCTTGATCACATCACCCAGGGTTTCAAAAGGTCTTAAAGCCTTGCACATCCTCTGGGCTAAATTGGGCAATTTGATCGAGCATGGCCTCGTCGTTATTGCTGTAGTCAAAATGTGTACCGTCGTCAAATCGAATGCGGTAGAAAGGTGACATCAGGCGCAAATCAACGTGGTCTTTCATGTCGCGACCACACAATGTGAAGAGCTCGGCAATGAGGTGCGGCAAGGTGATGATGGTTGGGCCCGCATCGAATGTAAATCCATCTTGCTTGTGCACATAGGCACGGCCACCCGGCGCATCCAGTTTTTCCAACATTTGAACGCGATAACCTTTGACGCTTAAGCGAATGGCGGCTGCTAAGCCACCAAATCCGGTGCCAATCACTATGGCTGTTGGGGCACGATCTCCAGGCGTAGCGCCAGAACTCATAGGGTGATTCTGGCTACCACCACCGCCCTCTGCGCCACCATCGGCGTTAATTGACTTGAAGAGATTTGTCATGCGTATCCAAATGGGCAGGCAACACAGGAGGCACTTGGGCCTCGAAAGCCGCAGGTGTTTCTAAATGATGCTTGGGAATGGCCCAACGCCACATGGCCGTGGTGTCTAGTGGTAGAACCAACATTAGATGTTCAACAATGGCCAAAGCCAACATGGTACCGACCAAAACAGCACCAACCACTTGTGCGGGTGTGGTTGAGGCCTGGCTTGCATAGTCCACCAAGAGCCACAAACAGGCACTCGCAAAGACAACTGCAAAGGGGAAAAATGCATTCATTCGGCGACGCTTGAAAAAGCTTTCCAAGTAAGCCAGATGGGTTGGCAAGAACTCTTCACTCAAATTGCGAACCCCAAAAAACAAATTCAACTTGGCGCTGGTCCGCATGACCCACAAAACCAAATAAGTGCCCGTACCTACTTGATTCGGGGCATCCCATGTGATCCACACAATGGCCAGACCCACCAGAAGAATGGCCAGTTCATGCCAGACCACCGCCTTGAAGGAAGCCACGAAGCGGGGCCAACCCGCGGTCTCTTTTAAAATGGCTGTTTTTTGCGGTCCGGTGATCCAACCCGTGAGAAAACTCAACTCGTTCCAACCCCAAGCCAGCAACGCACAGGTGAAAGCGCAGTAGGCGCCCAAGACACCGGTTTGATACGCTGTATGCGACAAACCCGCCAAAGCACCCAGCCCCAATGCAGAGGAAATAAGCAAACTCATGGCAATGGCTGTGCGCGACATGCGATTTAAAAGAATCACGATACCGGTGCTGAACCACCAGATAAATATCGCAAATCCCAACGCAATGAAGGTGTCGGTCATCCTTGGCTTTCAGTGTCTGTTGGTATCCAATTTACCAAGCAGGCGCCATGCGAACTTGCGTTGGCAAAGTGTGGTGTTTAACCGGCAAAAAGTACAGTCGCACAAAGGTCAAGCCGCCTGAAATAGCCCAACGGACACGCTGTAAGTTGCCCACCAAGCCACCCCGGGCTTTGGCTGCATCCATTTGAGTTTGCGCATGGAACAAGTGCGACAAACCTTGCCTGAAGGCAGGGTTGTCAATGTCCAAGCTGACAGGGAACACTTGCTTGGTAATTTCGTTGGTAATGCGGAACACTTCGTAGTCGTATGTGGACGACTCCAAGCCCATCTCATGGTGCAACATGGGACGCGTGTGATCACGCACGAACATGGTGGCGTACACAGCCAATAAGAAGAAACGAATCCAGAATACATTGCCACCCCGCAGCAAATGGGGGTGAGCACGCATGATCAGTGCGAACGACTCGCCATGGCGAAACTCGTCATTGCACCAGCGCTCAAACCAGCGAAAGATGGGATGGAAACGTTTGTCTGGATTTTTTTCCAATTGACGGTAGATGGTGATGTAACGGGCGTAGCCAATTTTCTCAGACAAGTAAGTGGCGTAGAAAATGTATTTGGGTTTGAAGTAGGTGTACGCTTTGGTGCGCTTCAAATCACCTAGGTCAATGCCCAGCCCAAAGTCTTTCAAAGACTGATTGATGAAACTGGCGTGGCGTGATTCATCTCGCGCCATGTAACGCATCAATTGTTTGATGTCTGGGTTTTCTACGTTTCTGAAAATTTCGTTGTAAAGAATACAACCCGAGAACTCGGAGGTTAATGAAGAGATTAAAAAATCTAAAAACTCTTGGCGCATTTCAGGGCTGACCTGAGAAAATCGTTCAGCCACTTCCTTGGTAAATTCTTCGTCACGTTGAAAGTGATCGTGGTTGTTGTCGCCCTCATATTCCGCCATCATTTTGTCCCACTCGGCACGCATGGGAGACATGTCAAGCTTGTCCATGGCCGCAAAGTCTGTGGTGTAAAAACGAGGACTGAGCATGGTGCTCTCAACCGCTTTTTGCGATGCTTTTTCGGCAGAATCGATGGTTGTGTTAGCTTGCATGAAAGAAATCTCCAGCTTCAAAATGTCAGTTAAATCAAGCCTGATTTATTCAGGTTGCATGGCTAAAAATCGAGCAAATTCCGCCGTGTTGGTGGGGCCAAATGACTCTAAATCGACCCGCTGTCCTGTGCTTGGATCCATCAAAGTCACTCGGCCATCGACACGGGCAATCAAATCAAAAGGTTCAGAAGAACCAATGCCGCGAGAGTATCGTTCCCGAGACAATGCGCGCAATGCACCCCGCACGAAACCTTGCTCACCTTGCAAGACCGTCAAGGTTTGACCTGAAACCCCATCGGCAACCCGAACACCGCCATCTTTTTGGTCTTCAAAAATCAAAGAGCGTTGGACTGTAGGCGCAGCTGCAAGTTGATCGGGACCATTGCCCGTGATGCGAATCAGGCCCACTGAAATGAGCGAGAAGGCCATGATGCCAGCTGCGAAATAGAGAATCCAGCGCGGAAAACTGTCTGGCGCCACCGCTGCGGTGGCTTGAGACGGCTGCACAGAATAGGCTTGGCTCATATGGGTCTCACATGCATGGGCGAGTTGTCGCGGCGATCGTTTTGCGACTCGTTGCTGACAGCGGCTGCATTGGCTGCAAGTCCAGTGCTCTGTGTCCACGCTTCGCGCAACTTGTATGCGACAGCCTGAACATCAGGAATGGCACGCAAAGTAGGCTCAGGCTTGTTAATGCGCCAAGGCCGCACGCTAGGCCACAAATGCACCCATGCAATTCGGTCTGAGCCTTTCAAGGCCAATGTGATATCGCCAAAGCCTTTTTGAAGCAAACGGACATCGGCAGATGCCACTTGTTTCAAAGGCAAATTGAAGGAAACAGTGAGCACAATGCCCAAACGCATGACCACGCGCTTGTTGGTGATGGTGTACACCGTGGTGCGGGCCGTCAAATGGGCCAGCAACCACAGGGTGGCCATGCCAATGACAGCCAAAGGTGCAATCCATTTGATGGCCGACAAAACGCCCATCAAACCAGCACCCGCGTCCATCGCCGGCCAAGCACAAACCAAAATCAATGCTGCGAAATACAGTGCCAATTTGTTGAAGTGAAAGGCTGAGGTGGCCAAAGCGCTCACATCGGGAGAGCCCTGCCAGACAATGAACTCATCACTTGGCAAGCGCTCGGGCAAACCAAACTGCGGTTCAAACTCGTACTCGTGGCCTAGATTTTCGATTGCCATTTTCTTTTCCTCAACAGAATTTCAATTCAAATCAATTGACGCTGATCTGAATGTCAGATCAGGGGTTCACTGCGCTTTGGATCGGCGTAGAAAGTACCGCCACCGTAATAAGCACTGATTTTTTCCTCTTCCAGTTTGGTAATCTGGTCAGGGTTTCTGAGTGCTGGCACAGCTGCAAAATGACGCGCATACACAGAATGCACTTCAACTTGGTTTCTGCGAATCCTGGAAAACATCATAGGCAGCAAAACAGTTTTGCCACCGGCGATTTCCACTTCCAAATAGCGAAACATCATTTCAGCAGAATCAATCCAAATGTCTTTGACTGTGCCACCTTGTTTGCCGTCGCCCGCCATCACTGGCAAACCGCGCGGGTCTACATCTTGTGAGGCCACCGTGTACTCGCTGACCACGCGCAGCGGCTGAATCAAGGGTGTGCCGTGCGAAGTCATTTCTGGCACATCTTCACGACTGGCATAAGCGCCCGGGCCGACCGCTGCAAGCATGGCATCACCCTTAGGCTCAATGGGCGCGCCAGAGGTGGGGCTGGTGGCAACTGCGTTGTAAGCTGGCTCTTTGCGCATCAGGTCAGGCACGGTGACACTTCTGCCACCTTCCAACAAGAATGTTTTCGGCTCAGGAATTGGAAAGCCCTTGACCACAGCGCGACTGCTGCTGCTGGACTCAAGGGGATAGCCCTCACGATGACCTTCTTGAACAAGATAGTAAATGAGGCCCGCGAAAAAGATCCAAAACACATACAACAGTATTTGCGCTAGATCGACGTAGCCAGTAATGTTTCCTACGGTTTGCATAACGACTTCTCCTTTTGAACAACTTAAAATCTAAACACGAGACTCGGCCAAGCCGAGGGTTTGGGGAACTGCGGGTGACACAAAACTCCTGCGCTTGACCAATGGGCCAACTGCAATGAGGGTTAAAAACAGCAACAGCATTTCAACGTGATAAACCATGCTGTAACCCACTGAGGGGTCGGTTAAAGCAGGGCCCAATGCACCTTCGCTACTGAGAGTGGTCACCACATCACGCAGTACACCCCCAAAGAACATGGACAGACCCGCTGCCGCTGCTTGAACTGCCCCCCAGGCACCCAATGCCAGACCAACGAAGGCTGATTCCAATCGCATGGCAGTGAACAAGGTGCCCACCGCGAACAAACCACCGCCAAAACCCACACCAAAGGCACCCAATCGAAAGAGCCAACCCGCATCGAACGGTGCCGAGAAAATCACAGCAGAAAAAGCAGGCAAGCCGGCCAAAGCGCCATAAGCTGCCAAGCGCATGGGGTCAATGCCGCCCGCCAACTTTCGACCTGCCACATAAAAGCCCAGCAATCCGCCACCCGCCAACATGGCTGTCAGTGCACTGGTTGCGCCAACACTGAGCTTGAGAATTTCGCCACCATAGGGCTCCAAAATAATGTCTTGCATGTTGAAGGCCATGGTGCCAAGTGCTGTAGCCCACAAGAACCGACGCGCATGGGGAATGGCAATGAATTCGGCCCAGACCACACGAAAAGGTCGGCGAACTTGAGATTTCAATGCAGCCACGCGCTCGGGATTGCGCGGCTCTTGTTTCCAAAGCGCAAAACCATTCAGAATCAAAACCACCAAGGCTGTTCCCTGCACGGTCTGAACCAAATACTCTGGGGTGAAGTTAGACAACAAGAAGCTGTAAACCAAGCTGCCAAACACAGCACCCACCAGCAGCATGGTGTACATCAGCGCCACCACGCGGGGGCGGGTTTCTTCACTGGCTTGGTCGGTGGCCAATGCCAAGCCCGCCGTTTGAGAAGTTTGCAAGCCTGCTCCCACCATCAAGAAAGCCATCGCTGCAGCGCCTTGACCCACCCAATCAGGCACAGGCACTTGGCCGCGGCCCGACAAAACCAAAAGCGCAAAGGGCATGACCGCCAATCCCAAGAACTGAATCAGGGTACCGCCCCACATGTAAGGGACTCTGCGCCAACCAAAAGCCGACACATGCACATCAGACTGGTACCCGGTCACCGCCCTGAATGGCGCTACCAACAAAGGCAATGCCAACATCATGGCAACCAGCCAAGCAGATACACCTAATTCCACAATCATCACACGGTTCAGCGTGCCAATCATGAGGGCGGTTGTGATGCCCATGGTGAATTTGAACAAAGACAAGCGCAGCAGCCGAGACATGGGCAAGCCCGCACTGGTGACGTCGGCAAACGGCAACCAAGAGGCTGGCAGTTGCCTAACGTACTTGGAAAAAGTCTTGACTCTCATGAGCGAACCCACTCCATGGCCTTGGATTTGTAGAACCCGCTGGAAACTTTGTGGCTTCTGGCGCATTGCCAATTGTTCAATGCATCGTGCGTTTTCATGAGCTGGGCAATGCGCGTTTCTGCCATGGGCTCAAGCCATGGCGCGCGATCGCCGCGAGGCAACAAACGACCTACAGAAATCATGAGCGCCAACATGGGTGTGCGCGGTGCAAACGTGAACACAATGGACTGGCTGGTGCGCTCAGCCAACTGAGCAAGTGCATTGACAGCATCTTCGGTGTCGTAGTGAATGATGGAGTCCATGGCCACCACATGGTCAAAGTGCCCCAAGCCTTTGTCAAGCATGTCGCCGCTGTGAAACTCCACCAAATGCGCCACGTCGGCAGGAATTCGCTCGCGTGCTAAATCGACCAAAGTGGGCGACAAATCAATGGCAACCACCTCTGCTCCCAAGCGAGCGGCTTCTACGGCCAGTGCACCCGTGCCACAGCCCGCATCCAAAATGCGTTTGCCGTGCAAATCATGACCCAGCCAAGAGACCAAGGTAGCACGCATTTGATCGCGACCAGCACGAACACTGGCCCGTATGCGGCCAACAGGCGCATCGGAGGTGAGCTTCTCCCATGCGGCCACAGCGGTCCGATCGAAATAATGTTCGATCTGTCCGCGACGTTGTTCGTAGGTCATGTCATTCATGGGCTTGGCCTCAATCGAAACCCAACAGATCAAAAATATCGCGGTCTTTCATGGGCACCGCAGAATAAGCCTCTCCGCCCAGCCACATGCTCGCAGCCAATCGCATGTATTCTTTTTGCACGGCTTCCAGTTCGGGAGAATGCTCCATCTCAAAGAGTGTCGATTTTTTCAAGCGGCTGCGGCGGATCACGTCCAAGTCGGGAAAGTGCGCGGCCAACTTCAAACCAATGCGATCGTTGTACTTGTCAATCTGATCGGTGGCTGCGCTGCGATTGGCAATCACGCCGCCCAAACGCACGTTGTAATTTTTGGCCTTGGCACCAATGGCTTGAACAATGCGGTTCATGGCAAAGATGGAGTCAAAATCGTTGGCCGTGACAATCATGGCGCGATCGGCATGTTGCAAGGGTGCGGCAAAGCCACCACACACCACATCGCCCAGCACGTCAAAAATGACCACGTCGGTGTCTTCTAGCAGGTGATGCTCTTTGAGCAACTTCACTGTCTGACCTACCACATAACCACCACAACCTGTGCCTGCAGGTGGGCCGCCCGCTTCTACGCACATCACACCGTTATAGCCTGGAAACACAAAGTCTTCGACACGCAACTCTTCGGCGTGAAAGTCAACTGTTTCGAGCACGTCAATGACGGTAGGCAGCATCTTCTTGGTGAGTGTGAAAGTGCTGTCGTGCTTGGGGTCGCAGCCAATTTGCAAAACCCGTTTGCCCATTTTGGAAAATGCGGCCGACAAGTTAGACGATGTGGTGCTTTTGCCAATGCCGCCCTTGCCATAAATGGCAAAAACTTTGGCGTTGCCAATTTTCACATTGGGGTCGAGCTGAACTTGCAAGCTGCCCTCGCCATCGAGTTTTGGATTGCGTTTCACCGTAGGGAACGGCAATGTTTCAACATTCATGGGGTAGCTCCTTCATACACGCCTTCAAGGCGATCTTCTAGCTCTTCACTTACTTGTCGAAGCGCTTGCAAGGTCTCGGCATCAGGATGCCAATAGTTGCGTTCAGACGCTTCGATCAAACGATTTGCCACTCTGGCAGAGGCCGTTGGATTCAGTTTGGCCAGGCGATCACGCATGGCAGGGTCAAGCATGAAAGTCTCAGACAGTTGCTTGTAAACCCAGGGTTGTACTTGTCCTGTGGTGGCAGACCACCCCATGGTGTTGGTCACGTGTGACTCGATTTGGCGCACACCTTCATAGCCGTGCTCCAACATGCCTTCATACCATTTCGGATTGAGCATGCGAGTGCGAATTTCCATCGAGACTTGCTCTTTCAGTGTGCGAACACTCGCGTTGCCTTTGGTTTGGTCACCAATGTAAACAGGCGGTGTTTTGCCACCTTTGGCCACCTTCACCGCTTGGGTGATGCCGCCCAAGGTGTCGAAGTAGTTGTCCACCGTGGTGACGCCCAATTCAACAGAGTCGAGGTTTTGGTAAGTCAGTTGCACATCGGCCAACACGGTTTGCAAGAGCGCTGTGTGTTGAACTGCGCGGCCGGTCCGTCCGTATGCAAAGCCTTTGCGGCGCTTGTAGGTTTCGGCAATCTCGCCCTCATCGTCCCAGCGGCTGCTTTCCACCAAGTTGTTCACATTAGAGCCATAGGCACCTTCGGCATTGCCATAGACCCGCAAAGACGCAGTTTCTAATGTGCAACCGTGCTCTTGTTGATAGGCCAGTGCATGCTTTCGAATCCAGTTCATCTCCAGCGGCTCGTCTGCGGAGGCTGCTAAGAATGCCGCCTCGGCCAACAGCTTGATTTGCAATGGCATGAGGTCGCGGAAGATGCCAGACAAAGTCATGATGACATCAATGCGAGGGCGACCCAGCTCTTCTAAAGGAATGAGCGTAGCGCCAGCAATTCGCCCATAACTGTCAAAGCGGGGCAAGGCACCCATCAAGGCCAGCGCCTGAGCAATAGGGGCACCTTCATTCTTCAAGTTGTCGCTGCCCCAAAGGACCATGGCAATGGATTCGGGCAAGGGGTTGCCATCGGCGCAGTGACGGTCAATGAGCAACTGGGCTTGAACTTTGCCATCGCGAACAGCCAAGGCACTTGGAATTCTGAAAGGGTCAAAGCCGTGAATGTTGCGACCCGTTGGCAGCACGTCTGGGGTGCGCAAGATATCACCGCCAGGTGCGGGTCGAATGTAGCGCGCGTCCAAAGCTCGGAGCATGGCAGACACTTCGGTGTCAACAGCCAAGTGCGCTTGAGACACCTGCAGATCACGCAAAACGCTCAGGCTGGTGTGATTGCGTGGCAAGCCAGCAGCCTTCAAAGCCTGTTCTGGTGAACGCCCTGCGACCAAGGCCTCTACAGATGTGCGCTCTAGTTGCATGTCGTGGTTGGCTTCAGCCATGGCCAACAACATGTCAACCTGCTGAGCCGGGCTAGGTGCGCGGCCTGCCACATGCAGGCCATGTGGAATCAAGGTGTACTCAAGCTCGAGCAACTCTTCACCCAAGCGCATGACTTGGCGGTCCAAGTCTTGGCCCATGGTTCCCACGTCCCATGCGGGTTCAGCAGGTACCAAATCGAGTTCTGCAGCTTGTGCTTGAATGACCGCTGCCAATTCAACACACTCGCTGTTGCCGTGTTCCAGCGAGCGCCAACGCTCAAGGGACGACTTCAGTTCGTTCAAACCTTTGTACAAACCAGCTTGCGCAATGGGCGGTGTGAGGTAGCTGATTAAAGTGGCACCAGAGCGACGCTTGGCAATAGCGCCTTCTGAAGGATTGTTGGATGCGTACAAATACAAATTGGGCAAGTCGTCAATCAAACGATCGGGCCAGCATGTGCCGCTCATGCCCGATTGTTTGCCTGGCATGAATTCGAGCGCGCCATGCGTGCCAAAGTGAAGCACCGCATGGGCTTTGAAATCTTCGCGCAAGTAGCGATAGAAGGCTGAGAAGGCGTGCGTGGGTGCCAAGCCTTTTTCAAACAACAAGCGCATGGGGTCGCCTTCATAACCAAACGAAGGCTGCACACTGACCAGCACATTGCCAAATTTCTTGCCCAACACAAAAATGGAACTGCCGTTGCTGAGCTGACGTCCGGGGGCAGGACCCCACTGCGCTTCAATTTCTTGGAGCCAGCGCTCGCGCTTCACGTGATCATCTGCAGATATCAAAGCATGTACATTGGCATCTGCACCGTGCTGTGCTGAATTGCCATACAACAACGCATCGCGCAAATCATCCACACTGGCTGGCACATCCACTTGGTAGCCTTGGGCCTTCATGGCAGTGAGTGTGTACCACAAAGATTCAAAGACAGACAAGAATGCAGCGGTGCCGATGTTGCCAGCATTGGGTGGGAAGTTGAATAGCACAATGGCCACGTTGCGGTCTTTGCGCTCGCTGCGTTTCAGGGCCACCATCTTGCTCACCCTGGCCGCCAACATCATGGCGCGCTCTGGGCAAGAGTGCATGTCTTGTGCGGTATTGCTTTCACCAAAAGTACAAGCATGGTGACAGCCATTGCATGTCACACCTGCCGCGCCGGGTCGACCGCCAAACACCATGGGGCTAGTAGAGCCATCGAGTTCGGGAATGGCCACCATGATGGTGCTTTCCACAGGCAACAATCCGCGGTCTGAGCCGCCCCACTGATCAATGGTTTGAAATTCAACGGGGTGAGCTGCCACATAGGGCACATCGAGCTTGCCCAACACCTCTTCTGCGGCCTTGGCATCGTTGTAAGCAGGACCACCCACCAGCGAAAAGCCGCTAAGAGAGACCACGGCATCTACACAGACTTGGCCGTTGTTCATGAAAAATTCATCGATGGCCGGGCGTGAATCCAAACCAGCTGCAAACGCTGGAATAACGCGCAAGCCTTTGGCTTCAAGCGCTGCAATCACACCATCGTAGTGACCTGCATTGCCCGACAACAAATAAGACCTTAACAACAACACGCCCACCGTGCCTTTGACAGGCACACTGGCTGGCAATGGCAATGCATTGGCATCCTCACTGAACTTTCCGTTCATGCGGGGGTGATAGACACCGACCTCAGGATAGTCTACTGGCGCTTCTACTTTGACCTGACCGCGCAAGGATTTGCGAGGGCCGTCTGCACCGCGGTCAATGAGGTGACGCACCATGTTCAACACATTGTCATCAGAGCCCCCCAACCAATATTGCAAAGTAATGAAGTAGGCGCGGACATCTTGGGCTGTTCCAGGAACGAAACGGAGCAATTGCGGCAAACGACGCAACATTTTCATTTGCGCGGCACCACCGGTTGCAGGTTTGTCTTTGCCACCACCGCCCCGTAATTTTTTCAGCAAAGCCATGGGGCCGCTGGCGGGTTTGCTCATGTCAAATTGACCAAAGCGTGTGAGTTGCGTCACTTCTGTGGCACTGGCCATGCAAACCATGGCATCGCAATTCGTGCGGCGTGCGCGCAGATCGTCCAAGATGGGCAAAAAGTGATCTTCAAGGAACAGCATGCCGCAGAGCACAATGTCAGCGGAAGCAATATCGGCTTTGCATTTGGCAATGAGGGCATCGTTGCCGGTGTATTCAGATGCTGCATGGAGGTTCCAAGTCAGCCCTGGAAAATCACGCTTCAATTGCGCATTGGCGCGGTTGAACGAACTCGCAAAATGCGTGTCCATGGTGACCACCACCAATTTAATGGGGGTGGTATCACGCGACGTCGGCTTAAGACTGTGAGTAGTAAGCTTTAGATTCATACAGTGTCTCCGTCGTGATCAAAGTCACGCCGCGTTCAATGGCATATTTCTCGGTATTTCGACGGGCCTTGCCACGAACGAAAAATGGAATTTTTTTAAGTTCTTTTTCTGCACCGGCATCCCATGCTGCAATCAGGATGCTGGCGGTACTTGGTGAGGCACCCTGATTCAAAGCAGGTGCATTCATTTGTTCTGGCACAGCCGTTGTTGCAGCTGATGTCACCGCCGTTGTCACTGCGGATGCGGCTTGCGCAGTTTGCACATGCACACCGCCACCCAAGTGCGAGGGTGCTGCATCTTCGTGAAATTCTGAGTCGCCGCGAAACATGCCAATGAGGTGCTCTTCCAAGCCCATCATCAATGGATGAACCCATGTGTCAAACAACACATTGGCACCTTCAAAGCCCATTTGGGGTGAGTAGCGTGCTGGGAAATCTTGCACATGCACAGGGGCCGAAATCACCGCGCAGGGCACGCCCAATCGCTTGGCAATGTGCCGCTCCATTTGGGTGCCCAGCACCAACTCTGGATTCAATTCTGCGATGCTGGCTTCAATTTCCAAGTAGTCGTCGCTGATCAAGGCTTCCACGCCATACAGTTTGGCGGCTTCTCGCACCTCGCGCGCAAACTCGCGGCTGTAAGTTCCAATGCCCACCACCGTAAAGCCCATCTCTTGCGCCGCCACCCTGGCAGCGGCCACAGCATGCGTTGCATCGCCAAACACAAATACGCGTTTGTTGGTGAGGTACGTGGAGTCGACTGAGCGCGCGTACCAAGCCGCGCGCGATTCGGCTTTGGCCAATGCAGCTTCAGGGTCGAGTCCAGCCAATTGCGCCACTTCGCGAACAAAATCGCGCGTTGCACCGGTACCAATTGGAATGGTTTTGGTATACGCTTGACCAAATTGACGCTGCAACCACTGCGCGCTCAAGTTGGCAATTTCGGGGTAGAGCACCACATTGAACTGAGCATCTGCCAAGCGGGCTAAGTCGGCAGGCGTGGCCGACAAAGGTGCCACCACATTGATCTCAACGCCCATGTCGGTGAGCAGTTTGCGAATTTCTGTGAGGTCATCTCGGTGCCTGAATCCCAATGCGGCAGGGCCTAAGATGTTGCATCTTGGTTGGCTGCTTTGGGTCTTTTCAATTTGATCGACTGGCAAAGCCAAATTGCGAACCAATTGGTAAAAAGTTTCGGAAGCGCCCCAGTTTTCTTTGCGCTGATACGAAGGCAACTCCAAAGCCACCACAGGCACTGGCAAGTTGAGTGCTTTGCACAAACCACCTGGATCGTCTTGAATCAACTCAGCGGTGCAAGAGGCACCCACCAGCATGGCTTTGGGCGAGAAGCGCTCGAAAGCCTCGCGTGCAGCGGTCTTGAAAAGTTCAGCGGTATCGCCGCCCAAATCACGCGCTTGAAATGTGGTGTAGGTCACAGGTGGGCGTTTTTGCAAACGCTCGATCATGGTGAACAACAAGTCGGCATAGGTGTCGCCCTGAGGCGCATGCAACACATAATGCACATCCTCCATGGCCGTAGCGATTCGCATCGCGCCCACATGGGG
>JAPLPO010000119.1:8970-17537 GCA_026400155.1 Burkholderiales bacterium | reverse complement strand
GTCTTCCAAACGTGATGGCCGCGCATCTTTCAACATGCCTTGCATGCCGCGACTTTCAAACTGGAACACAGACTCGGTGCGGCCATCGGCAAACAGTTTGTAAGTGGCCGTATCGTCTAAGGGAATATTTTCAAACGCAAAATTTTCTTGACCCTTGTGGCGCTTCACAATCATCTCGCGCGCCAACTCCAAAATGGTCAAGGTGGCCAAACCCAAGAAGTCAAATTTCACCAGGCCAATGGCTTCCACGTCGTCTTTGTCGTACTGACTAACAGCCGATGTGCTGCCAGGCTGTTGGTACAAAGGACAAAAATCGGTGAGCTTGCCAGGCGCAATGAGCACACCGCCGGCGTGCATGCCCACATTGCGGGTCATGCCTTCGAGTTTTTGTGCCAGCGCCAACAAAGTTTTGACTTCGTCTTCTTTTTCTAAGCGCTCGGCCAAAACAGGTTCGGCCTTGATGGCGCCATCGATGGTGATGTGCTGACCCGGCTTGTTGGGAATGAGTTTGCTGATGCCATCACAGAACATGTAACTCATGTCGAGCACACGGCCCACGTCACGAATGGCCGCACGCGCCGCCATGGTGCCGAAGGTGACAATTTGACTCACTGCATCGCGACCGTATTTGTCTTTGACATAGTCAATCACGCGATCGCGATTGGCTTGGCAAAAGTCAATGTCAAAGTCGGGCATGGACACCCGCTCTGGATTCAAGAAACGTTCAAACAGCAAGTTGTACTGCAGCGGATCAAGGTCAGTAATTCTCAAAGAATAAGCCACCAATGAGCCCGCTCCCGAACCTCGACCTGGCCCCACTGGGCAGCCATTTTTCTTGGCCCAATTGATAAAGTCGCCCACGATCAGGAAGTATCCGGGGAAGCCCATGTTCAAAATGGTGTTGATCTCAAATTCCAAACGCTCGGCATAACGCGGTCGCTCGATTTCGCGCTTGGCGACATCGGGGTACAAGTGCACCAAGCGCTCTTCCAAGCCTTCAACCGACAACAAACGAAAATAATCGGCGATGGGCATGGGCTTGCCATCGGTAAGGGGTGTGGGGTAATTGGGCAATTGCGGTTTGCCCAAGACCAAAGACAGGTTGCAGCGCTTGGCAATTTCGACGGAGTTGGCCAAGGCACTGGGCACATCGGCAAACAGTGTTTGCATTTCAGCGACCGTCTTGAAGTACTGATCGCCTGTGAACTTTCGAACACGGCGTTGGTTGCCCAAAATTTCGCCTTCAGAAATGCACACGCGTGCTTCGTGCGATTCGTAATCGTCTTGCTTCAAAAACTGAACTGGATGCGTGGCCACCACAGGCAAGCTCAAGCGCGAAGCCAACTTGACGGCAGCCACCACGTGCGCATTGTCTTCCGGACGACCTGCGCGTTGTATTTCCAGATAGAACCGGTGCGTAAAAATAGACGCCAACTGCAAAGCAATTTCGGCCGCACGCGATGCATCACCTTGCACCAAGGCCTGACCCACAGGGCCAGCTTGCGCGCCCGACAACAAAATCAAACCTTCAGACAATTCTTGAAGCCATGACAGCTTGACCACGGCGTTGGTCTTCACCATGTTTTGCGTCCAAGCGCGGGCCAGCAATTCGGAGAGGTTCAAATAGCCTTGCGAACTTTGCACCAACACCATGACCCGCGACAAAGCCAGCGGATCGGCGCCCAAACCTTCTAAAAAAATCTCTGCGCCCAAAATGGGTTGAACGCCCTTGCCGCGCGCAGCTTTGTAAAACTTGATGGCGCCAAACAAATTGCTCAGGTCAGTGATGGCCAAAGCAGGTTGCTGATCGTCTGCCGCCGCCTGCACCACATCGTCGATGCGGCAGGTGGAATCGACAATGGAAAACTCGGTGTGAAGGCGCAAATGAACAAACATGGGTCCATTGTAGAAGCTGCTTCAGATGTTTTCTACAATACGGGGGTGAACAATATTTTGAATATTTCTTCTTACAAGTTTGTGCCGCTGCCCGATCCGGCTGAACTGCGTCCTTTGCTCTTAGAACGCTGCCGGGCGCGCGACCTGAAAGGCACCATTTTGCTGGCCGAGGAAGGCATTAATTTATTTTTGGCAGGCTCCGCCGAGGCTGTACGAGGTTTTGTGGCTGAACTCCATACAGATCCTCGGTTTTTAGACATTCGCCCCAAAGAAAGCTGGTCGGAAACCGTGCCTTTTAAAAAAATGCTGGTCAAGGTGAAGGGCGAAATCATTCGCATGAACCACCCCACCATTCGGCCGGCCGAAGGCCGTGCGCCGGCTGTCAGCCCTGCCACTGCCAAACGCTGGCTAGACCAAGGATTTGACGACAACGGACGTCCCGTGGTTATTTTGGACACGCGCAACGATTACGAAGTGGCCGAAGGCACCTTCAAGGGCGCCATCGACTGGCGCTTGACCAAGTTCACAGAATTTCCAGATGCTTTGCGGGCGCACAAAGACGAACTGCAAGACAAAACCATCATCAGCTTTTGCACAGGCGGCATTCGCTGTGAAAAAGCCGCCATCTTCATGCAACAAAACGGCCTACCCCACACTTACCAGTTAGAGGGTGGCATCTTGAAATACTTTGAAGAGACCGATGGCTCGCACTACGACGGCGGTTGTTTTGTGTTTGACGAACGCCGCGCCGTCGATGTCTCTTTAGAAACAGTGAAGCCCTGAGAAGGGCTTCTGTCTATCAAGCGCGCAATTTAGCGGCCATCGCTGCCACACGCGCACCGTAAGCCTTGGCTGTGTCCAAGTCGCCTTGTGGAATGTCTTCTGCAGGGCTGGTCGGACCCACTTGGGCCATCAAGCCAGAGTTAGAGCCAATACGGTTGGTGGTGCCATCGTTCATGGCGGGCTGACCCACCCACACCATGGCTTGTTGCATGGCCAAGGTGATGAAGTACTGAAGCGTAGAGAGCTTGTCGCCACTGGGGCTGGCAGAAATGGTGAAGCCGCCGGCCACTTTGTCTTTCCACGCACTGGTAAACCAACGCTTAGAAGAGGCATCGGCAAATTTCTTGAACTGCCAAGAAGCCATGCCCATGTAGGTGGGTGAGCCAAAGATGATGGCATCAGCGGCATCCAAAGCAGCCCAGTCGGCATCGGTGATGTTGCCGTCAGCGTCGATGGCTATCAAAGCTGCGTTGGCGCCTTGTGCCACAAATTGCGCCACGCGCTGTGTGTGACCATAACCTGAGTGATAAATAACAACTGTTTGAGCCATGAAAATTCTCCTGTAGAAATTAAAAAGTGTGTTTAAAAATTAAGAGGCCAAGTCAAAAACCAAGACCTCAGCATCTTTGGCGTGCGTCAGTTCAAGATTCGATTCAGCCTGAATGAGCGCCGCATCGCCGCCTTTCAAAGCCTGTCCGTTCACCTGCAATTCGCCGCGAATGAGGTGCACATAGGCTTTGCGCGCAGGGTTCAAAGTCAAGCCCGCTTGTTCAGAGCCATCCAACAATCCCGCATACAAAGTGGCGTCTGCAGAAATTTGCACGGCATCGCCTTCACCTTGAGGCGATGCCACCACTTTCAAAGCGCCGCGTTTGGTGGCCGCTGGCACAGTCTTTTGCTCATAACTGGGCGCAATGCCCATCACATTGGGCTCAATCCAAATTTGGAAGAAATGTGTGCTCTGGCCTTCGGCATGGTTGAACTCACTGTGCATCACGCCTTTGCCAGCGCTCATTCGCTGAATGTCTCCAGGTGGAATGCCTTTGACGTTGCCCATACTGTCTTTGTGCGCCAAGTTGCCCGACAGCACATAGCTGATGATTTCCATGTCTTTGTGGCCATGGGTGCCAAAGCCGGTGCCAGGCGCAATGCGGTCTTCGTTGATGACGCGCAAATTGCCCCAACCCATGAAAGCCGGGTCGTAATAACCGGCAAATGAAAAACTGTGAAAAGACTTGAGCCAACCGTGGTCGGCATAGCCACGTTCTGCGGAACGGCGGATTTGAATCATTTGGAGCCTCTACTTTGAAACATTCGATGGCCGTACTTTATATTCCAATAGTTTCAATAAAAAGATCAATTTTTGTAGTTATCATTCAAATTATTTGAATATATTCATGGCTGCTTCTTCTCGCGACCTCCTCACGCCCGACGCCCTCAGCATGCTGCTGGCCATCGAAGAGACAGGCAGCTTTGCCGCCGCAGCCAGGCAACGAGGCTTGGTCCCCAGCGCTCTCACCTACCGCATCCGGCAAATTGAAGATGCCCTAGACGTCTTGTTGTTCGACCGCAGTAGCCGGCAAGCCAAACCCACGGAAGCTGGCAAAGAGTTGCTCAGAGAAGCCAAACGACTCCTTCAAGATGTGGATGCTTTGGCCAACCGCGTGAAGCGCGTGGCCACGGGCTGGGAGTCGGTCCTGACGGTGGCGGTGGACAGCATCATCTCCCGGTCGGTCGTCATGGAGATTTGCGATGCCTTCTTGGCCCTGAACCCACCCACTCGCATGCGAATTCGATACGAAACACTGTCGGGCACCTTGGCAACTCTCAAATCGGGTCAAGCCGATTTGGCCATTGGGGTGTTTTTGACGGCATCCAGCCAACCAGAGTTCTTGCATGAAAGCCTCGGACAAATTTCGTTTGTTTATGCCGTGGCACCTCACCATCCCTTGGCCATGGCGCCAGAGCCCTTGAGCGACGCCATCATTCAACAACACCGCGCAGTGGCAGTGGCCGATTCGGTGCCGCGCGGTGAAGGCGTCACGATTGGACTTTTGGGCGGTCAAGATGTCTTGACGGTGCCAGACATGCCCACCAAGTTGGAGGCTCAACTGAGGGGCCTTGGCGGCGGCTTTTTGCCTGAAAGCATGGCCAAGCCCTATGTGGAGAGTGGCCGATTGGTCGCCAAAAAAGTGAGTCGTATCCAGCGCATTAGCCAGGTTGAATTTGCGTGGCGCAATCCCCATGGCAAAAGTCTGGGGCACGCCTTGAGTTGGTGGCTGTCTCAGTTGAGTCAAGACAGAACCAAACAGGCATTGCTCCAACCCCATCATCGCGTGTAGAGTAGCCCCATGACCAAAACAAACACTCAGACAAAAACTCAGACAAAGCCTGTTCAAAATTTCGCCATCATTGGGGCGGGCATGGCGGGCATTGCTTGCGCTCGCACCCTGATGCAAGCAGGCCACCGCGTCACCGTCTTTGAAAAAAGCAGAGGCACCAGTGGCCGCATGTCAACACGCGCCACCAGCTTTGGCAATTTCGATCATGGTGCCCAATATTTCACGGTTCGCGATGATCGCTTTGCTCAAGCCTTGGCCACCACACCCAACATTTGCAAACCCTGGAGCGCTAACGCAGTGCGTGTGCTTGACGCCATGGGCCGTTTGGTTGAAGCGGCTCGCCACACGCAAGACAAACATTGGGTGGCCTCGCCAGGCATGAACGCTTTGGTCAAAGCTTGGGCCCAGCCCTTGGTGCAAAACGACACCCTCCACTTTCAATCCAAGGTGATCAAAATTGAACGCGACACCTTGCACCCTGAACTCTGGCAGTTGCACAGCGAAGAACCAGAAGGCGCCCAATCGGTTTTCAGTGGCTTTGACCAAGTGCTCTTGGCCACTCCCTGCGATCAAGCCATTGACTTGCTGCGCAATTCCAAAATCAAATTGGAAAACTCTGAGGCGCTGACCAAAGTTCAAGTGGCACCTTGCTGGACGCTCATGGTTGCCTTTCCCAATGCAGTACAACCAGGGCTCATTACCTTGGGCCCGCAGTGGAATGCCGCTCGAAGCGTGCACCACCGTGTTGCTTGGTTGGCGCGCGAATCTTCCAAGCCTGGTCGCGACCTCATAGAACGCTGGACCATCCAGGCCAGCGCAGCTTGGTCACAAGAACATTTAGAAGACGCACCAGAACGCGTTGAAGCCAAATTGCTCAAAGCGTTCTCTGAAATCACGGGCATTCGCGCCACACCCGCGCATTCCGCTGTGCACCGCTGGCGCTATGCCAAAACTTTGCAGCCCTTGGGTGTCTCGCATATGCTGAGCCAAAAACAAGGCATTGGTTTGTGCGGCGACTGGTGTCTCGGTCACCGCGTTGAAGATGCTTTTGTTTCTGGCTTGGAACTGGCGCTGGCTGCACTTTGATTTGGGATGAATCGAGGAAGATTTGCACCCTCACCCACGGGTGAATTGCATGCAGGCTCACTGGTGGCAGCGCTTGCCAGCTGGCTGGATGCCAAGGCCATGCAGGGCGAGTGGTGGGTGCGCATAGAAGATATCGATGGGCCGCGTTGCATTGACGGTGCAGCCGCCAACATTCTTCATCAACTGTCTGTGTGCGGGCTACGGTCAGATGCTGAAGTTGCTTTCCAATCCGATCGGCATGCGCTTTATGAGAAAGCCCTACAGCAACTGATCGACAAAAAATTGGCCTACCCTTGCGGCTGCACCCGCAAAGAAATTGAAGAACAGCAAGAGGCCATGGGTTTGAGTTTAGAGCGCCACAAAGCAGCTGTTTACCCCGGCACTTGCAGAGAAGGCTTGCATGGCAAAGCCATCAGAGCTTGGCGTTTCAATGTCGCCCAATGGAGTGCATTGCGTGGCCAACCCGAAGTCTATTGGCATGACAGACGCCTGGGGCGGCAATCGCAAAATGTTTTGGATGCAGTGGGCGATTTTGTTTTGAAACGCGCTGATGGCTTGTGGGCTTATCAACTGGCGGTGGTGGTAGACGATGCCAAGCAAGGCATCACTCACGTGGTGCGCGGAGAAGATTTGGCTGACAACACAGCGCGGCAACTCTTGCTGCAGGAAGCATTGGCATTGAAGCACCCGCATTACTTGCATACACCCTTGGTCTTGGGCGTCAATGGCGAAAAATTGTCAAAGCAAAATGGCGCCAAGGCATTGGATTTAAGTTCCAACACGGCTGTTGGCATGGCCCTTCAGGCTGCAGCAAGCGCACTGGGCTTAAGTACCCAGACGAATGTGTTGGGTGGCGCCATGCAACTTGAGTTGGCACTTTCAAATTGGACTCAAGAGTGGGCGGCAAAGTATCTGCCTGTCAGCCCTTAAAATCAGCGCATGACTTCTGACTCTCCCACTCAAGCACCCGCCTCGGTCGCTTTTCCCAAAAACATCAAAAGCTTTGTGAAGCGTGCGGGCCGCACCACCACAGGTCAAGCCAAAGCCTTTGAGGTTTGGGGTCCCCAGTATTTGCTCGCCTATGCCCCCGAGCCATTGAACATGGCCAAAGCATTTGCCTTGAATGGGCAAGCGTCAGCCTCAGCACCTGTCATTTTGGAAATAGGTTTTGGCATGGGAGAAGCCACCGCGCACATTGCCAAAGTTCGGCCCCTCGATCATTTCTTGTGTTGCGAAGTTCACGAACCTGGCGTGGGTGCATTACTCAAACGAATTGGCGAGCAAGACATTCAAAACATCCGCATTTTGCAACACGACGCGGTTGAAGTGATCGACAACATGTTGCCTTTGGCTTCATTGGATGGGGTGCACATTTTCTTTCCCGACCCTTGGCACAAGTCGCGTCACAACAAACGCAGACTCATTCAGACACCTTTGATTGCCAAGCTAGCAGCGCGTCTCAAGCCAGGTGCTTACATCCATTGCGCCACCGATTGGGAGCCTTATGCCGTGCAAATTTTGGAAGTTCTCAGCGCAGAGCCTTTGCTGAAAAACACCGCCGACTTGACCAACGGCGGATACGCACAAAAGCCTGAGTATCGACCGCTCACCAAGTTTGAAAATCGCGGCTTGAAACTGGGGCATGGTGTGTGGGATGTCGTCTTCAAACGCGTTTAAGCCACCAGTCATTGATGGCGTTGGGCCTAGCACGGTTGGCATTCCCGCCAAAACGGCACTTTCTGCAATTGATTTTTTAACTGCCAAATTCAGCGCTGTTTCTAGAGACAAATGGCTGAACAGATTTGCAGCTGGCGAAATCATGAACGCGATTGGGCGCGTGATGAAGCCGCAAGACAGTCTGTTGCTGGAGTCTCATCTTTACTACTACCGCAACATACACAACGAGCCAGAATTGCCATTCAAGGCCCGCGTCATTTTTCAAGATGATTATTTGGTGGTGGCTGACAAGCCCCATTTCATGCCCGTCACACCCGGTGGAAGGTATGTTCAGCAAAGCTTGCTGGTTCAGTTGAAACAAGCCTTGAATTTGCCAGAGCTTTCACCCATCCATCGCATTGACCGTGAAACGGCTGGCTTGTTGGTGTTCAGTGTTCGAGCGCAAGATCGCAACGCCTATCAAGAACTATTTAGGCAACGGCTGGTTGAGAAAACCTATGAGGCCATTGCGGGTGCAACAGATGCTTCAACCCAGGGCATGGTGTTTCCGCTTATTTATCGAAGCATGATGGTGGAGGACACGCAGTTTTTCAAGATGCGAGAGCTTGCCAGAGACGCAACCAGCCACGAAACAGCGTTCAACAGCGAGACTTGGATTGATTGCGTAAGTAGCTTTAGCAGCGCTAGCAGCAACCCTTTGTCAATTCACCACTCGCGCCAGTATCCTAAATCCTTGGCCCGCTACATTCTGAAACCCCTCACAGGCCAACGTCATCAACTGTG
>JAPLPO010000119.1:0-8922 GCA_026400155.1 Burkholderiales bacterium | reverse complement strand
GGTTTACCCCTGATCAACGATCAGCTCTACCCTCATGTTCTCAGAGGTGCCGATGAAGCCGATGATTTCAATGCACCGCTTCAACTGCTCGCCAAAACAATTGTTTTCAAGGATCCAATTTCTGGCGTTTCAAGAGAATTTGAGAGTCAACTCAAACTCTATGGCATGGATCGCTCTTAACGCTGCCCATCATGGACTGACACTTTGTCTTTGGTCAATCCACCCAAACGCGAGTGCACACGGCCCCCTGTTCCCATGACCAGCGCAAACAAAATTTCATTCGGCCTTGGCGCATCTTGAATACCCACTTCCATGCTGTTGAAGTGACTTCGAACATAGCAGGCATGGATGTAATGCAGAGGCACCATGATGCGATAGCCAGCGCTGGCAACCGCTTTGCTAGCGGGCACAATGGCCTTTGGCTCACCCAAGGCTGCACGCATGGCCCACCCACCGGCTTCGTGCCAAACAGCGCCATGCTCCATTTCGCCATTGACACCCACGATGGCCGCTTTGCTGTAGACCTCCACATTGTCTTTGCCAAGTGTGTCGACCAACTCTTGGGCCAAAAGTGTTCCAAGGGAACGCAACTCGGCCATGAAAGGCATCAAATCAGGTTCATAACGTCCCGCATATGGGTTTTCAATCACAGCGCAAGCTGACGCCAACTTCAGAGGCACCTCGGCAACGGGGCCGCCCTCGTGGTATTGGGTTTCAATGGTCAGGCTGCGTTTGCGAATTTTGATGAGGGACATGTTGAACCTTGGGTAAATGAATGTTTACTGCTTAGGAATTTTGGCGTTGTTGACCACTTGAATCCACTTTTGGGTTTCAGAAGCCACCATGTTTTTCATTTCGTCTGAGGTGCTGCCGCGAACATCGCCACCCATCTCTTCCAAGCGCGCCTTCACATGGGGAAGTTGAATGGCTTTCAAAGTTTCTGCGTTCAATTTATCAATGACAGGCTTGGGCGTGCCGGCAGGCGCCATCAAGCCAGCCCAAGAGCGCACATCGTAGCCAGGCACGCCTTGCTCGGCAACGGTAGGCACATCAGGCAAGCCCACCCAGCGCTGAGGGCCGGTGGCAGCAATGGCTTTGAGTTTGCCTGCTTTGATGTTGGTGAGTACGGCCGTGGGCGGTGCAATGATGAACGGCACATCACCGGCCAACAAGGCCGTGATGGAACCTGCATCCCCTCTATAAGGCACGTGAAGTAAGTCGACTTTGGCCATGCTGGCCAGCAACTCGCCTGCCAAATGATGGGTGGAGCCAATGCCTGCCGTGCCGTATGCAATTTTTCCAGGATTGGCTTTGGCCTGATTCAAGAGTGCAGGAAAATTGGCAATCTTGTTTTCTGCATTGATCACCACCAAAAATGGAAAGTAAGTGATCGTGCTGATCATCTCAAAATCTTGCACCGTTTTGTAATTGAGGTTGTTGTAGATAGCACCTGCAACCGCATGACCACCTGTTGCGAGTAGCAAGGTATAGCCATCAGGCTTGGCCTTGGCCACGGTGGTGGCGGCAATGGTGCCCCCTGCACCAGCCTGCGCCTCAACGACCACCGCTTGCCCCACACTCTTTGAGATTTCAGAGCCCACCGCACGTGCAATGGCGTCTGCATTGCCACCTGGCGCAAAGCCTTGCATGATTTTGATATTTTTATCGGGGTAGGCTTGAGCAAACGCAGCGCCACTGACCAGCAAGGTCAACATCAAGGTCTTTTTCAAGAAGTTTGTTTTTGAGTTTTCAAGTTTCATCATTTGTCTCCATCCAAATTAAAATTAAAAAATCCTTCTTATTGAGGATTCAATACGATTTTTCCAAGGGTCTCGCCTTTGTCCAAAATGATGTGCGCTTGAACCACTTCGCTCAAGGACATCACAGTAGGCCGAGGGGCGCGAATTTTTCCAGTTGCCATGTGTTCAATGGCTTGTTGCATCAATTGGCGTCGATTGTTTTCGTTCTCGTCAAAGGTGTGCATCGAGAAGCAGCGAATGCCCAAGCTTTTGGACAGCAACTCTCGCATCACAGAGAAAACATCCACACTGGGTTGGCCCGTGATGACGTTGAATGAGATGGCTGTACCAAGTGGGCTCAAACTTCTCATGCATGCAGGCAAGTAGGCTCCGCCTAAGTGGTCATAAGCCAAATTGACACCCAAACCTGAGGTGGCTTTCAGAACATCTTCACACAGCGTTTCAGGGTTGGCATCAAGTACCACGTCAAATCCATTGGCCAACGCAAAGTCTCGTTTCAAGGCAGAGCGTGCCGTTCCAATAGTTTGAAAACCATGAACTCTGGCCAGTTGAGACAACATGCCTGCAACGCCACCAGCAGCACCGGTGATCAAGATGGCGCGTTTTTCTGCGGCAGGACTCAAATTGGCACTTTGCAGCAATGCCAAAGCCAATTGCAGATTGGGCAAACTCACGGCATCCTGAAAAGAAATGCTATCGGGCAAAAGATAGGGCTTGCTTTGCGGCACCGCAATGGATTGAACATAACAGCCACCGCGTTGCGGCAAGTCTCGCGAACTGAGCAACACACGTTCTCCCACACGTGCTTGACTGACACCCTCACCTACTGCATCGATAATGCCCGACAACTCAGCACCCGGCGTGGCAGGCAATGGCGGCATCCATTTGTAAATGCCCTGGCGCATGAGTACATCGGGCCGCCCCACGCCAATGGCCATGGCTTTGATTCTGACCTCTCCAGACTTTGCCAATGGCGCTGCCACTTCTTCAAGTTGCAGCGCTTCAGGGCCGCCTGGCTGGTGAATGCGAACGATGTGCATAGCGTATTGGTTTGAATTAGCGCTTTAGATTCAGCGTCGATGTCAAGGCTGTGCAGCGATGTGATTGACCAAGGTGCCGATGTGCTCAATTTCAACTTCGCACACATCACCTGGCTTCATGAACTTAGGCGGCTTGCGGCTCCAACCCACACCGGCTGGCGTGCCTGTGGCAATGACATCACCAGGCATGAGCGTGAAGATGGTGGAGGCATAGCTGATCAATTTGGCAATAGGGAAAATCATGTGGCCCGTGTGGCTCGACTGCTCCACCACACCATTCAATCGCGTGACCAACTTCACTTCTTGATTGGGCTGGATCTCATCGGCGGTGACCATCCAGGGACCAAAGCCACCGGTGGACTCAAAGTTTTTGCCAGATGCAATTTGCTTGGCATGGAATTGCCATTCGCGAATGCTGCCGTCGTTGTAGCAAGAATAGCCTGCCACATGGTCAAACGCATTTTCTTCTTTGATGAAGCGTCCTGGCTTGCCAATGATGACGGCCAGCTCACCTTCCCAGTCCAAACTGCCCGAAACGTTGGGACAAATGATGGGTTGCTTGTGGGCCACTTGTGAACGCCACACGCGCAAGAAAATAGGCGGCTCTTCAGACAACTCACGGTGCATACCGGCTGCCAGAACTTCTTGGTGGTGGTCCATGTAATTGCGTACAGCACAAATGATTTTTTCTGGCTCAGGAATGACTGGCAAGAAAGTGATCTCGCTCAATTTGGCAGATGGCTTTTTGCCAGCCACATGGTCTTTGGCTTTGAGGTATTCACCCGAACCAATGTAAGCCGCCAAGTTGGCAAACTGCGGCATGTCTTTGCCCAGATCGACCACCTCGTCTGGTCCAACCACTGCACCCCATGTGGGTCCGTTTGCGCCAATGAAAGAAAGTAATTTCATGTTGATTCTCTTAAAGTATGAATAGGTTTATTTGAAAGTGGCAGCTTGCCAGTCTTCAACGAGTTTGAAAGTGGGGTCGCTTCTGCAAATGGCTTCTGTTTCACGCATCAGTGTTTCGTCGTCTTTAGACAAGTCCAACGGATCGCCGTGCGGCTGAGAAATATAGAAAGGCATGTCGATGTAAATCTCAACCGTATTGCCCTCTGGGTCTGCAAAGTAAACCGACAATGCGTTGCCATGGTTCAAAGGCAAAACTCGACTTGCACCCAGTGCTTCGGCAGACTTTTTCAAATCTCTTAAATGCTGAATGGAGGGCACTGCAAAAGACAACTGCATCACGGTGCTAAACGTTGCATCGGCCGGCCGACCTCCTGCAATGACCAGTTGGTGATGCTGATCGGGGCTGGCACTCAAAAACACCAAAGGTGCTTTGAATGTTTTACCAACACCTCGGTCTGTTTCTACCAACCCAAACACAGTTTTATAAAAATGCACCATCTTGTCGACATCGGTGGCATAAACGCCAAAATGAGACAGAGTGGGTCGAGTTACTTTCAGCATATATGTCTCCAAATATCAATGCGTATCTTGATGCCACTGCGCTAAAGCTTTTAGAGCATTCTTTTGCGTGCTCAAGACATGTTCCTGGTGAAGTTCTTGCGCGGTGGCAATATCGCGTTTCAGGACAGCACGCATCAAAACTTTGTGCTCTTCGCTTTTGCGCTTGATCACAGTTCTGTAGCGCGCTGAAATATGGCGGTACCTTTCAGCCTGGTCAAATAGACTGCTGCTGGTCAACAGCATTCGCTCTGAAGTGCAGGCACTTATCATGGCAGCATGAAAAGCACGGTGAAGTGCACTCCATTCAGCGTTCAAGACCACGGGGCCTTCTGGCAATCTGCTTTCAAGTTTTTCAAGCACGTGGAAACTGGCAATGACTTGAGCCTCCCAATCGTCATCGCCATTCTTCATAGACTGCTCTAAGGTGGGCAGATCAATTAGCAATCGCATGCTGGTGATGTCTTGCAGATCAACATCAGAAACCAAGTAAGCCTGTTGAGCGCCTCTCTGATGGGGCTAGATGAGAGCCCATAGGTCTGCTGCAAATGCTCCACTTTCAGCTTTGTGCCAGGCAAATAAGCCAAGGACAAAACATCTTGCCGAAGCGAAGTGAGGGCAATTTCGATGGCTGTGGGATTTTGACTTTTATCCATAATTTATATTTTATGCACAAAATATAAATTATGCACACTATGGATTACCCTCGAAATGAAGCCTCCGTGCATATCTTGTCTGTGAAATGTTGGTGATCAAGGGCATGATGGGTACAGATTACTCTTGGCCTAAACGCATCTAACAGCCATAATAGCTGTTACATCCATTTGGAGGGCTTGTTCATGCTCACAATGACTTCACTTGCCGCACAAAATCAGTTTGGCACCCTGATCGATACTTCACAACGCCAGCCAGTCGCGGTTACCAGGCGCGGCCGCCCAGTTGCTGTAGTTCTGTCGTATGAGGACTATAAAGCCGTTACACAAACCATCCCCTTGCATGTTGCTGAACTGATCAGTGAGAATTACGCGCTTCGCGGAAAAAATGCGTCAGATGCAATGCGCCAACATCTTTCAAAAATGAGCACCCAAGCCGAACAAGATGGTTTGAACGAAGCAGATATTGCGCGAATGCTGAATGAAAAGTAAGCCTGCCTACATCGTCATTGACACCAATGTATTGATCAGCGCAGGTTTATTGCCACACTCCAAGTCTGCCCAAGTACTTGCCATAGCAGTTGAACGATTTGTCATTGCACAAAATGAGGCCACTTGGCATGAACTTGAAACAAGAATTGCGCGCCAGAAATTCGACCGCTATTTTGAGAAAGATGGACGACTAAAGCACCTGATCCAAATTGCACAATCCATCAAACGGTTTGAATCAATTTCACAGATCCAACTCAGTCGCGATGACACCGACAATAAGTTCCTTGAACTGGCAATAGACTCTCAATCGAGCATCATCATTTCAGGCGACCCAGACTTGAAAAATATCCAAGTGTATGAGGGCATCGAAATTCTATCGCCCTCAATTTTCTTTGATCGCTTTCAAAATGCGATCACATAGTACTCAGCAGTTTACAAACGCTCAGCCACCCACGCCTGCACGCCTGCCAATGCCGCATTGAGGTTGGTGGCATCCGTACCACCCGCCATGGCCATGTCTGGCTTGCCACCACCTTTGCCGCCCACTTGTTGAGCCACAAAATTGACCAACTCGCCCGCTTTCACTTTGCCGGTAGTCTCAGGTGTGACGCCTGCCGCCAATTGAACTTTGTCGCCCTCGACAGCCGCCAACACAATGACGGCTGTTTTCAGTTTGTCCTTCAACTTATCCAGGGTGTCACGCAGTGTTTTGGCATCGGCGCCCGGCAGCAAGGCAGCCAGCACTTTGACACCCTTCACATCAGCGGCTTGGGTCATGAGCTCATCGCCTTGTGACGAAGCCAATTTGCCTTTGAGCGCCGCCATTTCTTTTTCCAAAGATTTCACTTGGTCCAAGACCTGCGCAATGCGGCTGTTCAATTCCGAAGGCGATGCTTTCAGGCTACCGGCCGCTTTGGAAACTGTTGCCTCCAAAGATTGCAAGTAAGCCAATGCGTTGCCGCCTGTGACGGCTTCAATACGACGCACGCCAGCAGCCACGCCACTCTCAGCCACCACTTTGAACAAACCAATGTCACCGGTACGGTGCACATGGACGCCGCCACAGAGTTCACGACTTGAACCGATGTCGAGGACACGCACGGTTTCGCCATACTTCTCGCCAAACAACATCATGGCGCCGGTTTTCTGCGCTGACTCAATGTCCATCACACGCGCTTGAGTAGCGGGGTTGGCCCAAATTTCTTGATTTACTTTGGCTTCAATGGCCAAAATTTGCTCATCGGTAATGGGTGCGTTGTGCGCAAAGTCAAAACGGGTGCGCTCGGCATTCACCAAAGAACCTTTTTGTTGCACGTGGTCGCCCAACACTTCACGCAAGGCTTTGTGCATCAAGTGGGTGGCTGAGTGATTGCGCACAGTGGCCGTTCGCAAGTCAATATTTACTTGTGCCTGTACAGCATCACCCAATTTCAGACTACCTTGTGCCAATACGCCATGGTGGCCAAACACATCGGCTTTGATTTTCAAAGTGTCTTCCACTTCAAACCGAGCGCCCGCTGTTTGCAACAAACCTTGGTCGCCTACTTGGCCACCCGACTCTGCGTAAAAAGGTGTGGTGTCCAACACCACCACGCCGTTTTGACCGGCCTTGAGTTCGGTGGCTGGCGTGCCATCTACATACAGCGCCAACACTTTGGCAGTGGCTTGCAGTTCGTCGTAACCCACAAAGGTGTTGCCTGCGCCGGTGTACTCCAGCGCGCGGTCCATTTTGAATTTGCCAGCCGCACGGGCTTGGGCTTTTTGACGTTCCATGGCGGCAGCAAAGCCGGCCTCGTCCACACTCAAATCGCGCTCACGGCAAACATCGGCAGACAAGTCCAAGGGGAAGCCGTAGGTGTCGTGCAATTTGAACGCCACATCACCCGGCAACACTTTGACGCCACCTTCAAGGGCTGAATCCAAAATTTGCATGCCTACTTCGAGGGTTTCAAAGAAGCGCTCTTCTTCGGCCTTCAAGATGTCGGTGATGCGTTTTTCTTGCGATGCCAAACTGGGATAGGCAGCGCCCATCAACTTAACAAGGTCAGGCACCAACTTGTGGAAGAACGGCGTTTTTTGACCCAACTTGTAACCATGACGAATAGCGCGGCGAACGATTCGGCGCTGAACATAGCCACGGCCTTCATTGCTAGGCACAACGCCATCGCTCACTAAGAAGGCAGTGGCGCGAATGTGATCAGCAATGACGCGCAATGATTTATTTTGCAAATCAGCACAGCCTGTTTCGCGGGATGCAGCTTTGATCAACGCATCAAAAATATCGATTTCGTAGTTGCTGTGCACGTGCTGCAGAATAGCCGCCAAACGCTCCAAGCCCATGCCAGTATCAACGCAGGGTGCGGGCAAGTTGTTCAAGCTGCCGTCGGGCTGCATGTCAAACTGCATGAACACATTGTTCCAAATTTCAATGTAGCGATCGCCGTCTTGCTCGGGGCTACCGGGAGGGCCGCCAGCCACTTCGGGGCCATGGTCGTAGAAAATTTCGGAGCAAGGACCGCAGGGGCCGGTGTCGGCCATCATCCAGAAATTGTCGGACATGTAGCGTCCGCCCTTGTTATCACCAATGCGCACCACGCGCTCGGGAGGCAGGCCTATCTCTTTGGTCCAGATGTCGTAGGCTTCGTCGTCTTCAATGTAGACCGTAGCCCACAATTTATCAGCGGGCAATTTGTAAACTTGCGTGAGCAATTCAAAAGCCCATTTCAAACTGTCGCGTTTGAAATAGTCGCCAAAACTCCAGTTGCCCAACATTTCAAAGAAGGTGTGATGGCGCGCGGTGTAACCCACGTTTTCCAAATCGTTGTGCTTGCCGCCAGCGCGCAAACAAGCTTGAACCGAGGCTGCTCGCACATAACTGCGCTTGTCCGTGCCCAAGAACACGTCCTTGAACTGAACCATGCCAGAGTTGGTGAACATCAAAGTGGGATCGTTGCCAGGCACCAGGGGGCTAGAAGCCACCACGGTGTGACCTTTGGACGCAAAAAAGTCGAGGAAAGTTTTGCGAATATCAGCAACAGAAATAACAGGAGTGCTCATGGCAGGGGTATCTTTGTGAAAGCCAAACGGGGCTCAACTTTCCATTATAAGATTGCGGCAAGTGCATAATAGGCCTACCCAACAACAGATTCCCATCAAGGAGACCCTCATGGACATGAAAACATCACCTTTGGCGCTGCTCAAAGACCCTAGCCTTCTCAAGACAGATGCCCTCATCAATGGCCAATGGGTCAAGGGCTCAAGCCGTTTTGATGTGAGTGACCCAGCAACAGGTATTAAATTGGCCGATGTAGCCAACTTAGGCGCGCCCGAAGCGGAAGCTGCCATTGCAGCTGCCAATGCCGCCTTGCCCGCTTGGCGCGGCAAAACCAGCAAAGAGCGCAGCATATTGCTTCGCAAGTGGTACGACTTGCTGTTGGCCAACGTCGACGATTTGGGTCGCCTCATGACTGCCGAACAAGGCAAGCCTTTTGCCGAAGCCAAAGGCGAAGT
>JAPLPO010000046.1 GCA_026400155.1 Burkholderiales bacterium | reverse complement strand
TCCTTTGGCGCTGCGCTTGAAGGCCGACGAAGTGAAGGCTGCATTGCGCACCAACCCCAATACGCGCGGCGTGAACGACAACTGGAATGAGTCTGTCAAAGTCATTCGCTTGGAAGTCGATCAAGCCAAGGCGCGCGCTTTGGGCGTGACCAGTCAATCTATTGCACAAGCATCTAGAACCATTTCGTCTGGATCAACCATTGGTCAATACCGCGATGGCGACAAGCTCATTGACATTGTGTTCAGGCAGCCTCAGTCTGAGCGCGATGCCATTACCGATTTGGCTGGCGCCTATGTGCCCACCGCTTCTGGCAAGTCCATTCCCTTGTTGCAGGTTGCCAAGCCCGTGTTCAATTGGGAGCCAGGCGTGATGTGGCGTGAAGGGCGAAGCTATGCCATCACAGTCAATGCCGATGTGATTGAGGGTATTCAAGGTGCCACAGTAACTCAGCAGCTGTTGCCCGATTTGAAAAAGATAGAAGCCCAATGGCAGGAAAAAGACGCTGGCGAGTACCGCATTGAAGTGGCAGGTGCGGTGGAAGAGAGCTCCAAAGGCTCAGCCTCCATTGCGGCTGGCATGCCGCTCATGCTGTTTGTCACCTTCACCCTGTTGATGCTTCAGCTCCAAAGCTTCAGCCGTGCTTTGTTGGTGTTCATTACCGGCCCACTTGGTATTGCGGGTGTGGCGGGCGCCTTATTGGTTCTGGATCGGCCTTTTGGCTTTGTCGCTTTGCTAGGCGTCATTGCCCTGATGGGCATGATTCAGCGGAATTCGGTCATTTTGATCGATCAAATTGAGCAAGACAGGGCTGCTGGCGTGCCAGCCTGGGAAGCAATTGTCGAGTCTGCTGTCAGGCGCTTGCGACCCATTGTGTTGACCGCAGCTGCGGCTGTTTTGGCCATGATTCCGCTCTCTCGCAGTGTGTTCTGGGGGCCAATGGCTGTGGCCATCATGGGCGGACTGATTGTGGCGACAGCCCTCACTTTGTTGGCTTTGCCGGCCATGTATGCGGCTTGGTTCAAGATAGCACCACCCCCAAAATCAGTCTAAACCCGACGACCGAAAGGGGGACTTCAGCCCAGAAGTCCTCACTTCCATGGTTAAAATAGAAGGTTGACCGATTCAACCCATATCGATGGGACCCGCGCGGGTGGCGAAATTGGTAGACGCACCAGGTTTAGGTCCTGACGGTAGCAATACTGTGCGGGTTCGAGTCCCGCCCCGCGCACCACTTACTAACAAGAGAAGACCATGGCAGTTACTGTAGAAACATTGGAAAAATTGGAACGCAAAATCAGCTTGTCACTGCCTGTGACTGTCATCCAATCTGAAGTTGATGCCCGTTTGAAGAAAATGGCACGGACCGTCAAGATGGACGGTTTTCGTCCAGGCAAAGTGCCCATGAACGTGGTGGCACAGCGCTATGGTTACTCAGTTCAATACGAAGTCATGAACGACAAAGTGGGCGAGGCGTTTGCCCTGGCAGCCAATGAAGCCAAAGTGCGCGTTGCCGGTCAGCCGCGCATTTCTGAAAAAGAAGGCGCACCCGAAGGTGAGCTGGCCTTTGACGCTATTTTTGAGGTTTACCCCGAAGTCAAGCTGGGCGATTTAGCTGCTGCCACGGTTGAAAAACTCAGCGCCGAAGTGACCGAAGAAGCTATCGACAAAACCGTGGATATTTTGCGCAAGCAACGCCGCACTTTCTCACAGCGTCCCGCTGCTGAAGCCGCGATCGATGGCGATCGTGTGACGGTTGATTTCGAAGGCAAGATTGACGGTGAAGTGTTTTCTGGCGGCAAAGCTGCCGACTTCCAATTCTTGGTGGGCGAAGGCCAAATGCTGAAAGAATTTGAAGAAGCAGTTCGAGGCATGAAAAAT
>JAPLPO010000017.1 GCA_026400155.1 Burkholderiales bacterium | reverse complement strand
GCTGCACATTCGCTCGCACGCCAAAGCCAAGTACGAATCTGTGGCACTGGTCATGGCCAGTGCACAACGCATTGGCTTGACCAAGCTGGGCATTGTGGGATCTGAGCAGTTTGTGAATTAAGTCACTAAGCGCCCAAGAAAAATGCCGCAATCTCATGCGGCATTTTTGTTTAAAAATGGGTTAGTTATAAAAAATTCAAGCCTCTGCGTACTGCGTCAAAGCCTTTTTCATCTTCTTCATAGCCGCCACTTCAATTTGGCGAATGCGCTCGGCGCTCACGCCAAACTCATCGGCCAAGTCGTGCAGCGTTAAACCGCCTGAGCCGTCGTCGTTCACCTTGAGCCAACGCTCTTCCACAATTCTGCGGCTGCGTTCGTCAAGTGAAGCCAATGCTGTGGCAATGCCATCGCTGGCCATCATGTCGCGCTGATGCGCTTCAATCATGACTGTGGGTTCGTGGTGCGCGTCGGCCAGGTAGGCAATGGGGCCATAGGCTACTTCACCATCTTCTGAGGGTGAGGGATCTAACAGCACATCGCCGCCAGACATGCGCGTTTCCATTTCCATCACTTCTTCGCGTTTGACGTTAAGGTCTTTGGCCATGCTGTCAATTTGAGATGCGGTGAGGGTGTCGCGGTGCGTGCCAGTGGCTTCGTCGGCTTCGGCTTTGAGGCCTTGCTTCATGGAGCGCAGGTTGAAAAACAATTTACGCTGTGCTTTGGTGGTGGCCACCTTCACCATGCGCCAGTTCTTCAAGATGTACTCGTGAATTTCGGCCTTGATCCAGTGCATGGCGTAGCTCACCAGGCGCACGCCTTGATCGGGGTCGTAGCGCTTCACGGCTTTCATCAAGCCAATGTTGCCTTCTTGAATGAGGTCAGCATGGGGCAAACCATAGCCTAAGTATTGGCGTGCCACTGACACCACCACGCGCAAGTGCGAGAGCACCAACTTACTGGCTGATTCCAAGTCATTTTCGTTTTTCAGTTTGCGTGCAAACTCCTGCTCTTGCTCTGGGGTGAGCATGGGCATGCGGTTGACCGCAGAAATGTACGCATCGAGGTGACCCAACGAAGGCACAACGGCCCATGGGTTTTTCAGGGTGAGTGCCGTGTCGAGGGATCCAGCGAGGTTTGTCATACCAGAACTCCTTTCCATAATGAATCGGATTTTAGCACTCTCTTATGGGGAGTGCTAAGTATATAAGTGATTGATTTTGTTGATATTTATCAATAAACCTGACTGGAAATGAGGTCTTGCAGTGCTTCTTCGGGGATTAGCGCCCCCCTGTATTGAATGACTCTGGATGCGACGGCATTGCCAAAGATGGCCGCTTTTTGGGCGCTGTCACCGCACAGGCGTCGGCTCAAATAGGCTGCCGCAAAGGCATCGCCCGCAGCGGTTGTGTCAATGACCTGTTGAACGCTGAGGGTGGCAATGCTGAGCCACTCGTTGGTCTTCTCTGGCCTCACCAGGGTATGTTCAGCCCCTCGTTTGATCACAAGCTCGGGGATGGCCAAACTTTTTGCGTGCGCCAAAGCTTCTTCTAGGGAGCTGAAATCAAACACAGCTTGATGATCGTCCAAAGTGATCATGGCGGTATGACAAGCTGCAAAAGCTTGACGGTACACCTCTTGCGCCAGTTTGCGATCAGGCCAGAGCTTGGGCCTAAAGTTGTTGTCAAACACAACACGGCAGCCATTGAGCTTTGCTTGCTTTAGCAATGCAAACATTCGGGTGCGCGAAGTGACATCCAAAATGGCCAGAGAAATACCGCTAAAGTAAATGCAATCGAACTGGTCTAAATTCTTTTCAAGGGCAGTGACAGAGGCTTGAAAATAAACGCGGGCTGCACTGTTTTCACGCCAAAAATGAAAAGTGCGTTCGCCGTTTGAATCGGTTTCAATCAAATACATGCCTGGCAATCTGCCTTCGATGTATTCCACGGTGTTTAAGTTCAGGCCCAGTTTTTCCCATTCTTGGCGCAGTGTTTGGCTGAGGTGATCTGTGCCAAGGCCAGTGGCATAGCTCACTTCAATCTTGGCAGGCGCTGCACATCGCCGCAAGTACACAGCGGTATTGAAGGTGTCGCCACCAAATGCAAGCACCGATGGGCCAAAACCATTGGCCTGCACTTCCAACATGCATTCTCCAATAGCTACAAATTGAAGCGGCTTCATGACTGCAAACTAGCCGTGCGGCGCAGCTTTCACAAAGGCACCGCCTTGATAGATGGCTGCTTTGTCTTGGCTGTCGATGCTGGCTTGCCTTGCTTCTACTGCGTTTCTAAAAACATCTGAACTGTCGAGTGGGCGATAGCCAATGTGTTTGGCATGTGTGTTGTCCCACCAAGTTGTTTGATTGTCAGACATGCCATAAATGATGGAGTGACCGACGATGGGTGCTGTGAGTGCCGCCACCACCAAACGCTCCAAATCATCAAAGCTGAGCCAGGTGGCCAGCATGCGACGGTCTTTGGGTTCTGCAAGAGAAGAACCAATTCGAACGCTCACGGTCTCAATGCCCCAGCGGGCCCAATACATTTCAGCCAAGTCTTCGCCAAAGGCTTTGGACAGGCCGTAGAAACCATCGGGCTTGACCGGCATTTTGGAATTCACCACTTCGTCTTGCCGGTAAAAGCCCGTCACGTGGTTGGAGCTTGCAAACACGATGCGCTTGGTTCCTTGTAAGCGTGCGGCTTCATACAAATTGACCATGCCCACAATGTTGCTGGCCAAAATAGGATCCCAAGGCTGTTCGGTGGACACGCCGCCCATGTGGACCACAGCATCTACGCCTTTTAGAAGGTCCATCATTTGTTCTTTGTTTTCCAAAGAGGCCTGCCTGATTTCTTCACCGGGTGCACTGGCGCCTAATTCGCTTCTGTCACTCACGCGCAAAACATCGCAATAGGATTTGAGACGTGGTCTGAGTTCTTTGCCCAGATGGCCACCTGCTCCGGTGAGCAGAAGGCGGGGAAATTTCAGTGGGCTGGCGGGTGGGTTGAGCATGGTGGCCTTGAGGTCAAATTTGTGAAGGCAGTGTTAGCTTTTGAACCTTTGTGCAAGTGCTGTTGCACTGTCACGCAATACATTTTGATCGGCGCCCACAGCCACAAACAAGCAACCTTGCGCCACACAATGTTGGGCCAAGGCTTCATCGCCTGTGAGAATGCCTGGCGCTTTGCCGCAGGCTTTGATGCGGGCAATGGCATCGTCAATTGCTTTCAACACATCGGGGTGCTTGGGATTGGCCAGGTGACCCAGCGCCGCAGACAAATCGCCGGGGCCAATGAACACACCATCAACGCCCTCCACATTGGCAATGGCTTCTAAATTATCCAAGCCTTGCAGCGTTTCCACTTGAAGCAACAAGCACAACTCTTCGGCATTGTGGTGAGCGTAGTCTTTGATGCGGCCATAGTTGCTGGCTCTGGGTGCGCCCGCATAGCCGCGAACGCCATGGGGTGGATAGCGGGTGTAAGCCACTGCGTTGCGGGCTTCTTCTGCGGTTTGAATGTAGGGCACCAACAAGTTTTGCACACCAATGTCGAGCAATCGCTTGAAGGTCACCATGTCGTTCCAAGGGGGGCGCACGATGGGGGTGGCGGTTCCGCCTTTCATGGCTTGAAGTTGCGCTAAGATTTCACTTAAATCGTTGGGCGAATGCTCCATGTCAAGCAGCAGCCAGTCGTAGCCGCAGTCTGCCAAAATTTCAATGCTGATGGGGCTGCACAAATGCGACCAAAGGCCAATTTGTTTTTGTCCACTGAGAATCGCTTGTTTGAATTTGTTGTGAATGGCTTGCATGATGGTCTAGATTGAAATGTTGATTTTGAATGAGCGTTGAAATTAGCGAACCATGGCGGGCATCTTGGGGTTGAAGGTCCAGCCAGAAATGAGGTATTGCATGGCCATGGCATCGTTGCGAGCGCCTAAGCCGTGTTGTAAATAAAGCTGATGCGCCGCTTCTACCGCATCCATGTTGCGCTTCACACCCAGGCCTGGCTGCGTGGGAACCTCAATCATGCCGCCCTTAATTTGCAGTGGCTCTTGAGTGAGGTATTGACCATCCTGCCAAATCCAATGCGTGTCAATGGCTGTTACTTTGCCTGGGGCTGCTGCAGCGCAATGTGTGAACATGGCCAAAGACACATCAAAGTGGTTGTTGGAATGTGAGCCCCAGGTGAGGTCGTACATTTGGCACAACTGCGCCACTCGCACAGAGCCTTGCAGAGTCCAAAAGTGCGGGTCTGCCAAGGGAATGTCGACCGATTGCAATTGAATGCTGTGTGCCATTTCGCGCCAATCGGTGGCCACCATGTTGGTGGCGGTGGGCAAGCCTGTGGCGCGTTTGAACTCGGCCATCACCTCTCGGCCGGAGTACACACCTTCAGCGCCACACGGATCTTCGGCGTAAGCCATGGTGTTTCTGTGATCACGCAGCAAGTGAATGGCATCTTTCAAAAGCCAGCCCCCATTGGGGTCTAGGGTGATTCGAGCAGCCGGAAATTTTTCGTGCAAGGCCACAATGGCCTCCACTTCCGCTTCACCCCGCAAGACGCCGCCCTTTAGTTTGAAGTCTTGGAAGCCGTACCGGTCTTGAGCGGCTTGGGCCAAGCGCAAAATGGCTTCTGGCGTGAGGGCTTCTTCGTGACGCAATCGCTGCCAATCGTTGTTGGCGTCGGGTTCGCTGTGATAAGGCAAGTCTGTTTTTTGGCGGTCTGCCAAGTAAAACAAATAACCCAAAACTTGAACGCTGGCGCGCTGCTGTCCCTCGCCTAGCAGCGCAGCCACTGGCACGCCCAAGTGCTGGCCCATGAGGTCGAGAAGGGCGCTTTCAATGGCAGTGACGGCATGGATGGCAATGCGCAAATCAAAGGTTTGATTGCCACGCCCGCCCGAATCCCGATCTGCAAATTTGTGTTGCAGTGAGTTGAGCAAGTTTTTGTATTGACCGATGCTTTGGCCTTCAATCCAAGGCTTGGCATCTTCAATGGTTTTTCGAATTTTCTCGCCGCCTGGGACCTCTCCGATGCCTGTGTTGCCACTGGAGTCGGTCAGGATGATCAAGTTGCGTGTGAAAAAAGGGCCATGGGCACCGCTCAAATTGAGCAGCATGCTGTCGCGGCCTGCAACGGGAATCACTTGCAGACGGGTGATGGTGGGCGTGGTGTTCATGGGCAATTAAGAAGGACGTTAAATCTGAAAAAGGACTAGCCAACAAGACATCGTACAACCGATGTTCAAGCCGCCATCACTGGAGAAACCCTAGGTGGGTATTCAGGCTCATTGCGCAGCGCTTTCACTTTTCTTCAGTCGATCGCGGCTGTTGGACAAATGAGTGCGCATGGCAGCGCGAGCAGCTTCAGGATCTTGGGCTGCAATGGCGTTGAAAATACTTTCGTGCTCTTCGTGCACACGCCTCAAATAGGCGAGTCGCTCTGGGGTGACGGGCAAGGGATTTTCAAGTCGAGCGCGCGGAATGGCGCCAGTGCCCAGCGAATGCATCAACTCTTGAAAATGCTTATTTTGAGTGGCTCTTGCAATCTCTTGGTGGAACAAAAAGTCGGCTTGAACGGCATCTCGGCCTTCAGCAATGGCTTGCTTGAACGCATTCATGGCATTTTGCAGTTCTTCGAGATTTTCAGAATTTCTCCTCTGAGAAGCCAGCGCTGCAGCCTCAGTTTCAATGCTGATTCGAAATTCAAGGAGCGCAATGATGTCACGCAAAGTGCCTAATTGATGGGCGCTGACGCGAAAAGAAGGACTAAGCTCCTGCGGCAACACAAACGTGCCAATGCCGTGCCGAGTTTCGACCAAAAAAGAAGCTTGCAAATGAGAAATGGCTTCTCGAACCACGGTTCGGCTGACGCCAAAGTTGCGCATGATCTCGGCTTCCGTTGGCAGTTTTTGACCCACCTTGAGTTGGCCTGCGCGAATTTGCAAAGACATCTTTTCAACCAATTGCATGGCTAAACTTTTGGATTTGCGAGGTTCTTCGACGATCACGGCGTTTGAGTTCATGGGGTAACTACTAGGGCCCAAAGTGCCTTGGTCTTGGATAATTTGGGTTGTACGACAACATGTCATTTCTTTCAATTCGATCGAAATGTAACAGAAGCCTTTTCAATCTGTGCAGAAATTTTTCATGGCCCACTTCGGGATGGATTCAGCCCAGCCCAAGTTTTTTAATAAAGCGCTTTATGGATTATTCTGAATTCCCCGTCATTGCAATGCACAAGGCCGACAACGTGGCCATTGTTGTCACTGCGGGTGGATTGAAAGCGGGCGCCAAGGTCAGAACGCATCCAGATGCATCGCCCATCACGCTCATCAACGCAGTGCCGCAAGGCCACAAAGTGGCTTTGACCGACATCAAGGCCGGTGAGCCAGTCACGCGTTACAGGGTCAGCATTGGCATTGCCAAACAAAATATTCAAGCAGGCTCTTGGGTGCATGAGCGATTGCTCGAAATGCCTTCTGCACGAAATTTCCTCAACTTGCCCATGGCCACTGCCAAGGTGCCTGCAGCCGATGAACTGACGGGATATACCTTTGAGGGTTATCGAAATTCAGACGGTTCAGTGGGTACCCGCAATATCTTGGCGGTGACCACCACGGTTCAATGCGTGGCCGGTGTTGTCGACTTGGCGGTGCAAAAAATTAAGCAAGACTTGTTGCCGCTTTATCCCAATGTCGACGATGTGGTGGGCATAGAGCACACCTACGGCTGCGGCGTGGCCATCGATGCGCCCGATGCCATCATTCCTATCAGAACGCTGCGCAATATCAGCCTCAACCCCAATTTTGGCAATGAGGTTTTGGTGGTGAGTTTGGGGTGTGAAAAATTGCCACCCCTGCGCTTACTGCCGCCTGGTAGTTTTCCCTTGACGCCCGATCAGGGCGAGGGCGATGGCCCACACACGGTGTGTTTGCAAGACGATCAGCATGTGGGTTTCATGAGCATGTTGCAACATATTGTCGACAGCGCGCGTCCGCATTTGACCCGATTGAATGCACGCCAAAGAGAAACTGTTGCTGCCAGCGAGTTGGTGGTGGGCGTGCAATGCGGTGGCAGCGACGCATTTTCGGGTGTCACAGCCAATCCCATTGTGGGCTTTGCTACCGACCTCTTGGTGAGAGCGGGTGCTACTGTCATGTTCAGCGAAAACACCGAGGTGCGTGACGCTGTTGAGCAACTCACACATCGCGCACAGAGCGTGGAAGTGGCTCAAAGCATTGTTCGTGAATTGTCGTGGTACGACCAATATCTAGAACGCGGTCAAGCCGATCGAAGCGCCAACACCACGCCCGGCAACAAGGCTGGCGGCTTGTCCAACATTGTTGAAAAAGCCATGGGCTCCATTGTGAAGAGCGGCTCTATGCCCATCCAACACGTGCTAGCCCCCGGTGAAAAACTCAAGCCGCATCAAAAGGGCTTGGTGTTTGCAGCCACACCTGCCAGTGATTTTATTTGCGGCACTCTGCAATTGGCAGCGGGCATGAACCTGCATGTGTTCACCACCGGACGCGGCACACCTTATGGCTTGCAAGCTTGTCCCGTGCTGAAAGTAGCAACCCGAACCGAATTGGCCCAACGCTGGCACGATTTGATGGATCTCAACGCTGGCCGTGTGGCCGATGGCGAAATTACCATTGAAGAAGGTGGTTGGGAACTGTTTCAATTATTGCTGGAGGTGGCCAGCGGCCGCCAAACATGGGCGGAGCATTGGAAACTGCACAACGCTTTGGTCTTATTCAACCCCGCACCCATTACTTAAAAAACGCATGTGAAAATCACTTGAAATACCAACTTGCAACAACAACCAGGAGACTCTCATGACCCATCGTCGTCATTTTTTGCAAACATCTGTCGCCCTCGCTTCAGGTTTGCTCACCACCACTGCTTTCAGCCAAGCAGCATGGCCTTCAAAGCCCATCAATTATTTGGTGGCGTTTCCAGCAGGGGGCACCACCGATATCTTGGCGCGTTTGGTGTCCCAAAAATTGGGCGCTGCACTCGGCACAACTTTGGTCATTGAAAACAAGGGCGGTGCAGGTGGCAGCGTGGGCTCCGAAATTGCAGCGCGTGCACCAGCCGATGGCCATCACCTGCTGGGCGGCACCATCAGCTCGCATGCCATCAACATCAGCCTGTATCCCAAACTGGGCTATGACCCGATCAAGTCATTCACGCCTGTCTATTTGTATGGCACCAACCCTGTGGTCTTGGTGGTTGCCGCCAACAGCCCTTATAAAACGCTTCGCGATTTGATGACCGCGGCCAAAGCCAATCCTGGCAAGTTGTCGGGTGCATCGGCCGGCAATGGCACATCCCAACATTTGGCGCAAGAATTATTGGCCTTCAAGGGCGAAGTCAAGTTCACCCATGTGCCTTACAAGGGAAGTGCGCCCGCCATTCAAGACGTGATGAGCGGCCAAGTTGATTTCATGTTTGACACCACGGTGGTGGCAGGCGCGCACATTCAAAGTGGCAAATTGAGAGCGCTGGCCGTCACGTCTGGCAGACGCTTAACAGACGCTTTCACCGATGTGCCCACAGTGGCCGAATCGGGTTGGCCAGGTACGCAAGGTTTTGAAGTGGTGTCTTGGCAAGCTTTGTTTGCTCCCGCTGGTACACCCAAACCCATCGTTGACAGATTGCATGCTGAAATTCTCAAGATCATCCAAACACCCGAAATGCAAGATCGCATCAAAGGCCTAGGCATGCAACCTTCCGCTTTGACACCAGAGCAGGTGCTGAGCTTTCAAAAAGCAGAAATTGAAAAATGGGCCCAAGTCATTAAAGCAGCCAACATCAAACTCGAATAAGGATCACTGTCATGTTCAAAAAATTATCTTTCGCAGTGACTGCTGTAACCGCAGTCACTGCGCTTCTGTTGAGCGCTTCTGTTCACGCTCAAACCGCCGCTACTTTTCCCTCCACGCCCATCAAAATTGTGGCGCCATTTCCCGCTGGCGGCACATCCGATGTGCTGGCCCGCATCTTCGGTCAAAAGATCACAGAGAACTGGGGGCAGCCCGTGGTGATCGAAAACCGCCCCGGTGCCAGTGGCAACCTAGGCGCAGACCAAGTGGCCAAATCTGCACCCGATGGCTACACCTTGGTACTGATGGACGTGGGTAACTTGGTCATCAGCCCTGCCTTGTTCAAATTGCCGTTCAACGTGATGAACGATTTTGCACCCGTGGCCATGGTGGCTTACTCGCCTCACTTGCTGGCTGTTAGTACCAAGATACCAGCCAACACGCCGGCCGAGTTGGTGGCTTACGCCAAAGCCCAAAAAGGCAAGCTTAACTATGCAGTGGCTGCAGGCATGGGGAGTGCTTCGCATTTGGCAGGCGTGACTTACGCTCAGCGCAACGGCATTGAATGGGGCTATGTGCCCTACAAGGGCGGTGCGCAAGCCATCACCGATTTGGTCGGTGGACAAGTAGATGTGATGTTCAATGGCATGGTGGCCACATACCCGCAAGTGAAGGCCGGCAAGATCAAGCTCATCGCGGTTTCGAGTTTGACTCGCAATCCGCAAATGCCCGATACGCCAACAGTCGCTGAATCATTGCCGGGTTTTTTAACGGGCAGCTTTCAAGGTTTGTTAGCGCCTGCAGGCACACCCAAAGCGGTGGTGGACAAACTGCACGCAGAAATCAAACGCATTGCAGCCATTCCAGAAATTAAAGAACGTTTGACAACTTTGGGTGCAGAGCCTTCAGCCATGACCGCTGATCAATTTTCACAGTGGATGCGCACGGAAATACCCGCGATGGCCAAAATTGTGAAAGACGAAAAGATCACCGTGGAGTGATCTGAACCTCAAAGCTCTATCAGCTGCTGCGGCCTACCAAGCTGTAAGCGCTGGTATTGTTTTGCAGCCATTGCTCAGAGAGTAAAGCGCTCTGCTGAGCTGGGTGGAAGTCGGCTTTTTTATAAGCCTTCCAATGGCCAAAATTGCTTCTGAACAAGCCGTTCTTGCTGAGCAATAGCTGATAGCCGCTTTTCCAAGTACTGATCTTGAACAAGCTGCCATCGCGCCACAAGTTGTGCATGGTTTGCAGCATCACATCGGTGAGGAAGGTGTAGGTCACGTAGTGAAAAATACGGATGCGCCATTGTTCATTGCCGCCCAAAGCTTTGTAAACGTCAAAGGCAGTGCAACGGTGCTCGGCTTCTTCAGCAGCATGCCATTGCCACATGGTTCTGAGGCGTGGCTCTGTGCCTTCAAAAATTTCAGAGTGGCTGAGCAACCAATCGGCAAAGATGTCAGTAAAGTGTTCGGTGGCCGCAGTGGCCGCCAGCTGTTGGCGCACATTTTGATGCGCGTTGGCTTTGATGCGCTTGGCTGAGCGCTCAGCAATGATATTTTTAAAACCTTGAAGCTCAATGTGGCCATTGAACAAAGCGTGAATGCGGCGGTGCGTGGCTTCTTGGCCAATAAAGCCCTGAACTTCGGCTGCAAATTTTTCGCGCATGGCGGGGTCCATTTGCTTGGCACCTTCACGCACGGAGTCAATGAAAAACTGCTCGCCAACCGGAAAGCTCATAGAGAGTGCATTGAAGAAAGCTGACTTGAAAGCATCACCACCACACCAGCGCTGCTCGAACGGCGTTGTGAGGTCAACCAATAATTTTCTAACTGCAAGTTCGGACATGAGGCTCTTTCAGGGGGACCGAGGGTTTTGGAGGGCTTCTCGGTGATGGCTTATTTTGCTATATTTTCCATACATTCATGTATGTTTCTTTGACAGCCTTGTTTTAAAAGGGTTTTTTATGATCTGGGGCAGTCAAGTCAAAGAGTTAAGATTCAAATTATCAAAACCATAAGCTTGTTCTGTTGATGCTGAAAAAAATTGCCATTGCTCTCGGAGTCCTCATCGCCTCGTTTGTCTTGGTGGTGGGCGCACTTTACGCCAAAGGCGGTAGAGCAGAGGTCCTTTTGTGGTTCGTGAAAGTCTTTGTCAGGGTAGAGCACGAGCCCAACAGAGAAGTGACCTGGACCATTCCATCGGGCAATGCTGCCATTCCACAAAACAGTTCTGGCGTCAAACCCCCCAATGTCATTCTGATCGTGGCCGACGACTTGGGCTATAACGACATCAGCTTGAATGGTGGTGGCTTGGCCAAGGGCACAGTGCCCACCCCCCATATCAACAGTTTGGCGCAGCAAGGTGCCAATTTTGAAACCAGCTACTCGGGCAATGCCACGTGCGCGCCCTCACGTGCCGCCATGATGACCGGCCGCTATCCCACTCGCTTTGGTTTTGAGTTCACCCCAACGCCCAAGCAGTTTATGAAGGTCATTGGCCACTACAAGGGTCCCAACCAAGTTCATGACGCCATCTACCACGCCGATCGCGAAAAAGATCTGATCCCTTACGAAACCATGGGACTGCCACGCTCGGAAATTACCATGGCCAAGTTGCTCAAGGGGCAAGGCTATCGAACCCTTCATGTGGGCAAGTGGCATTTGGGAGATGCACCCGAATTTAGAGCCTACGAGCATGGCTTTGATGAGTCTTTGTCTTTTCCACATGCCAGCTCTTTGTACTTGCCAGAGAAAGATGCCAATGTGGTGAACGCTCAGCAATCGTTTGACATCATTGACAGATTTCAATGGGCTGCCGGTAGTTTTGGCATGCGCTTTAACAACAGCGAACTCTTTAAGCCCAAGCGTTATGTCACCGATTACCTCACAGACGAGGCCGAAAAGGCCATCGAGGCTAACCGCAATCAGCCTTTCTTTCTTTACTTGGCGTACACAGCACCGCACACACCTTTGCAAGCCACCAAAGAAGACTACGAGGCACTGTCGCACATTGAAGACCACACACTGCGTGTTTATGCGGCCATGGTTCGCAACCTAGACCGCAACATTGGCCGATTGATGAAAACACTGAAAGACAAGGGCTTGGACGACAACACACTGGTTATTTTTACCAGTGACAACGGCGGCGCGCATTACGTTGGCCTCGATGGTTTGAACAAACCGTATCGGGGCTGGAAGGCCACGTTCTTTGAAGGCGGTATCCGCGTCCCCATGTTCATGCGTTGGCCAGTTGGCATTCCAAAGGGTGTGAAGCCGCAACTGCCTGTTAACCATATGGACATTTTTTCAACTGTGGCGGCGGCGACTGGCACCAAGCTGCCTACCGATCGACCGATGGACGGCATCAATCTCTTCCCTCAATTGGCCAAGCCGACAGAAAAGGGCCCCGAGCGATCTTTGTTCTGGCGAACTGATTCTTATCGGGTGATACGCAAGGGCGATTGGAAATTGCAAGTGACGCAAAACCCCAGAAAAGATTGGCTCTACAACTTGGCGGCCGATCCTACTGAGCAAACCAATTTGGCGGCGAAGGAGCCCGAGCGAGTGGCCCTCCTGAAAAAAGAGCTGGAGGCTTTCAATGCCACACAAGTCAAACCCAGCTGGCCCTCCATGGCCGAGGCGGCCATTGCCATCGACAAACACCTTCGACAACCCACGCTGCCTTCTGACGAATATATTTATTACGGCAATTGAATTCAGGCGCGGACAAAAGCCACCAAGGCCTGCGCCACTTCTTCCCCTTTGTCTTCTTGCACAAAGTGGCCTGCGCCACGAATTTGGGTGTGCTGCTGGCCCGCAGCACCTGGTACCCTTTTTTGCCACATCTTTTCACCGCCTTTGGTCACGGGGTCGCGCGTGCTGAACAAGGTGATGAAGGGTTTGGTCCAAGCTTTGTACATTTCCCAAGCCCGCTCATTGGCTTCGCGAGCTGGGTTGCTGGGATGAATGGGCACCAAGGTGGGAAAGACCCGCGCACCCACTGCGTATTTAGAGCTGGGGTAGGGCGCGTCGTAGGCGGCTACAGCGGCATCGCTCAGGCCCTGTGCGCAACCTGCACGCACAATTTTGCCAATGGGAAACCAAGGGCTGTACATGGCAAAGGCGCGCCAAATGTGAAATGCCTTCGGTATTTTTTCATTGCCAGTGGGCAAGCCGCCATTGCTCAAGGCAATGCGGGCAAAACGCTCTGGCATTTCAGCCACCATGCGAAGGCCAATGAGCGAGCCCCAATCTTGACAAAAAAGGGTGATGTCTTGGACATCCACTGATTCAAGCCAAGCGCTCATCCACTGCACATGGTTTTCATAGGTGTAGTCTGTACGCTGGGTGGGTTTGTCGGTGCGGCCAAAACCCACTTGGTCGGGCACCAAGACATGCATGCCAGCATTGACCAACACAGGAATCATTTTTCGGTAAAGAAAAGACCAAGCAGGCTCACCGTGCATGAGCAAGACCACAGGGCCATCCTTGGGGCCTTCATCGATATACGCAATGCGCAAACCGCCAATTTCGGTGTAATGAGGCGTGAAGGGAAAGTCGGGCAAGTTTTGAAATCTTTCTTCGGGTGTGCGAAGAAAGTTTTTGATCTGAGGCAATTGACGCATGGATTTTTTTCAATCTTTAAGTGTGTTCAAAATTTAAAATTCAATACTTAAAAACGATGACTCACGTCAATGCTTTTCTTGCCTGCTGGCAAGCTCAAGAAATCGCCATCTTTGGCCACTTGAATCTTGCCCTTGAAAACTTCTGCTGTGCCTTTTAGAAACGCATCCACCAAGCCTGGCAGTGGAAGTGGCGGCGCAATGTGGTTGAGCAGTAAATAGGACACCTGCGCTTGCTGGGCAATTTCGGCAGCTTGAACAGGCGAGGTGTGGTAGTCCGTGATGTCCTTCATGATTTGTTCGAGCTTGTCACGTTTGGCTGTTTTTGCGCCTTCTTGTAGCAGCTTCATTAATTCCATCGACATGGCCTCGTGTATCAGTACGTCTACACCCTGCGCAGCCTTGGTCACATGCACAGAGGGAGTGGTATCGCCGCTGATCACAATGCTTCTGTCTTTGTATTGAATTTTGTAGCCAACTGCAGGATGAATGGGGGCATGCGCCACACTGAAGGCGTGAATTTTCGTGTCTTGAATGTCATACACCAGCGTGGTTTCGAATGCTTGGGTTTTGAACGAAACGGCTTTTGCGCCAAATCCACTGCTTGGAACAATGTTTTGAACGAAACGGCTTTTGCGCCAAATCCACTGCTTGGAACAATGGCCTCGCCATGGTGCGCTACCCGATAGCCACGATCAAGGCTATAAGCTTGCATGAAACCGTTGACCACGGTTTCGACACCCTCGGGGCCATGCACCGGAACGGGTTGTGTATTTGAATTGGAGACCCATCGCTGGAGCAGCAATTCACCTAAGCCATCGATATGGTCTGAGTGAAAGTGCGTGAGGAAGATGCCCTGAATGTTGCCTGCATTGAATCCCAATTTATTGATGTTGCGAGCGCTGGTATTGCCAGTGTCAAACACAAAAATTTGTTGGCCCGCAACGACCAAGGTACAAGGCCCCCCCCGCTTGTCGTCTGGCATGGGTGAACCTGCACCGCACACGGCAATGTGCAATCCATCGGGTAAATCTTTGAGGGGATCGCTGCCCATGCGCTGCGCTGTGACGCGCTTGGCCACGGCCAAACTCAGAGGTTCTCGAAACGCATACAGGCTGCCTGCAAGCATTGCAATGACGATAAAGGCTGACCCTAGTTTTCCAATACGCATTTTTATACTCCAAAAATTCTGGCCATTCGAACGCCAAAACCTTGAATCCAAGGTGACGTGTATCGCAATTTGGGCCGACTGGACTCGCAAGCTTTGATGATCTGCTTCACGATGCCGTCGGTACTTTTCGCTTCTAAAAATTTAAACGTAGCGCGCTCTTGTTTTTGCATCTTCTGAGCTTGGTGCGCAAAGTAGGAGGAGGGCCCCATCCACGCATATTTGCTGTCGGTCATGGCTTGGTTAAATCCAGTGTGAATGGCACCAGGTTCAATGAGTGCAATGTGGATATTCTTTTTGAGTTGATCCATTTCGGCGCGCAGACCAGCCCCTGCAGCTGAAAGGGCAAATTTGCTCATGCTGTAGGGCATGAGAAAGGGCATGGGAACTCTGCCAGCGATAGAACTCACCAGCAAGACAGTTCCCTTTTCGCGTTGAATCATGCCGCGCAATGCAAGTTGGGTGAGCTCCAGTGTGCAAAACAAATTGACCTCAAATATTTTCCGAACACGTTGCATGTCAACCTCTGCCAAAGAGCCCGACTCACCCATGCCTGCGTTGTTCACCAGAACATCAATGGCAAAGGGCTCGATGAGCTTTCTGTCAGTGTCTAGGGTGATGTCAAGCTTGAAAATCTCGAGCTGAATGCCCTTGTTTTGAGACTCTTGGGCAAGTGCTTCTGCTTGAGCTTGAGTTTGGGTGGTGGCCAACACGCGGTGCCCTCTTGCGGCCAAGGCAAATGCCGAGTCCTTGCCAATGCCAGAGCCAGCACCTGTGATCAATATGGTTTTAGTCATGAAAAGGCTTGCTTAATGTGAGGGGACGTAAATTCGGGCCAGGCGGTCCATGGAAGACCAGTAAAAATCTTGGTGCCAGCCCACACTGGGAAACACCACGCCTTGCATGTGCCCACCCGTTTGCACACGCGCTTTTTCTTCACCTGTTTCAATGTCCAACACAATAACCTGCTCGTTAAAGCGGCTGTAGTCATTGACGCACAGTTCGCCTGTTTTGGCAAAAAGCAGCATGTGGCTGGCGGCGCCCAATTGAGCGTGATGCCAAAGTGGTGTCAATTCAACATCGTGCGCATTGCCATGGTGCGCAGCATCTATTTTCCAGGCTCGCAGATGTCGATTGGCAGAGTCGTAACCCACCACAATACGGCGCTTTAAATCGATCAAGGGTGGATTGGTAATGCTGCCATAAGGCAGGCCACTGACCTCCCAGCTTTGATGCGATTGTGCATTGTGCAGTGATACGCGAATGAGCCGGTTGGCAGCTGAATGGCTGCCAGCACCCAACATGCTGACCAAGTAGTTGTGCTTGCCGTTGTCCATGAACCAGCCGTGTTCGCCATCAATAACCATGTCCCAGCCATAGCTTTGCGGTGCATCTTGGAGGTAATGAAACTCCCAATGAGGGTCGCGTTTCAATTGCTGTGAAGATGCATGCCAGTGGTATCTGAAAACGCGGCTGACGCCCACCACATAAACCGTATTGCCATGGGCACTAAGGCGCGCAATGGAAGCTTCGGGGCACACCACATCGCTGCTGGCCACTCGCAAGCTCTCGGGGTTCAGGGTGGTGAGTTGCGCGGGGGTGGTGGCCGACAGATTTTTGGTCACAATCAATCCATTGTCGAGTACCACAAAGCTGTTGTAGGGTTCATGAATAGGCAATAAATACGAAGCCACTGGTTGGCAATGTCGGTTGAGTTTGTGTGCATATCGCCCGTAAACCACCATGATGTGACCATTGGCATGAACCGCCATGCCGCCTGGCCACATGGGGCCGCCCTCTAGCCTTGGAGAGCTTTCGAGTGTTTCTAATGTGAAGGGGTCAATGCGAGAAACCTGCGCCGTGGTGGCCAGTCCCAGCTGCGCTCGAACGGCTGAGTGAGTCAGCAAAAACACTTCGCCCGGCGCACCCAATACCGTCATGGTCGACATCCGTGTGCGTCTGGATGTGCATGCCAGTTTCATGCCCGGTTGCAAATTCAGGCATGCCGTGTTGTGAGGTGTTTGAAGTCTAGAGGGCCCTGCATCCTCGCAAGGCCAAGGGCTGTCAAAGTAACCAGATGGCGCCATGGTGGTGTTGCTTGCTCAATGAACCGCTTGCGAGAGAGGCCGATGTTTGCGTCGCCGCCAAAACCAAAACAATCCCATTACCAAGATGGCAAACAACCCGAGCAAATGCATCTGGTGGCGCGGCCAGTAAACGAACACCAAGGAATTGATGATGACCTGTTGAATGGGGTCGTAGCCGTCAGGCATCTCAAGCACACCATTGGCTTTGGCCCATTTGGCATAGTCGGCTTGCATGCTTAAAAACAGATCGGGCAATTCATGTTGCAGGTCTTGTGTTTCACCAGGATCTTTGACGATGTTGTACAAGTGCCATTTGCCGTCACCCACAGGTGCCAAGTTGCTGAGCAATTTAAAGTCACCCTTGAACAAGGCCTTGTTGCCAGACAACTCATAGCCCAATATTTCGTCGGGTCCTCGCACTCTGATGGCATCGCCTGCAATGACGGGCATCAGACTGTGACCACTCAAGGGATAGATGGTTTGTCCTTTGTAGACCGTGCCGGGATGTTGCACGCTGGCCAAGTCAAGCAGGGTGGGTACGATGTCATTCACATGCGTGAGGCTGGCATGCACCCGATTGGTGGCAGACTTTGGCATGTTGGGAATGCCCGAAATGATGAGGGGCACCCGAATGCCGCCTTCACCAGCAAAAAACTTGTAGGTGCTCAATGGTGATGAGGCGGCACTTGCCCAGTTTGGGCCAATGACGCTGTAGGCTCCTTTGCTGCCCAATCGTTCTAGATCGCGGTTGTAATGTCGATCCAGCCACCAGCGTCCTACTGCCAGGGCGTAGGGGTCGGTGGCCTCCGCACCATTGTCAGACAAGAACATAAACACTGTTTGGTCGTACTCACCAGTTTCTTTCAAGTGAGCAATGAGCCTGCCAATTTGAAAGTCCATGGCCTCGGCCATGGCTGCATAAACTTCCATGCGGCGAGCTTGATAGGCTTTGTCCGTGGCACTCAAAGAATTCCAAGCCACATGCGTTGAGGGCAAGTTGGCCATTTTGGAATTGGCCGGTATCAGCCCTAGGGCAATGGCTTTGTCCCGGCGTTCATTGCGCAAGACATCCCAACCCGCGTCATAGCGGCCTTTGTATTTGTCGATGAAAGACTGGGGCGCTTGCAGAGGAATGTGGTTGGCTTGGAAAGCGATGTAGGCAAAAAAGGGCTTGTCCGATTTGGCATCGGTTTTGAGGTACTCCAGCGTTTTGTCGATGTAAAACTCTGAGGAGTAAAACTCTTTGGGCATTTTGGCTTCTTGGCCGTTGTCGTACCAATACACCTTGTCTGTGAGGTCTAAGTAAAGTTTGCCTGTTTCCCAGTTGTCGGAGCCGCTGTCGCCCATGACCAAAGACCTGTCAAAGCCTCTGGCTGGCGGTAGGTTGTGCGGTTCTTTGCCCACATGCCATTTGCCAGCCACATAAGTTCGGTAGCCACTGTCTTGCAGCAAACTGGACACTGTGACCACACGCTGATTGAGCACACTCAGGTAACCAGCCCGACCCACATGCGATTGCGGAATGGCCTCGCGCATGTTGCCCACGCCATTCAGGTGGTTGTCAACGCCTGTGAGTAACATCGATCGGGTGGGAGAGCAAGACGCACTCACATGAAAATTGGAAAAGCGAGTGCCAGATTTGGCCAATTGGTTCAGGTTGGGTGTTTGAATTTCACTGCCAAAAGCCCCCACGTCACTGAAGCCCCAATCGTCGGCCAACATCAAAACGATGTTGGGTCGTTTGGCCTGTGCAGGCGTACTGATGAGAAGTGCAATGCTGGCCAAAACGGCTAGCCAAACTTGAAGGGTACTGCTGGTGGATTTCATGATTCAGTGGGAGAGGCGAGATCAAAGTGATCGTGCAAAGCTTTTTCAATGACCCAGAATCTGTCTTGACCCCAGACTGCGGTGTCTTCAAATTTGAAGGAGGGAACGCCCCACAAGCCCAGCGCAAAAAGTGCTTGCCTGTTTTGCTCTGCAACGCTCCGCCAATGCTGCTCATTGCTTTGACTTTTAAGAATGTCTTTGGCGGCCTGCCAATGCAGACCACATCGCTCCACAATGATCTGAAGGTGAGCATCTGTGCCAGCGTCCAAGCCCTCTGACCAAACCCCTCGCATGAAAGACATGACATAGTCTTCGGCCAACTCGTGCATTTGAGCAAGCGGCATCAGCGCCAAGCCCCTCTCTGTGGGCTTGCCTAAGGGGTCGTTGAGCCTGCCAAAAGGCACGTTTTGAACATAGGCTTCGCGAGCCGCGTCCAAGCTGATGTACTTTCTTTTTTCAGCGGGCACTGGCAAACCGCGCATGACCATGGGCAGCACATAACGCATATTCACTTTCAAGCCGTGCTCTTTGGCCCAAGGAAATAGTTTGGCGCAACTGATGGCGGAGTATGGGCTTCTCAATGAGAAAAAGAAATCAATGCTGGTCCCTTCAGGGACGCGCCCCAAGCTTTGGTACTGCGGTGTGTAAAAGAGAGGCGGTCGTTCGCGTACTTTGGTCGATGGCGCTTGCTTTGAAAGACCCAACGCATTGAGCCGTTCTTCCAAATGATGCAGTCTGTCTATGCCCCAATACCACTCACCTTCGTAATAAATCACGCCACTTAAATAGTGCCCCCACTTTTTTCGCAAGCGATGCGAGCTAAGCCATGCTTCTTTGCCAATGTGAGTGGGCACCGATGGGGTACTGGGAGGCCATTGAAGTCCATATTGCTTGGCCAAACGCGCGGCATCTTGCTCACTGTAGTCCTTGAGTTTGTCACGCTCGGGCACAGCAGAATCGTCGGGCTGCCCTACCAGGTGTTGTACGACAGAAACGGCGTACCTGCTTTGAAGGAGGGGGATCGCTTGAGCTAAAAGCTGGGAATAGGAGTCTTCCAACTCATGGAAGAAATGCAAAACGTGAGGACGCTGTTGGGCGTTGCGTTTGAGCTCTGATTTTTCACGCTGCGCCAGAAGGCGTTTGCGAGATAAAAGATGTTGGCTGATGACGGGCATCAGCCAACTCTTGAGACTTCGAACGGTCATTGAAGTAAGGCTTGAAACTAAACCACATTGACCTTAGGCTATCAAGACCGAATTACCAAGCCTTGATCAAACGCAGTTGCAGACTTTTGGCGACGATGGCATTGCGGCCACCAAAGTTGTCGCTGAATTGCAAATTGAGACCTGCATTTTTGCCGGGAAGCTTGTAAGACACAAAGGGACCATAACCATTGGTTTTGTAGCGGTTGCCATCAGCTGGCGCACCGGTTCCGGTGTCGTCTGAAATTTGCTGTGTGGTAAATACATTCACGCCATAAGCCCAGTCGCCAGTGACCTTCACGATACCGCCTTCAGCGTAAAGAAAATTGCCACTCTTGTAATCGGTGTCTTTGTTGCGGGTATTGATGCCATAAGACACTCGGCCTGCGATGCTGACACCCGCATCCCAATTGGAGTCTGAGTGTTTGGGGTTCAAGTTGTAAGTGACGGCAACGCCGGGTCGCAAGGTGTAGAAGTTGCCAAAGCCAGGGTTGGGGCCGCGAGTTTTGTCGTAGGAGCCTGTTGGCACAAATAGCGACACGCCCGCAGCAACCTTCAGGCGATCGGCGTGACGTATCCACACAGTGGACAACTCAGCATCGCCCATGCCTGAGACTTCCAGATTCTGAGCAACACTGGCTGCGTTAACCCGTTTTTGAACTTCCGCGTTGGCCAAGGCAGTTCCACCATTGAGCTGAGTCACTACGGTGGCAGGCAGAGGCGGAGTGGTTGCTGCAGGCGTCAGGGTTCCAGCAGGTTGAGTGACGATGTAACTGCGCTTCTGCTGAATGAAAGGCAGGTTGATTGCAAACACCATGTGACCATTGCCATAGGTGCTTTCGGTGAGATAACCGCCCACCACATTCAATTGTGTTTGGTCTTGGTTGAATGCCAAGCTGCCAGCTGGAAACACAACTTTGTTGGGCAGTGTGGGACTCAGTTGAATGGGTGAAATTGGGGGAGGTGCAACATCGTTTCCAGAAGCGTCGGTAATTTTATAAATTTGCAATTGGGTAAGGCTGGCCGTCCCAAAAAAACCGGGCTTGTCTGCACTAACTGCAATCTCGCCGCCAAAGGCACCGACAGGTGCTTGACGCAATTTAAAACTTTCAGCCGCTTGTGCATTCAAGCCACAGGTCAGTAGCGCGACCCACGGCAACGTCGCAAAAACGAGCTGGCGGGGCGTTGCTTTGTGCAGGGAATCGGTCATGGGAGTCTCCAAAATAGTTGTTTGATCAGTACACATGTGTATTGACAATTCACTCTAGCACAGCAAAGATCGATGCATGTCTAGGGTTTTCGCTAGCGAGTGCCAATATAAGGGGCGAACAGACATGCTTCAAAATAGGGCATGACAAGCATGGACACACCACATCAAAACAAAAAGACCAAATCGATGGCACCTGAGGCCGCTCGGTTATCCCGAGACAATTGGCTAGACGAAGCCTTCAAGGCGGTGGTGGCGGGCGGCTTTGAGAATGTCAAAGTTCTGGCCATTGCAGAAAAGCTCAAGGTCACGCGGGGCAGTTTCTACTGGCACTTCAGTGACCACGCCGACTTGATCAACAGCTTGCTGATGCGTTGGAAATTGTCCCAACTCGAGCTGGATGAAAAACTGAAATCGCACCGCAGCCACAATCCCATTCAAGATTTGGAATTTGTGGTGGACGCTGCTTTCAACCAAGCGGGCTCAGAGCTCGAAAACCTTCGCTTCGAGCAAGCCTTGAGGGCCTTGAGTCATTTGCACGCAGGCGCTGCGCAAATGTTGGTGGAAGTGGACGCTGAACGCATGAATTTGTTTGAGTCCAAATTTTTGGTGATTGTGAAAGACAAGGCTAAGGCGCGTGATTTGGCAGCCCTACTTTATTTGGCCATTGTGGGCGGCTACCAAGCTTTGAGTCGGCCAGTGAATCCACCCAACATCAGGGCTTATTTGCAAGGCTTGATTTCAAATTATTTGGTTTTGAAACAAGTGACTTGAGCCTGAATTGAATTTGACTTGGGTCTCTCAATTCAGTCGTTCCACCACGGGCATTTTCCATGGCCCGTTCAATGCCCTGTCTTCAGGCCAATACAAACGTGCATTGAGTAAAAACGGTGCGCCCTTTTGAACAGGTAGCCAATTGGCATGGGCTTCTTTGGGATCGGGTGGTGTAGCTTGTATCCAAATGTCCAATGAGCCATCTGCATTGAATACCAATGGATCTCTGTCACCCAAGGCAAAACGTTGAATGGAGTTGTCGATTAAAAACTCATCAGCGCCATAGGCTGTGATGGACCAAAAAGCTTTGACGGGCGGCAAGGCCGTGGAGGCAAAATGCATGCGATATCGATGCTGCCCATTTAGCGGTTTGCCTTCATGGTCAAGTGCGGTGTTGGGGTAGATGGCGTCTTCTGGCAAGTTGGCCCCAAGTCCCACCATGGCCACTGCAGCACGCGTGTTGTAGTCAGTGCCATAACGGCCTAGATTCAAGGGAGGTACCGACCAACTGCCATCAATGGCTTTGTTGTTCAAAGCCTTCATCACGCGCTGGTAAGCTATCCATCGGCCTAGGGCAAAACTCAAATGACTGTGCCATTGCAGCGCTACTGCTTGCCCTGCCCTAATTTCAAGTTGTGCCAGACGTGCAAGGAAGGCGGCATCTTCTGGGGCAGGTGGGTTGCTCACCATCAGTTGCATGAGTCGATTGAAAAATTCGGGGGTGCTCATTGCTTTCATTTGTGCAACGGGCGGTAAGGCGGGCTCAGTGCTGGCTTGCCAAGCTGATATCGCAAGCTTTTTAGAATCTGAGCCAACGGATGCTGTGCCGGAGTTGGGGTCCCATTTTGTGAGACGAAGGCGATTTTGCAATTCATGCACCGTCGCAAAATCGGCGGTGCCATTGGTTTGTGTTCTGCCAATCAGCCAAACCATGTCGGTGGGCGATTTGAGAAGCGTCATGTCCTTGGGTACCGTGCCTTGCCATTGCGGGCCGGCTAGCAAATAAGTAGCGCCCTGATTGCCTGAAGTTCTGCTGCCAGGCGATGCAAACACGTTGGTCCATGCATCCATGAAGGGCATCAACTCATATCGCTTGTCGTTGGCGGGCATTTCAAAAACCCACGGACCCTCTTTCATGCTAATGAATGCCGTGGTGTAAAGCGTGTCGACATTGGGGCGCACCACATCTTTGAATTGAGCGTTTGGAAATTGCCTGACCAAGCGCAACTGATTTTCAGGACCGGTGTATTTCGCGCTGTGAACCCGCGTGGTCTCCATCATGACCAAGGGGTAGCCATACAAATAAGCCTCAGCGCCCAGCGTGATCTTGTCTTTCAAGACAAACACCAAGCCTGCTACCAGGGCCAGTAAAACCAACACTGCAGTGAGTGAGCGTTTTACGATCTTCATGGCTGATAGATGGTTCTAAAACCCAAATGACTCACCGCCAAATCGTCTTCTTGGGGTTGCCTAGACCCTGCACGATATCGCATACAGTAATTGGGGGCGCACAAAAATGAGCCGCCCTTGATCACGCGAGTCTTCGGCTGAGAGTTGGTCTGCGAATTGGGTTGAAGCGTTTTAAAAATGGGCGGTCGCTGCGCTTCATCAGGATCAAGTCCTTGGTTGGCGCTAGAACCTTGGCTGCTGGAAACTGCGGGCCTGTCAGCCACAAATACATCGGCAGTGAGCTCCCACACATTGCCAACCATGTCGAACAGGCCATAGGCATTGGGCGCGTAGCACGCCACAGGGGCTAAGCCTGCAAAACCATCTTCGCTGGCATTGGCCATGGGAAAAATACCTTGCCATGTGTTGGCGCTGGCGGGTTGATCGTGTTGGCCAGGCAAGGCCTTGGCACCGGCACGGGCGGCCCATTCCCACTCTGCCTCAGTGGGCAAGCGATGGCCCTTCCATTGGGCATAAGCTTGGGCATCTTCGTAAGTGATGTGCACCGCAGGAAATTGGCCAAAATTGTCAATGCTTGAGTTAGGCCCTGCTGGTTGTTTCCAATTGGCGCCTGGAATGTATTGCCACCACTGGCGCGGATCATCGCCATGCGTGAGCTGGGCGGGCACTTTGAAGACCACGGCGCCAGGCTTGCGCATGTCTTCTGGCAAGTTTGCCATCAATTGAGGATTGACAGGCCGTTCGGCTACTGTGACATAGCCCGTGGCTTTCACAAAGGCAGCAAATTCTTCATTGGTGACTTCCGTGCGGTCCATCCAGAAACCTCTGACCCGCACGTTTCGAACAGGTTTCTCTTCTGGGTAAACACTGTCTCCCATGTCGAAGACGCCTTCAGGGATCCAAACCATGCCGGGTTTAGGCGCGTCCGCAGAAGAGGGCGGTAGTTCGCATTGCAATTTGGCTGGCAGAGCTTGTTTGACAGTGGCTTCATCGCGTGCGTGCCAAAAGACAGTTGTACCCAAAACCAAAATGGCTGAGATAGCGATAAACCATTGGCGTGTTGTCATGTTGAAAAAGCTAGCTCAGTTAAGCAGGGTCAGTTAAGCAAAGCTTCTGCAAATTCACGTGCATCAAAAGTTTGAAGGTCATCCAGTTGCTCGCCCACGCCAATGAAGTAAACGGGAATGGCTTTTTCGCGGGCAATGGCGCAAAGCACGCCGCCTTTGGCCGTGCCGTCGAGCTTGGTGACAATGAGCCCTGTTAAGCCCAAGGCTTCATCGAAAGCTTTTACTTGCATCAAGGCGTTTTGACCTGTGTTGCCGTCAATGACCAACAAGACTTCATGGGGGGCCGTTGCATCGGCTTTTTGCACCACGCGTTTGATTTTTTTCAACTCTTCCATGAGGTGCAGTTGGGTGGGCAAGCGGCCCGCTGTATCGACCAACACCACATCCCTGCCGCGGGCTTTGCCAGCAGAGACTGCATCAAAGCTCACCGCCGCAGGATCGCCACCTTGTTGGCTGATGATTTCAACTGTATTGCGCTGCGCCCATACAGCCAGTTGCTCGCGCGCTGCAGCTCTGAAGGTGTCGGCCGCCGCCAGCAACACACTGGCCCCTTGGTCTGCCAGGTGGTGTGTGAGTTTGCCAATGGATGTGGTTTTGCCTGCCCCGTTCACGCCCGCCACCATCAAGACCATTGGCTTTTGAGATCCAATTTGAAGTTGCTTCTGCAGTGGCATGAGCAAGTCTGTAATGGCCTCAATCAGCAAAGCTTTGACCGCTGCAGGGTCGGTGGCCTTGGTGGCTTTGACGCGAGACTTAAGGTCATGCAAAAGGTGTTCTGTGGCCTTGACGCCTGTATCGGCCAACAACAAGGCCGTTTCAAGCTCTTCGTAGAGCGCATCATCGATTTGCGTGCCAGTGAAGACGGATGCAATGCTGCCGCCCGTTTTGCGCAGGCCCGCTTTGAGTTTGCTGAGCCAAGACTGCCGAGGGGGCTCGGAAGGCTCGGGTTGGCCAGCCGCTGTGCTAGGTGCCATCGGCTTTGCTGAGGGGCTGACCAAAGGGGTCTTGTCCTGAGCCGGTTCTGGTTTGGGGGATGAGCGAAAGAATCGGAACATATTGAGCGGTCTGTAAGGGCCTATTCTATGAAAACTTAGGGCAAGCTCAAAATTGCCTGACAACGCGGTAAGCTTGAGGTCATGCCTACCAAACCTATCAGTCAAGTTGCTATCGGCTCACCTTCGCACGAAGTGCGCATCATTGGTGGCCAGTGGAAGCGCAGCAAAATCAAAGTGATCGATCGACCTGGTCTCCGGCCCACGCCCGACCGAGTGCGAGAAACATTGTTCAATTGGTTGGGCCAAGACCTCACCGATTGGCGTTGTGTCGATGCATTTGCGGGCACGGGTGCCTTGGGCTTTGAGGCTGCTTCGCGGGGCGCACAAAGTGTCTTGATGTTGGAGCAAGATGCGCAATTGGTCACGCTGCTCAGTCAAACGCGCGAGCGTTTGAAAGCACACACCGTTCAAGTTCAAAAGGGCGACGCCATGATGGCGCTTCAGCGCTTAGCGCCCAGCAGCCTCGATGTGGTTTTTCTAGACCCACCCTTTGAGGGCTCGCACTTTGAAAATGCTTTGATGGCTGCGGCCAAAGCCGTTGTGCCTGGCGGCTGGGTTTACTTAGAAGCCCCCCTCCATTGGACAGACGAGGCCCTTCAAGCGTGTGGCCTGCAAGCCCAAAAGCACATGAAAGCTGGCGCCGTTCATGCCCACTTGCTGCAACGACCAATCGAGGGATAATCCCTCCAAACCATCAGGAGCTCCTCATGAGTCGCACAGTGACCGCTGTTTATTCTGGAACTTTTGACCCCATTACTTTGGGTCATGAGGATGTGGTGTACCGCGCCTCGCAAATGTTTGACAAAGTGGTGGTGGCTGTGGCCACCGCACACCACAAAAAAACCATGTTCACCTTGGAAGAGCGTTTGGCCATGGCGCAAGAAGTGACGCAAGATTTGGGCAACGTCACGGTTTTGCCTTTCTCAGGCTTGCTATGCGATTTTGTGCACAGCCAAGGCGCGCGTGTCATTGTGCGAGGTTTGCGCTCCGTCACTGACTACGATTACGAAACACAAATGGCCGGCATGAACCGGCACTTAGCGCCCGAAGTAGACACCGTCTTTTTGCACACAAGCGGGCTTGTTTCACCCGCTGTTTTGAAGGCCCTGCAGGCCAAGCGATAAAGAGGTTAAAGCTCGGCGGCTTCCACCATGAAGCGCACGCGTTTTTGCCCTTGCCATTCATCGACATCGAGCCGATAGGCCAGCTTGACGCGAGCGGGCAAGGGTTCAATTCGACCAAACCAAATGCCGTCCACGGGTTGACCGTGGTGTTTGAGTTTGAGGGCGAGGTGTTTTTCACCCACCAGCTTTTGTGAAACAACTTCCACTTCATCGCTGAAAACAGGCGCTGCAAAGCCTTGGCCCCATACCTCTTTGTGCATCACATCGATGAATTCAACGCGCCGGTATTGCGCTTGCAGCGGGCCATCGGTTTCCAATTTGCGTTGAAGCGTTGCAGGCGATAAGAGTTCGGCAGCCACTTGCATGAAACAAGCCTCAAACAATTCCAAGTTTTCTTCTTCGATGGTGCAGCCGGCAGCCATGGCATGGCCACCAAATCGCAACAACACATGCGGATGCTTTTTAGCCATGAGGTCGAGCGCATCTCGCAGGTGAAAGCCCGGAATCGAGCGGCCTGAGCCTTTCAATTCGTGCTCTTTGCCGGGCGCATTGCTGGCGGCAAAAACAAAGCAGGGTCGGTGAAATTTGTCTTTGATGCGGGAGGCCACAATGCCCACCACACCTTCGTGAAAATCGGGATCGAAAACGCAGATGGCAGGGGGCGGCTCCTCGCTGTCATCCAACAAAGACTCGGCAATGTCCATGGCTTGCTGGCGCATGTCGCCTTCAATGTCTCGGCGCTCCCGATTGATGGCATCCAGTTGCTTGGCCAATTCATCGGCTCTTACTGAATCATCGGAGGTGAGACATTCAATGCCCAATGTCATGTCTGACAAGCGGCCTGCGGCATTGATTCGGGGGCCGAGTGCAAATCCGAAGTCAAAGGTGGTGGCTACTTTGGGCTCCCGGCCAGCTGCTTTGAACAATGCCAGCATGCCGGCAGGCATCTGTCCTGCTCGAATGCGCTTTAAGCCCTGTGCCACCAAGCGGCGGTTGTTGTTGTCAAGCCTCACCACGTCTGCCACGGTGCCCAAGGCTACCAAAGGCAAAAGGGTATCGAGTTTGGGTTGCGATTCGGCTGAGAATACGCCACGTTGGCGCAGCTCGGCACGCAAAGCCAGCAGCACATAAAACATCACGCCCACACCTGCCAATGACTTGCTTTCGAAATCACAGCCTGCTTGGTTGGGGTTCACAATGACTTCTGCCGTGGGCAAGGTGGCTGCAGGCAAGTGGTGATCTGTGATCAATACTTGCAAACCCAAAGCCTGCGCTTGCGCAACGCCCTCCATGCTGGCAATCCCATTGTCGACAGTTATCAGCACATCTGCGCCCGATTGCTTCACCCGCTCTGCAATAGGGGCCGTCAGACCATAGCCATCCACAACGCGGTCAGGCACGATGTAATTCACGTGCTGAGCGCCGAGCATGCGCAAACCCCGAAGGCCGACTGCACAGGCTGTGGCGCCATCGCAATCGTAGTCGGCCACGATGCAAAGGCGCTTGTTGCTTGCAATGGCATCGGCCAACAAAACAGCTGCGGCTTGGTTCCCTTTTAATGAGCTTGGCGCCAATAACTTGGCCAGACCATCGTCCAATTCTTCTGCACTCACGATGCCTCGCGCAGCAAACAAGCGCGAAAGCAGGGGGTGAATGCCAGCTTGTTCTAAGGCCCAGGCAGTGCGCGGCGGGACGTCGCGCGTCAATATTTTCAAACTCATGGGCTGGCAACTCCAATTGTCAAGGCACGCAATTCTCGGCTTAGAGAGACAGGCTTGAAAACGCGCTGCAGTTTTTGGCGCCATGAATCTGGCTGCAGTGAGTAGTGTCTCAAAGAATTTTCGCTGCACAGTGTGAGCGACACGGCTTGGTTCAAATCCAAAGCTTGGCACAAAGAAAGTGCGAGCGTGTTGTCAATCTGTTGCCACGATTTTTGCCATAGCTCTGGGTTAGACAATTGGGCCGGTTCTCGCAAATCGAAGGCCACCGAAAGCTTGTCGCTTTGCGGATAAAGCTGGTCTAAATCTCTGTGCATCCAAAAAGAATTCACCGTCCATCGCCCCTTCAAACTTCGCTCGTCGTTCACAGGGTGTTGGTAAAGAAGCATCTGCATTTCACTTTGTAAACGTTGCAAAGTTTTGGCTTGTTGCAAATTGGGCATCCACGTTTGAATGCTTTTGCCAGACACCCGCTCAATGCTGGCCAAAGGCAAACCATCGATCAGATGGCCAGTGACACGCCAAACCAGAGGGCTTTCGTACACAACATGCAGACCGTCCTCCTCAAAGTAGGGTTGCATGGCAGACAAAACTTGCCTTGATTCTGCGTCGCTCAAGGCCAACTCTTCGGGTTTGAGCAAAATCACCTCGTTCATGCCGACTTGCCAATGGCAGGGGGTCATGATGGCTTCTGGGCCTAAACAGGGTGCCATGCCAATCAATTTGAGGGCATGTTCGTGCGGCATGAGAAACGCATTTGAATCTTCGGCTGCTTGGCTTGAATTTTTGACGTAGGACAGGCGGCTAAGTAATTTTTCCAGGTTGGGCAAATACAATGTGTCCATTGCTTTTTGCAGTGCCTCAGACTCTGGGGCGGCGTAAGCAATCACCCCATGGCGGAGGGCTGCTGGGTCTTGAGGGGCCTGGGGCATTGCGTAGGGTGGTAAGCCTGCTTTCATGCCCGTATTGTCAGGGATGACACAATGTCCCTTTGTGACAGTCGGCATGTGGCATTTTGTATGCGGCATTTGGTATGTGGCAGTATCTGTCCCTTGAAAGTGGCCCTGAATGAGTTTTGAATTGGCTTACGAGCTGGTATTGGGTTGGCGCTATACCCGCGCAGGCAGAGCCACGCGTCGCAATGGCTTCATCTCTTTCATCTCGGGCGTCTCGATGTTGGGCATTGGTCTTGGTGTTGCAGCCTTGGTCATTGTCTTGTCTGTCATGAATGGCTTTCAGAAAGAAGTCCGCGACAGAATGCTGAGCGTGGTGTCGCACATCGAATTGATTTCAGCCGATGGCGGACCTTTAGAGGACGTCACAGGAACCCTTGAGCAAATTAAAAGCAATCCCAAAGTCATTGGCGCAGCCCCTTTCATTGCAGCTCAGGCTTTGCTGGCCAGGGGTGAGGACATGAAGGGCGTCTTGGTGCGTGGCATCGATCCTGCACTTGAGCCCAGCGTGGTGGACCTGTCTGCAGGTTCAATGTCTGGCAATCAAGCCCTGCCAGGCATTAATGAGTTGGTACCAGGGCAGTTTGGGATCGTTTTGGGAATTGATTTGGCGCGGCAGTTGGGTCTGCGAATTGGCGATCCCGTCACACTCATTGCGCCCAACGGCCAAGTGACGCCTGCAGGCGTTTTGCCGCGTCTTAAACAAATGCAAGTGGTGGGTGTTTTCAACTCAGGGCACTACGAATATGACGCATCCTTGGCCATGTTGCACGTGGCCGATGCGGGCAAAATTTTTCGCTTAGAAGGACCCACAGGCATCCGTCTCAAAATCAAAGATTTGCACGAAGCGCGCGCTGTAGCGCGAGAGCTTGCACCCACCTTGCCCATGGGTATGGCGCTGCGCGATTGGACGCAACAAAACAGAACTTGGTTTGCGGCCGTGCAAGTTGAAAAACGCATGATGTTCATCATCCTTACGCTCATTGTGGCGGTGGCCGCTTTCAATTTGGTGTCCACTTTGGTGATGTCCGTGACCGACAAGCGCGCCGACATCGCCATCCTGCGAACCTTGGGCGCAAGTCCTAGAAGCATCATGGGCGTGTTCATGGTGCAGGGCGCCTTGGTGGGCGTCATTGGCACATTGGGTGGCATGCTGTTGGGCTTGCTCATTGCATTCAACATTGATGTGATCGTGCCAGCGCTCGAAACACTTTTCCGCGCCAGCTTTTTACCCAAAGACATTTACCTCATTAGCCGCATGCCAAGCGACCCCCAAATGTCAGACATCTTGCCGGTCGTGCTTATTTCATTGGTTTTGTCCTTTGTGGCAACGCTCTATCCGAGCTGGCGCGCCAGCCAAGTCAACCCTGCGGAGGCTTTGCGTTATGAGTGATGTGGCCCAACAGCCGGTGCTTGAAGTTCGCGGCTTAAGCAAACGTTTCTCAGAAGGAGGCTTGAGTGTCTCTGTCTTACAAGGCGTCGACCTCAGCGTCAAAGCGGGTGAAACTGTGGCCATTGTGGGCGCCTCGGGTTCTGGCAAAAGTACGCTGATGCATTTGATGGGCGGCCTCGACTCGCCCACCCAAGGACAAGTCTTGCTACAGGGGCAAGATTGGTCTGGCTACGGTGCCGCTGAACAGGGCGCTAGGCGCAACCGTTTGCTGGGTTTTGTTTATCAGTTTCACCATTTGTTGCCCGAATTTACCGCACAAGAAAATGTGGCTATGCCACTTTGGATTCGGCGGGATTCGAAGCAAGCTGCCAATGCCTTGGCCTTAGAAAGATTGGCGCAAGTGGGACTGCAAAATAGGGCATTGCACCGACCTGCAGAGCTTTCAGGGGGCGAGCGCCAAAGGGTGGCCATTGCGCGCGCCATGGTGACGCAGCCCGCTTGTGTTTTAGCCGATGAGCCAACCGGCAATTTAGACCGGGCCACTGCAGAAAGCGTTTTCGACCTCATGCTCAACACAGCCGAACAGCAAGGCACTGCGTTTGTGGTGGTCACGCACGACCCCCAACTGGCGGCGCGTTGCAGCCGCGTTCTTCGCTTAGAAAAAGGCGTGCTTCAGCCATGAGCCTGCTCTGGCTTGACAGCCATTGCCATTTTGATGCTCCTGAGTTTGACTTAGACCGCACCGCGGTCATGCAAAACGCACAATCCCAAGGTGTGGCTTGGTGTGTCATGCCAGCAGTTCAAGCCAAAGATTTTTTGTCTTTGCAAAAGTTGGCGCAAGCATTTCACCAGCCCTATGCTCTGGGTATTCACCCCTTGTATGTGCCACAGGCTCAAGAACAAGACTTGGATTTTTTGGCGCAGTGCATTGAGGGTGCCTTGGCCAAAGACGCCCAAGGTTTGCGCTCAGATGCCAGGCTGGTGGCAGTGGGTGAAATAGGCCTAGATTTTTTTGTCCCTGCTTTGTGTGAGCCAGCCATGCGAGAGAAGCAAGAATTCTTCTACCACGCGCAATTGAAGCTGGCGCAAAAATTCAAACTTCCCGTTATTTTGCATGTGCGCAAATCCGCCGATGAATTGTTAAAAGGACTCAGGCGGCATGGGGTGCAGGGCGGTATTGCGCATGCTTTCAATGGTAGTTTTCAGCAAGCTCAAACCTTCGTCGAGATGGGTTTTGCTTTGGGTTTTGGGGGCGCACTCACCTTTGATCGCGCACTGCAACTCAGGCGCTTGGCCAATGAACTGCCGCTCTCGGCCGTGGTGTTGGAAACCGATGCTCCTGACATACCGCCGCATTGGCTTTACAAAACACAAGCCGAAAGAAAATCAGAGCACGGTCTTGCTGTGCAGGCACGCAACGAGCCCTCTCAGTTGCCCCGCATCGGTGCTGTTCTGGCGCAGCTGCGCGGCCTTTCTGTGCCTGACATTGCGGCTGCCACACTGGCCAATGCGCAGCGTGTTCTTCCGCAGCTTCATCATTTTGAAAATCCATGAGCAAATCTTCATCCAAAGCCCCTGAGCTGCCAGAAGTCATTTTTTCGGAAGATGGTGTATCGCGCTATTTGCATTTAGGCACGCCCTGGATTCAAGGCGCGATGAACATCAAGGAACCTTTTGACTTAGACCTTGAATACATTCAAAGAATGATGGCGGGCTTGCTTTTTTTAAAGAGCGCTTCGGTCGCGGGGCGTCATGCCATGCAGTTGGGCTTGGGGGCGGCCAGCTTGACCAAGTTTTGCTACAAAAAATTGCGCTGGACGTGCACCGCGATTGAACTCAACCCAGGTGTTTTGCATGCCTGTCGTGGCTGGTTCAAATTGCCAGAAGACGGCCCTCGCATGCGCGTCATCATTGCCGATGCAGCCAAGGAAATTCAAAGCCGCGAGTGGCTGGGCACCGTCGATATTTTGCATGTAGACCTTTATGACCACGAGGCTGCGGCTCCAGTGCTTGACAGCGTGGCGTTTTACAAAAATTGTCGTGCACTGCTCACAGATGAAGGCACCATGACTGTCAATTTGTTTGGACGCACTTCAAGTTACGAACAAAGTTTGGCCAAAATGGCTGAGGCATTTGGGGAAGACGCCTTGTGGGCCTTCAAACCCACCCGCGAAGGCAACACAGTGGTCTTGGCGCAACGTGTTCCTAGCAGACCTTCCAAAGATGCATTCTTGGTTCAAGCTGAGGCGATTGAAAATAGATTTGGACTACCTGCCACAAAGTGGCTGAGAGGTTTCAAACCCTTGGTGAAATAATCCGAGTGCGCAAAGCTTAGAAAACTAGGGTAAACCCACAAAGCGCATGGCTTTTTTGCCACTCAGTAGGTGAAACCCACATATCGACAGAGATGAATTGGCCTGAAAATCCGGCATCCCAAACTTTTTGGAGGAGCCTCACTGTGAAAATCAAAAGTCAAAAAGACTTTTACTCCGGACTTCTGTACACCGTCGTTGGTGCCGCATTTGCTTACGGAGCTACAAGCTACAACATCGGTACTGGTGCACGCATGGGCCCCGGTTATTTCCCACTTTTGCTGGGAAGCATTTTGGCCATCATCGGTGGCATCATCCTTTTCAAATCCTTGGTGGTTGAAACCCCCACCGGCGATCGCGTTGGTTCTTGGGCTTGGAAGCCTTTGTCTTTCATCATCGCAGGCAACTTGCTGTTTGGTGTTTTGCTGGGTGGCTTGCCCAGCATCAAATTTCCGGCCATGGGTTTGATTGTTGCCATTTATGGAACCACCCTGATTGTGAGCTTGGCAGGCGACAAATTCAAACTGAAAGAAGTTTTGATTTTGGCCACTGTCTTGTCAGTTATGAGCTACCTCGCCTTCATTGTGCTGCTCAAACTGCAGTTCCCTGTTTGGCCTTCTTTCATTGCAGGTTAAGGAGTACCCCAAATGGATTTGATCAATAACTTGTCATTGGGTTTTGGTGTTGCTTTCACCTTCCAAAACTTGATTTACGCCTTCATCGGTTGTTTGCTGGGTACGCTCATTGGCGTGTTGCCAGGCATTGGCCCTGTGGCCACCATTGCCATGTTGCTGCCCGCAACCTACGCACTGCCTCCCATTGCTGCCCTCATCATGCTGGCCGGTATTTACTACGGCGCCCAATACGGTGGCTCGACAACCGCCATTTTGGTGAACTTGCCAGGCGAGTCATCCTCGGTGGTTACGGTCATTGACGGCTACCAAATGGCCCGAAAAGGCCGAGCGGGGCCTGCGTTGGCCGCGGCTGGTTTGGGCTCTTTCTTTGCCGGTTGTGTGGGTACCTTGATTTTGGCTGCTTTTGCCGCCCCACTCACTGAGGTTGCATTCAAATTTGGTCCTGCCGAATATTTCTCGCTCATGATCTTGGGCCTGATTGGTGCCGTGGTGTTGGCCTCTGGCTCCCTCATCAAAGCCGTGGGCATGATTGTGTTGGGCTTGCTGTTGGGCTTGATCGGTACCGATGTCAACTCTGGTGTGGCACGTTACAGCTTTGACATTCCTGAACTCACAGACGGTATTGGTTTCATCGTCGTTGCCATGGGTGTATTTGGCTACGGCGAGATCATTGCCAACTTGGGACAGCCTGAAGACAAACGCGAAGTGTTTACCGGCAAAGTGAAGGGACTCTTCCCAACGGGTGAAGACTTCCGGAACATGATTCCTGCTGTGTTGCGCGGTACGGCCATTGGCTCCATGCTGGGTATTTTGCCTGGTGGCGGTG
>JAPLPO010000039.1 GCA_026400155.1 Burkholderiales bacterium | reverse complement strand
GCGTTTGAGACACGCAACTGGCCACCCGGCCAGTGACACACTGAAAAGCCGCTGATTATAACCCGGAGTTTAAGAATGCCAATCATTCGACCTAGCCAAGCCTCAGACATGCCCACAATCACGGCCATTTACCAGCACCACGTCCTCCATGGCACGGGCACATTTGAGATAGCCCCTCCCAGCCTAGAGGAAATGACAGCTCGGAGAGAAGATGTCTTGAGCAAAGGACTCCCCTATCTGAGCATGGAAGAAAACGGTGAAGTGGTGGGATTTGCCTACTGCAACTGGTTTAAACCTCGCCCAGCCTACCGGTTTTCTGCTGAAGATTCTATTTATTTGTCTGAACAAACAGCAGGCAAGGGCTGGGGCCGCATGCTTTTGGCCGAATTGTGCCAAGCTGCAGAAAAAGCGGGCATCCGCAAGCTGATCGCGGTCATTGGCGACTCTGGCAATGCAGGATCGATTGGCGTTCACAAGTCGGTTGGCTTTGAACACGTGGGCATTGTGTCGGGATGCGGTTGGAAATTCGATCGATGGCTCGACATCGTGATGATGGAAAAGGCTTTGGGTCACGGGCAAAGCCGTTCTCCTGAATAATCGGGTCTATGAAAAACAAAACATTTGCGGTTTGGCTCACGTTCTTTGGTGGGCCCATGGGCCTTCACAGGTTTTACCTCAAGGGGTTCACCGATGTTTTGGGGTGGCTGCTTCCCATACCCACCCTCTTGGGTTGGCATGGCATTCAACGGGCATTCGAGTTAGGTCAAGACGATGTCCTCAGCTGGCTGCTAATTCCTCTGCTCGGCTTCACCATTGCCGGCTGTGCGCTCAACGCCATCATCTATGGGCTGATGGCAGCTGAAAAATGGAATGCCAAATTCAATCCTGAAAGTGAGCAAGCAAACCCATCTGGCCAAACCAATTGGCTCACTATTTTCGGCGTAGCAAGTTCACTGTTGCTGGGCACCACGGTGCTCATGGCCAGCATTGTGTTCAGTTTTCAACGCTATTTTGAGAGCCAGATCGAGCAAGCCAAAGCCATCAGCCAAGGCACAGAAAAAGCAAAACCTTGAAGCCAACTCAAAGTGGCCAAATCGCTTGGTCTGACACTTTGAGTATTTCAGATGCACTCACCAAGTGCGGCGCAATTTCGCGCAGAGGCATTAAGACAAATGCTCTTTCTCTCATTCTAGGGTGAGGCACTTGAAGCTCTTTACTTTGAATGGTGCCAGCGCCGTAGAGCAACAAGTCAATGTCCAAAGTGCGAGGGGCGTTGGGGTAAGGGCGAACACGCCCTGATAAGTTTTCTATGTTTTGAGAAGCCGCCAATAATTCACAAGCATTCAAACGTGTTTGAATATGAACCACAGCGTTCACATAATCAGGACCATCGGCTTCAAATGGGGCTGACCGATAGAATGAAGAACGCGCCACAAGCAAGGTATGCTGCAAATGCGTCAAAGACACAATTGCCGACTCAAGCTGACGCCGTGAATCACCCAGATTGGCGCCTAAGCCAACGAAGGCATCGATCAGTTCACGCTTCACCATCGGCAGATTGGCCAGATGGCTTGCGCCTTCTAGGTGCTCGTCGACTTTTTGTGGCGCTGCCAGCGGACGCAGGTGATTTTTCAGCTTTAACCAGCTGTATGAGGTCTTCTCTTGCGGCATCGTCGGCCATGCTGAATTCTTGCCACCAGTCCGCCAAGCTCACTTCCACTTCTGAAACTTCTGCTCGCAACCTTAAGAAATCAAAGCCCGCTCTAAATCGCGCTTGCTCTACCAAGCTAAAGGGCGTACTGCCAATTCGCTTGTCAAAACGAGGCTGCATCATCCAAATTTCGCGCATGTCAGCGGCCAACTTGCCGCGACCCGAGACATCGCCGATCCGTGCATCAAAAACCTCATCAATGGCTTCTTGTAATGCAGGAAAGGGTGGCGTTTTCTTGGCCAAACGCTGATCCCACCCCAACTTCACATCGGCCCACAACACGCAGGCCAATAAGAAACTGGGTGCCACTGGCTTGCCTTCACCGACCCGGCGATCGGTGTCCACCAATGCCGCTTTCACAAAAGCTGTGTCAGCCCGCTCCACAACAACGTCAAGCAGAGGATAAATGCCTTTGTGCAAGCCTAATTTCTGGAGTTGCTCAATAGATGCCAGCGCATGACCGGTTTGCAGTAACTTGAGCATCTCGTCAAACAAGCGGCTTTGCGGCACATCGGCCAACAAACCCAACATGGTGGCCAAGGGCTTGGCTGTTTTGTTTTCAAGCTTGAAACCCAAGGGGCTTAACTTGGCAGCAAAGCGGACAGCTCGAATGATGCGAACTGGGTCTTCGCGATATCGCGCCACAGGGTCGCCAATCATGCGCAAGACTTTTTGAGTGGCATCTTTCATACCCCCGTGGTAGTCCACCAGGTACTGCGATTCAGGGTCGTAGTACATGGCATTGACTGTAAAGTCGCGACGGGTTGCATCCTCGTCTTGGGGACCCCAAACATTGTCCCGCAGCACCCTGCCACTTGAATCAACCGCGTGCTTCATACCAGCCAGCTCTGATTTGCTCGTGCGCTCATTGCCTTTGACTTGCTCAGCGGCGCGATTGTCCAAATGGGCTCGAAAGGTAGAGACTTCAATCACCTCATGCTCACGGCCTCTGCCGTAGACCACATGCACAATTCGAAAACGGCGACCAATGATGAAGGCTCTTCTGAACAAGGCCTTGACTTCTTCTGGCGTGGCATCTGTTGCCACATCGAAATCTTTGGGGCGCAAACCCAGTAGCAAATCGCGAACAGCCCCACCCACCACATAGGCCTCATAACCAGCGTCTTGCAATGTTCGAACCACATTCAATGCACGGTCGTCTACCAGGCTTGGATCGATGCCGTGAACGGATGCTGGAATTTCAACACGCTTGCCAAAGTCTGTTGCAGCATGCGTGCTACTGGGTTTACCCAGTATTTTTTGTATGAATTTTTTGATCATGAGAAGAGTTGAAGTATGCGCCAACCCCGATCGGTCGCAAGTTGACGCAAACGCGCATCTGGATTCACTGCCACAGGAATTTGAGCTCGCTCGAGCAAGGGCAAATCATTGATGGAGTCTGAATAGAAAGTAATGTGTACGTCCTGCCAAGTTTTTTGATGTGCGCTTAACCATTCTGAAATTCGAACTACCTTGCCCTCTTTGAAAGATGGCGTACCCGAAATTTCACCCGTGATCCAACCTTGCGCGTCTCTTGCCAATTCCACCGCAATCAATTCTTTAACGCCAAAAGCCTGGGCAATCGGACGCGTCACAAACTCATTGGTGGCCGTCACAATCATGACGTGATCGCCGGCTGCCTGATGTTGCCTGACCAACTCAAGGGCCTGTGGTTTGAGATGCGGCAGAATCACTTCCTGCATAAACTGCGCATGCGCTTTGGCAGCGGCATCTGCTCCCCTTGACATCACGGCTTGCGTGGCAAATCGAACGTAGTCGTGAATGTCCAAAACACCCGCTTGGTAATCTGCATAGAACTGATCGTTTTTTGCTTTGAACACAAGCGTATCCGTCCAACCTAAGCGGTTTGTAAATTCACCCCAGGCATAGTCTGAATCGATTGGCAACAAGGTGTTGTCTAGATCAAAGAGGGCCAAGTTCATGCACTCTCCAACATGGACTTGATGAGGGGGATGGTCATTGCTCTTTTTGTTTCCAAGGCAAATTGATCCAGGTGGTCTAGCAAAATCATCAAACTGCTTAGATCGCGAGAAAAGCGACTGAGCATGTAACTCATGACTTCGTCACTTAAAAACAAACCTCTGGCGTCTGCCTCTGATCGCAACACCTCGCGCCGCTCCGAATCACTCAAAACCTGAAGGGCATAGACATGTCCCCAGCCCAATCTAGAACGCAGGTCATCACGCAACTTCAAGTCTGCGGGTGGCAGCATGCCCGCCGCAAGCACCCACCTTGGCGAGCCAGATTTAGGTGTGAGTGCATTGACGAACCAATTGAATGCAAGTTGTTGTTGCTCCAAGTTGTACAAATGAACATCGTCCATCAAAACGGCCGTCCACGACTCATCAAAATTCAACCGATCATTTTGATCGGCATCGAGCCACCCCACAGACACGCCAGCGTTGGACAACTCAGTTTGAACAGCTCGAAGCAAGTGCGACTTACCAGAGCCACTCTCGCCCCAAAGGTAAGTGGGGACTGGGCTTGGCATTTGGCTGGCGGTCCACAACCTCAGGTGCTGAAGTGCCGCTGAATTGGGTCCGGCAAAGAAACTGTCCAATGTGGGTGTTGTGTGCAAACCAATATCGAGTGCCATTTGCTTCATGGACTTGGGCCTCGGTATATTTGGCTTTCAAAATATTGCACTCTGGCTCGGCGCAGTGCAACCAAAATGACGGCACTGGCAGGCAATGCCACCAACACACCCACAAAGCCAAAAATTTGGCCAAAAGCCAACAAAGCGAAGATGACAGCCAAGGGGTGCAAACCAATGCGCTCCCCCACCCACTTGGGTGTCAGCCAAAAACTTTCAAGCAATTGCCCCAAACCAAATACAACGGCCACCATCAACAAGGCGTGGAGTGATGCAAATTGCAAAATACCCGCCAACAATGCCAATATCAAACCCAAACCAAATCCAAGATAAGGGACAAAAACAGCCAAGCCAGTGAACACACCGATGGGAATAGCCAAATCGAGTCCAAAGGCCATCAGTCCCGCAGCGTAGAAAATCGACAAGGCCAACATCACCAACAGCTGTCCTCTCAAGTACTGCCCCAATACGGCATCGCATTCGCTCATGAAGCTGTCGTAGGCTGTGCGCCATTGTGGCGGTACCCATTGGACGACCTGCAACACCAATCGATCCCACTCGTTCAGCAAGTAGAAGAGAACCACAGGGATCAATATGATGTTGCCAATTGCCGTCAGCGCAAAGTTGCCACCTAACTTTAGCGAAGCTACCAAAGGGTCCAGCCAATCGTCTCGGTTGGCACTTAAATATTTAACCAGTTGATCCTTGAGGCTTGCAACATCAAGAGTTAACTCAATACCGTACTTTGCCAGCCAAGGATTGACGTTCACAGCCAATCGATCAAGCAATGCAGGCAACTGTTTTTGAAGAAGCGGAATTTCATGGGTCAAGATGGGAATCAACAACAAGATGATGCCCAACACAGCCAGCAAAGCGACCACCTCAACCAAAAGCACACAGGCCACTCGGGGTAACAAAGAGGGTTTAAGCCTTTGCAAGAACAGCACCAAGGGATGCAGCGCGTAGGCTAAAACAGCCGCAAGCACAAAGGGCACCAACACAGGCCCCAGAGCCCACAAAATCATCACCAAAACAATTGCAGCTGCTAGCCACAGAGCAAGTCGTTTTGAATTGAGATTAATGGGCATTGTGAGGACGGGTACAAAAGTAAATTGAAAGAAGGGGCAGGCTTTGGTCAGCAATTCACGTGCAGACCTTAAAATAAGGCTTGATTTTAGTCCCGCCCGCCCTCTTTACCACCATTTTTCCTTTTTTTCACATGAGCTCATCCCCCCTCTCCTACAAAGACGCTGGCGTCGACATCGCTGCCGGCGGTGCTTTGGTCGAACGCATCAAGCCTTTGGCGAAAAAGACCATGCGCGAGGGTGTCTTGGCTGGAATTGGCGGTTTTGGCGCTTTATTTGAAGTCCCAAAACGCTACAAAGAGCCCGTTCTGGTGTCTGGCACCGATGGCGTGGGCACCAAGTTGAAGCTGGCATTTGAATGGAATATGCACGACACCGTTGGGATTGATCTGGTGGCCATGAGTGTCAATGATGTTTTGGTGCAAGGCGCGGAGCCTTTGTTCTTCTTGGATTATTTTGCATGCGGAAAACTGGATGTCGATACCGCGGCAGCCGTTGTAGGCGGCATTGCCAATGGCTGTGAAATGTCAGGCTGCGCCCTGATCGGCGGCGAAACCGCTGAAATGCCGGGCATGTACCCCGCTGGCGAATATGACTTAGCTGGATTTGCAGTTGGCGCTGTTGAAAAATCCAAAATTTTGACGGGCAAGGATGTCCAAGCTGGCGATGTTGTGTTGGGACTTGGCTCGCATGGTGTGCATTCCAATGGTTTCAGCTTGGTTCGCAAATGCATCGAACGTGCAGCCCACCAATTGCCGCTCACATTGGATGGCCAGCCCTTCAAAGAAGCCATCATGGCCCCCACCAGGCTGTACGTGAAGCCCGTGCTCCATGCCTTGTCTATTCACCCCATCAAAGCCTTGGCTCACATCACAGGCGGAGGTTTGCTTGAGAATATTCCCCGGGTCTTGCCTGAAGGCATGGCGGCACATCTCCAAAAAGGCAGCTGGCCGCAATCTGAGTTGTTTGCATGGCTTCAAAAAACAGCCAGCATCGATGACGTCGAAATGAATCGCACCTTCAACAATGGCATCGGCATGGTGGTAGTCATTGATCAAAACCATGCCCAAGCATGTGCAGAAACCTTGCGCCAGTCGGGTGAAACGGTTTACCAAATTGGCGTCATTGCCGCTCAAGGCGATGGCCACCAAGTTGAGGTGAATTGAGCGTCAGTCTGTTTGAAGCGAGGCCAAGCGATGCTTCACATCTGATGTGTCGGCCGCATTGGGCACTTCATCGATATAGCGCGTCAAGTCTTGCAGGGCACGCTCTTTTTGCCCCAACTCAATCAGAGCCAATCCGCGATCGCGTATTTCAAAAAGCGCATCCGGGTTCAAGACGATCAAGCGATCTAAGACCAAAACAAGTCGGGGCCAATCGGCTTGACTGCTGTAAATTTCCTTGAGATTTCGCAGCATTCTGCTCACGATATCGCGCGGCAAGGCGGGCTGCAAGAAAAGTCCCAAAGGCGTGTCCATATCACCCGACTCACCCAAGTGAGGACGAAATGGCGCCAATCGCTCTGACAAATTGTCCAAACCCAAAGAATCGCCCGTCAGGGGATCAAGGACAACCAAGCCCTCTGGCAGAGTCACCTTCACCAAAAAATGGCCGGGAAAGGAAACACCTGAGGCCTGCAAGCCAAGCGACTGAGCAAGTTCCAGCCAGATAACGGCCAAGGAGATTGGAATGCCTCTTCGCGATCTCAATACTTCGCTCAAGTAACTGTTTTCTGGCGCGTAAAAATTGTTGGCATTGCCCTGAAATCCCAGCTCCGTGTAGAAAAATTGGTTCAACACAGAGAGCGTCTTCAATGGGTCTGAGTCTGACTTTAAGCGTCGCCTTAAACGAACCAACAGCGCATCACACGTGGCCAACACATCCTGAGTGTCGATGGAAGGTTCTTCATCTTGTGCAATGGAAGCGGCCGCCTCTAGCAAAGGAAAATCAGTATCTGTCTTCACCAGACTTTGAAAATAACTCAGGGGTGTGACTGGCATTGGTTGGAGGTTCATGTGTCTCTCCCCCATTAGCGGCGGACAAAAGATTGCAACCGCAAACCACTCAAGCGCAAACAACCAAAATACAACAAAGCAGAGCAGAGCAACACCAAGCTCATGGTACCCAGCCTAGACCATACTTGTTGGCGCATTGCCAACCAATCAAAGGATGCAGCCACCCAGCCAAGAAACAGAGTTAAAAGCAAAGTTGCCAAAAGCACCCGAGCCGCAAAGACCAGCCAGCCTGGCGAAGGTTTGTAACTTCCTTTGCGCAACAAGCCCAGCAACAGCCAAAGCGCGTTCAGCAAAGCGCCTAGGCCAATCGACAAAGCCAAACCTGCATGCGCCAAATGAGGCACCAAAACCACATTCAACACTTGCGTGAAACACAACACAACCACAGCAATTTTCACCGGCGTTTTGATATCCTGACTGGCATAGTAACCAGGCGCCAACACTTTGATGGCCACCAATCCCAACAAGCCCACGCCATAACCACTCAGCGCCAGCGTGGTTTGCTGAACATCTCGATCAGTGAATGCGCCATAGTGATACAGCACCGATACCAAGGGCTGCGCAAAAACCAGCAAAGCGGCTGCGCAAGGCAGTGCCAGCAGCACCACCAAACGCAAGCCCCAATCGAGCATGGCCGCATATTCAAGTTGGTTGCCATTGGCTTTTGCGGCTGCCAACTGCGGCATCAACACCGCACCCAAGGCAACACCCAAAATAGCCGTAGGAAATTCCATCAAGCGATCGGCATAAGTTAACCAACTGACACTGCCGGGCGCTAAATACGATGCAATTTGGGTGTTGATTAACAAAGAGATTTGAGCCACGCCCACGCCCAGCAATGCGGGCAGCATCAAGCTGGCAATTTGGCGAGAAGCTGGATCAGCTGCAGCTTGCCGAATGGCCTTGAAGCTCAACCCAATGCGGGGTAGCAAACCAATTTTTTTCAGCGCAGGAATTTGAATCGCCAATTGCAGAAAGCCCCCAAGCATTACGCCCACAGGCAATGCGTAGATGGCCTGGATACCCTGCGACTTTAACCAAGGGGCTAAAAACCACGCTGCACCAATCATGGCCATGTTCAACAAGACCGGGGTGGCGGCTGGAACCGCAAATTTTTTCCATGTGTTCAAGATGCCGGCAGACAAAGCCACCATCGACATGAAGCCAATGTAGGGGAACATCCAGCGGGTCATCTGAATGGCCGCTTCGTAAGATTCAGGGTGCTGCTTCAGTCCACTGGCCATCGCCCATACCAAAAATGGCGCAGCCAAGACACCCAGCAAACTCAGTAACAAAAGCGACCAAGCCAAGAGCGTTGCCACATGGTTCACAGCCTGGCGCGTGGCTTCTTCGCCATGTTGGGCTTTGCTTGCGGCAAGAACAGGGACAAAGGCCTGGCTGAAGGCCCCCTCTGCAAAGAGACGCCTGAACAAATTTGGAATACGAAAGGCCACATTAAAGGCATCTGTCAGAGCACTTGCGCCAAAAGAAGCGGCAATGAGCAGTTCTCTGACCAATCCCGTGATGCGGGAAGCCAGAGTCCAGAGAGAGACGGTGGATGCAGATTTAAGGAGGCTCACAAAGAGAGTGTAGCGACTGAAATGCCCAGTTGTCATACCCCTCGACCAAGCTGCGGTTTGGCTGATACAATAGCCGGCTTTGCTAACAACATCCTCAGACAACTAGGATAAACATAATGGCTTCTGGAAAACCCAAGAAAAAGAACCCCCGCCTGGCCTCTGGCCGGAAACGCGCACGTCAAGACGTGAAACTGAACGCAGCCAATACATCGCTGCGCTCCAAATACCGCACCGCCGTGAAGAACGTTGAAAAAGCTGTTCTGGCTGGTGACAAAACCAAAGCAAGCGAACTGTTTGCCAAAATGCAAGCCGTTGTGGACACCGTTGCCGACAAAGGTATCTTCCACAAGAACAAAGCAGCTCGCGATAAGAGCCGCTTGTCAACCAAGGTGAAAG
>JAPLPO010000108.1 GCA_026400155.1 Burkholderiales bacterium | reverse complement strand
TTCACTCAACTGAAAAACATCGACATCGCTCAATTGAACTTGGCCACTTTGAATCACTGCATTGTCTGGCAGCAATCGAAGCAAAGACAAAGCCGTCATGGATTTGCCGCAGCCCGACTCTCCCACCAACGCAAAGGTTTGGCCTTTGCTTAAGGTGAGATTCAGTGCATCCACTGCGCGGGCCATGCCCACCTCAGTTTGCAGGTCGACCACCAAATTTTGAACATTCAATTGTGTGCTCATGCGCTAGCTCCTTCGGTGCCAACTTTTGAGTTGGCAGACACTGGCGTGACACTTCGCAAGCGGGTTCGAGGATCGAAGGCATCGCGCACCGCATCAGCCAACAAATTGGCGCTGAGCACAATGAGGAACATAAATCCAAAGGCCGTGGTCAAAGACCACCAAACCAAAGGAGATTGCGCCAGTTCAGCACGCGCCGTATTGATCATCACACCAAAGCTGGCAGTTTTGGGATCCACACCCACGCCCACATAGGACAGCACCGCTTCAGCCAAAACAAAGCTGGAAAACTGCATGACCGTATTGATCAAAACCAAGTGCATCAAGTTGGGCACGATGTGACGCCACAAAACACGTGGCGTTGACACACCAAATGCACGTGCAGATTGAATGTACTCAAGCTCCCGCAATTTCAAGGTTTCTCCTCGCACCAATCGGCACAGTCCTGTGAATGAGGTAATACCCAAAATTAGGCAAAGGAAAAACAAACGTGCATCAGCGCGTTCTAAAGCCGTTTCAAACACGCCTTGGTTTTTATCAATGAACACTTGCAACAACAACACAGACGCTGCAATCAAAAGCACATCGGGAATGGAGGCCAACAAGGTGTAGATGTACTGAATGACCTCATCCACCCAACCTCGCAAATAGCCCGCCATGACGCCCAATAACAATGCCAGCGGCAAAACCACCAAGGTGGTGAGGCCACCAATGACAAGCGCTGTGCGAACGCTTTTGAGTGCAAAGACCAGCACGGAATTGCCGGTTCGGTCGGTGCCAAAAACGTGATACCCCTGAGACAATACGGCCACCCAAGTGATGCACAAAACCATGAGGGCAAAAGTAATGGCCATGGCGCGCCAAGGCCAATCGGTTTGACCTGATTGAAACCTCACCCAAACTGCGGAGAAAGATTGCCCCGTTCGAGCTGTGGCCCAGCTTAAACCCACCAACAGCGTCAAACCAATGATGGTCAAGCTCAAACCGAAAGACGACCAGGTTTTGCTTGACACATCGGCAGACAACTCTTGCGTTGGATCGGACAAATGTTGCCCCCCAAAACGCAGTCTTGGATAGTCGCGAACCGACACGCCGTCGCGCTCAAAAGTTTCTTTTCGGAATCCAACCGCAGACAAAGGCTCTGAGTAACTGCGCTCACGTGCTTTGGCCAAAGGCTCAAGGACTTTGTCTAAAACCGAGCTGGCTTCAGTTGAATATTGAGTGGCTTGACCAGTTGCTGATGGAAGCGCTTCCCGAAAGTGAATGGAGTCTGTGAGGGCCACCACCAAAAAGAAGCCCAAGACCATGCTGCTCACCATGGCCACAGGCCGCTGCATGGCCAGGCGCCAGTTGGCTCTGAGGTTGCGGTCTGAACGCACATGCCAGATGTACCAAAGCACAAACAGCAAGATGCCATAAACAAACAAGTCAGTTAACAAAAATACAGGTTGCATGGTGCGCTTACTGCAAACGAATGCGTGGGTCAGCCAAGGTGTAGCTGATATCGGTCAAAATCAAACCGAGGATGTACAAAAAGGAGCCAATGAACACCATGGCGCGAACAATGGCAAAGTCTTGCCCCGAAATGGCCTCAATCAAGTAGCTACCCAACCCAGGAATGGCAAAGAAAGATTCAGTAATGAGGCTACCCATGAACAACAAGGGAATGACCGCCACCGAAGCGCTCAAGATGGGGATGAGCGCATTGCGAAGCACATGGCTTAGCATCACTCTGGCCTCCGACAAGCCTTTTGAACGAGCCGTGCGAACATAGTCTTTGCCAATCTCTTCCATGAACAAGGTGCGGTTGAACCTTATCTCGCCTCCCAAGCGAGCCAAGATGCCAACGGCGATGGGCAAGACTAAAAATCGCCAAGCATCCAAGCCCGGTGCAAAGCCCGACACGGGCATCAGCTGCAAAACTCGCGAGAACATGAACTGCCCGATCACGATGAAAAAAAGTGAGGAAATAGACATGAACACCACACACAGCACGGTGCCCCAAAAGTCCAGATAAGTGCCTCGAAAAAACGCCAGACCCAGGGCCAAGACCACAGAAATACCCAAGCCCACCACAAAGGTTGGGAGCGCCAGTGCAATGGAAGGCCCGGCGCGCCGAACAATTTCAGACGCAATGTCGCGGCCACTGTCGGCACGGCCAAAGTCAAAGGCAAACATGCGCAGAGAGCTGTCTAAAAACAAGGTGTTGGTGAGCTGAGAAATGCCCTGCTCTTTTTCATTGAAAAACAAGGGTCTGTCATAGCCACGCTCAGCCTTCCATTTCTCAATGGCATCGGGGGTGACCCGCTTACCACCCAGTTGCATTCGGGCCATGTCGTCGGGCGTATTCACCTTGAAGAACAACACAAAGGTGAGCAAATTGATGCCAATCAAAATGGCCAATCCATAGGCCAATTTACGGGTTAGAAATCTGAGCATCACAGCCTCCTTGGTGCATGTGAAGTGTCTTGAACGGCTTGTTGCGATTGACGCCTACGCCAGGCCTGCCATGCCGGCCAAGCCACTGCCAAAAGCAACAATGGCAACATGGCCACAGGCCACCAGATGCCTTGATTCCACTCTTTGATTTTGCTGCTTCGAAGTTGCGTATCAATGCGCAGGTAGGGCAAGGCATCGCGAATGATATTGGAAGGCTTGCCGTTGCCAACCCATTGGTGATAAGCACCACCAAACTCCTCAGACCAACCATACAACATGGGTAACTCTTCTTGGGTGATCTCAATCATCTTGGCAATCATGGCTGCACGTTCTGGCGTGTCGTCTAAGTCTTTCATACGATCAAACAACTTATCGAATTCTGCATTGGCATAGTTGCTTGAGTTCTCGCCATCAAACTTGGCCTTGGAGTTGGGGCCATAGAGCAAGAACAAAAAGTTTTCCGGATCGGGATAGTCAGCCAACCAGCCCCAGAAAAAGAACTGTGCAGAACCCTTGCGCATCTTGTCCTGAAAGCGGTTGTAGTCGGTGTTTCTAATTTCAATTTGAATATTGAGCTTGGCAAATTGCTTGGACACCCAATCTAGTCTGGCCTTGTAACCAGGGCCAACGCCTTGGGTGTCGTAATTTAAAACAAGCGGCTGGCCCGTCTTGGCATCGCGGCCGTTGGGATAACCCGCTTCAACCAGCAATTTCTTGGCAGCCTCAATCGATTTGCGCTTGTATTTGCCATCGGGCAATTTGTCGTACACAACAGGGTTGGGCTGAGACAAATTGTTGCCGAACAAACCAGGCACCACCACGCTGTGGTTTACTTGCGCGCGGTCGTCTTCAAAGATAGAAACATATTCTTCAAAATCAAACGCAATGGCCAAGGCTTGTCGAAGTTTCTTGTTTCTAATTTTCTCTTCAGGTGTTTTGCCAAGCCCCACCACAGGGTCTAACCAGTTGAAACCAAAGTGCCAGAAGCCCACTTGAATGGTGCTGGGCAATTGTATTTTTCGTTCTAGCAACTCTTTGGCGCGGCCTGTACCATCTTGAATTGACACTTGATATCCAATGCCCGGCTCACCGCGCTCAAGTTGCGGCATGTCGTAATAACCTTGAATGAATTTGGTGGCCAAGGCGGTGGATTCTTTTTCAATGACAGAGACCACTTTGTCGACAAACGGGGTCTTCTTGCCACAATCTTTTAACAAGCCTTTTTCTTCGTCGCCAGGGGCGCCCTCACAAGGATAAGGCACACCTCTGTAGTTGGGATTTCGAACCAACTCCATGCGCGCGTTGGGAATGTATTCGGTCAACATATAGGGGCCTGAACCCACCGGCCAGGTGTCTGCATTGAGGTTGCGACGCGACATGCCATCTTGTGAATAAAACGCATCAACCTCCCACGGAATGGGCGCAAAAAAAGTCATGGCCAACCAATATTTAAATTGGGGGTACTTGCCCACCACCCGAATTTTCAAAGTGTGCGCATCAAGCACTTCCACGCCAGTAAGCGCGTGCTCACGAAAGTCTAGCCAAGGCAAATGTCCTAAGGGGCCAGCTTCACGCGCAGACTTGCCTTGCTTGAGTTGCTCATTGAGGCTTTTGATGTGTTTGCCGTAATCGGCCAAGCCCACTATTTTTTCAGACAAAAAGCCAAATGAAGGCGACTTAACTCGGGGCGTGGCCAAGCGCTTGATGGCGTAGGCATAGTCCTCGGCCAGCAACTCTCGCGTGCCCATGTGCTCAAAATCGTAAGGGCGTCGCTTTCCTTCAATTTCGGAATCAGTCAGGGCCAAATAACGATGCTTGCCATCTGCTGTTTTGGCAAAAGCTGGATGGGGCTGGTACAGGATGCCCGGCTGAATTTTGAGCTCAAACACACTCTCGGCAATTTGATCTGCAGAAGTTTGAGCAGAGAGTTCTCGGCCATCTTTGCTCAAATATTTGACCGATGGCATTTGGCTCAGCGTTCGAGTTTCCAACTCGTAGGGGCGTTTCAAGTAGTGGTATTTGAGGGGCGGCTCGTACACCGCATACGTCCAGGGCGTCTCGTTGTTGCTGTACGAAGAAGTGGAATCTAAATATTTGGGCGATTCTTGATAAGAGGTAAACAAGGCATTTTCAGCCAGCAGGGCCTTGGGCACGGGTTCATTGGAAACGCCGTTGCAGCCTGAAATCAAAGCGGCCATCAACACACAGACCAACATTTTCCAGAAATGACTTTTATCGAAGTTCAACGTTCAACCCTTTTCAACAAGCGCTTATTGTGCCCAGATTTAGGGGTATCTCATGTCAAAATACAAGCCAACGCAACTTGACAAAATCCAAAATGAGCTTTTTAGCCGGCAAAAAAATATTGATCACAGGTGTTCTGTCCAACAGGTCCATCGCTTATGGCATTGCTAAATCGTGTCATGAGCAAGGCGCTGAATTGGCCTTCAGCTATGTGGGCGAACGATTCAAAGACCGAATCACTGAATTTGCCGCAGACTTCAATTCAAAACTTATTTTTGATTGCGATGTTGGCAATGACGAACAGATCAACAAATTGTTTCAGGACTTATCGCAACACTGGCCGCAATTTGATGGTTTTGTGCACAGCATTGGCTATGCGCCCAAAGAAGCCATTGCTGGCGACTTCATTGAAGGCTTGAGTCGCGAGGGTTTCAAAATTGCGCATGACATTAGTGCCTACAGTTTTCCAGCCATGGCCAAGGCTGCTCTCCCCTACCTCAGAGAAGAAGCGGCACTGTTAACTTTGACGTACTTGGGCTCGCTCAAAGTTGTACCCAACTACAACACCATGGGCCTTGCTAAAGCCTCCCTTGAAGCTTCTGTCAGGTACCTGGCAAACTCTCTAGGACCCAAAAAAATCAGGGTCAATGGCATCAGTGCGGGGCCCATCAAAACCCTAGCGGCTTCGGGCATCAAAGACTTTGGGAAAATTTTGAGCGCGGTTGCCGCAACATCGCCCATTCGAAGGAATGTCACCATTGAGGATGTTGGCAACACAGCGGCCTTTTTGATGAGCTCACTTTCGGCAGGCATTTCCGCTGAAATTATTTATGTCGATGGTGGTTTTAGCCATGTGGTGGGCGGCATTGAGTAGCCAATCTGGCCACCTCAAAAACACTTTCATTTTTCTTTAATTTCACATTACAAAGTGATCAACCTAGAGAAAACCCTGTCATAAAAACGCAACAAAGCTAGCAAAACTGTCAAAAATTGTAATTTAATAAAAGTTGGTATTTTTATTAACTTGAGGAATTACATGTTCAAAAAAGCTCATATAAGTTCTGCGATTTCTGTCCTAGTTGGTGGCGGACTTCTGGTAACTGCATCTTTTTCAGCCAATGCGCAAGACGCGGGTCTGATCGAAGTCACTGGCTCACGCATCAAGCGTATTGACGCTGAAGGCGCTTTGCCCGTCCAAACCATAACGCGTGAAGAGATTGATCGCCGTGGTGTGACCACCACGAATGAGCTGATTAACAAACTCACTTCAATCGGCACCGGCTCATTTGCTGAGTCTCAAAATGCCGGAAACTCATTTGCTCCTGGAACTGCCGGCGCCTCTTTGCGCGGCCTTGGTTCCAACGCAACGCTTATTTTGGTAAACGGCCGCCGTGTTGCCAATTACGCATTCTCACAAAACATCACGAATGCATTCGTTGACCTCAACTCAGTTCCTTTGTCAGCCATTCAGCGTGTTGAAATCTTGAAAGACGGCGCTTCTGCCATCTACGGCTCTGATGCTTTGGCTGGTGTCATTAACATCATTCTTCGCAAAGACTACAAGGGTTTGAGCGTGACTGCCGATGCAGGTGGTGCAAAACAAGGTGGTGCCAGCGAAAGAGGCATGACCGTCACAGGTGGTTTTGGCGACATTGTTGATCAAAAGTTCAATATTTTCGGTAGCTTGAGTGTTTACAACCGAAACGCCTTGATGGGTAGCCAGCGTGATTTCTCCAGTAACCCTGATCAAAGAGCCAACGGTGGATACGATTTCCGTTCACCAACGGGTAACCCCGGCACTTGGTTAACCGGTGCGACGGCAGCTAGTGGCATGACCAACAACGTGGTTTTCCCTTCTTGTCCTGAAAGCGCTAGAGCAACTGCCTCCGATGGCAGAATCACTTGTACATACAATTTTGCAGGTGATAACCCACTCCTGCCAGACACACAAAGGACATCCGTCTTTACACGCGGCACCTTTGCACTCAAGCCAAACTTAACGGCCTATGTTGAGTTGAGTCAAAACAGCAACACCACCAACAACTCTGCTGCTCCTACGCCAGGTGGCGCAAGCTTGCCTGTTGGCCATGTTTCCAACCCTTACACTTTCCCTGTTTCAATCAGATACCGTTACACGGAAGTGGGTCCAAGGCTTAACAAAATTGACACGGATTCCACTTCAGTGCTTGCCGCACTTCAGGGTGACAACTTTGGTTGGAATTGGGAAACTGGCGTGAGCCAGGCAAAATCCAAGTCAACCAACATGGGCTCCAACTACATCAGCCAAAGTGCATTGACCGCTGCCATTCCTTCTTACAATTTTGCGAACATCGCTGCAGTTCCCAAAAGCGTAATTGATGGATTGCGCATCAACACCAATCGCCTTGGCGACAGCACAATCACTTCTTACGACTTCAAAGCAAGCCGCGATTTGTTCAAACTTGCCGGTGGCAATGCTGGCGTAGCGGTTGGCTTAGACAGACGTGAAGAAAGTCTTCTCGACAAGCCAGACGCTAACACCTTGGCTGCCAACGTTGTTGGTTCAGGTGGCACCCAAAGTACTGGCCAACGCTCGTCAAATGCTGTTTATGGTGAATTGGTTCTACCTCTGTTCAAGAACTTTGAAGCGCAGTTAGCTGCTCGTCACGACAATTACTCTGATTTTGGCGGCGCAACCACACCTAAGTTTTCCTTCAGCTACAAAGCAGATGACACTGTGAAGTTCCGTGGTGGTATTGGCAAAGGATTCCGCGCACCTTCACTGGTTCAAATGTACCTTGGTCAGTCCTTCTCGTTCCCGTCTATTTCTGACGTGATTCGTTGCGATGCTTACAGAGCGGCTGAAACTGCAGGTACCGCAACCACAGCACAAAGAACCACGGCTTGTAGCGCTGGTCAATACAGAACAGAACTTGGTGGCAACCCTTCTCTGAAAGCCGAAGAATCGGTTTCTAGAAGCCTGGGTATGATTTTCGAACCCACCAAAAACCTGAGTATGATCATTGATTTGTGGGGTTTTGAACACACCAACAAAATCGATAGCCTGTCCAGCTCCTACATCCTTCGCAATGCTGATGCCCTTTCTGCTACAGCGGGTCGCCCCATCGTGAACCGTTTGACTCCTAGCGCACTCGACGTCGCAGTTGGTGCACCTGGTCCCTTGCGCGGATTTGGATCTGATACTGGAACTGCTTATTTCAGCTCCTACTTTAACGCTCAGAAGCAGCTCACCAACGGTATTGACATTGAATTGCGTTACAGAAACATCCAGACTGATTTTGGTCGCTTAGGCTTGCAAACTACTGTGACCAAAGTGAACTCTTTCAAGCGTCAAACCTCACCCGGTGGCGCCTTGGTTCAATATAACGACAGCTGGGGATATCCTACAACACGTGCATCTTCTGTAGCGACTTTGGATAGCGGCAACCTGCGCTACACATTGGTCAATAACTACGTCAGTTCTTTTGGCCAATTTTACGGCGTGGGTCCTCAGAGAGTTGGCAGAACCTCCACCTTTGACGGTCAAGTTCAATACAACGGTATCAAAGACACTCGTATCAGCTTTGGTGGTCGCAACATTACCAACAAGAAGCCTTCATGGGCTGACGTTGACTGGTATGGCTACGACTCCAGCAACTACGACCCACGTGGTACGTTCTGGTATTTGAAAGTTAACAGAACTTTTAAATAAGTCACCCAAAACCAAAAAAAGCCTACGCGAGTAGGCTTTTTTTTGGCTGCAACAAAAGTGGATCAGTTTGGGGTGCCCCTTTTAAGGCTTCTCAAATTTGGTTGCAATTCCCAGCTCAATGGTTTTTTGTCCTGCTACCCAAGTCATTTTGTCGCAGGGTGTTTTCATCACAATGTCGAATACTGTTTCTGCTGTTTCGGGGATCAGGAAGCGCAAAAAACTTCGCAACTCTTTGATGCCATTGCCATCCAACTGATTGGCACAAAAAGACGCGTCTTCACGAACGGAACGGGGTTGATGCAGACCAATTCTGGCTTTGTCGCCGTACATCACTCTTTCTACGCCACCCATGAAAATCAAGCCGCATGATGAGGCACAAGAGTCACGCACAATGGTTCGGTAGCCTTCGAACCGCATCTCTTTTCCAAGCTCAAAGCCGTCAGTCAGACTGCCCCCACGCGACTCCAGTAAAACGGTATTTTTTTCACAGCCAAGTTGCTTTGCTTTTTTGGCAACTTGTTTAAATTGCCGCGTCGTGTCGTTGGTAATTCTTCCCTGCAGCACAATCAAACAGTAACCGTCAGATGCTTCCGAAAAAAGGAAGCGTCCGCCTTCAAATTTCACTTCAGCATGGGTCTCTGGCTTGGGCAAAGCTTGTACTGGCTTGAGCCTCAATGTCGCCTTGATGCGCCGATTTGGAATACCAAAAAAATGCCCTTGACAGGTTCTTTTCTGTGCCAATTCCCTGCTCCCACATTACCGCTAAATTAAATTGCGCTTGGGAATGTCCCTCGCCTGCAGCTCGAGTCCATAGATTGAAAGCTTCCACAAATTTGCCCTGATCAAAAGCCATCAATCCTTGAGAGAAATTGGCAGTGCACATTAAGGGAAAAACCAAAGCCAATGAGAGTAAAGTTGATCGAAGTAAATTCATACCAAATTGATTTAAAAAAACCGCTCACAGAGCGGTTTGGTTGAGTTAAAAATCACTATCTACACGGCAACACAATCGGCAAAATACCGTTTGATACCATCTTCGCCAATCTCTTCCACCAAACCATGGATGTCGGTTTCAAAGCCTGGGCATTGCATATTAAACTCGCGCGAGAACTTCAGGTAGTCCACAATTTTCTTGTTAAACACCTCGCCTGGCACCAACAATGGAATGCCAGGTGGATAAGGCGTGACCAAGCCCACCGTAATGCGGCCTTCCAGCTCATCAATTGACACACGCTCTGTTTTGCGACGCGCAATTTGAGCGTAGGCATCTGCAGGCGTCATGGCAGGCGTCAAGTCTGACAAATACATTTCAGTGGTCAAACGCGCAATGTCGTATTTGGCATACAAGGTGTGAATGTGTTGACACAAATCACGCAGCCCCATGCGTTCGTACTTGGGCTGCTTTTGGCAGAACTCCGGCATGATGCGCCACATGGGTTGGTTGCGGTCATAGTCGTCTTTGAACTGCTGCAAGGCAGTTAACAAAGAATTCCAGCGGCCTTTGGTAATGCCAATGGTAAACATGATGAAGAAACTGTACAGGCCCGTTTTTTCAACTACCACACCATGCTCTGTTAGGAACTTGGTGAGCACTGAGGCAGGGATACCCGTCTTGTCAAACTTGCCATCCAAATTCAAGCCTGGCGTCACAATGGTGGCCTTGATGGGGTCGAGCATGTTGAAGCCATCGGCCATTTGACCGAAGCCGTGCCACTTGCTGCCCTTCTTGCGCGAGTCACTGCGAATGATCCAGTCTTCTGCGCGGCCAATGCCCTCATCCACCAAATTCTCTGGGCCCCAAACTTTGAACCACCAGTCTTTGCCGTATTCGTCGTCCACCTTGCGCATGGCGCGGCGGAAGTCCAAGGCTTCGGCAATGCTCTCTTCTACCAAAGCGGTGCCACCAGGCGGCTCCATCATGGCCGCTGCCACGTCGCAACTGGCAATGATGCTGTACTGCGGGCTGGTGCTGGTGTGCATCAGGTAGGCCTCGTTGAACAAATGCCTGTCCAGTTTGGTGTTTTGCGAATCTTGAATGAGCACATGACTGGCTTGGCTAATGCCTGCCAACAACTTGTGAATAGACTGCGTGGCATACACCACTGAGTTTTTAGGGCGTGGGCGCTTCTTGCCCATGGCGTGATAGGTGCCATAGAAAGGATGAAATGCCGCATGCGGGAGCCAGGCTTCATCGAAGTGCAAGTTCTCTACATAGCCGTCCAGCATGCCCTTGATGGTTTCGGTGTTGTACAACACGCCATCGTAAGTTGACTGCGTGAGGGTCATGACTCGGGGCTTGACCTTCTTGGCATCCACGCCCTTGAGCAAGGGGTTGGCCTTGATCTTGGACTGAATATTGGCCACTTCAAATTCGCTTTGAGGAATGGGGCCAATGATGCCGTAATGGTTGCGCGTAGGCTTCAAGAAAACCGGAATGGCACCCGTCATGATGATGGCGTGCAATATTGACTTGTGGCAATTGCGATCGACCACCACCACATCGCCTGGTGCTACTGTGTGGTGCCACACCATTTTGTTGGAGGTGCTGGTGCCGTTGGTCACAAAGAAACAATGGTCCGCATTGAAAATGCGGGCGGCATTGCGTTCACTTTCACCAATGGCGCCATTGTGGTCAAGCAATTGACCCAGCTCTTCCACCGCATTGCAAACGTCGGCACGCAACATGTTTTCACCATAAAACTGGTGGTACATCTGGCCCACAGGGCTCTTCAAGAAAGCCACACCGCCAGAGTGACCCGGGCAATGCCATGAGTAGGATCCATCTTCTGCGTAGTCAAGCAAGGCTTTGAAGAAAGGTGGTTGAACGCCTTCTAAATAACTCTTGGCTTCCCGAATGATGTGGCGAGACACAAACTCTGGTGTGTCTTCAAACATGTGAATGAAGCCATGCAGTTCGCGCAAGATGTCGTTGGGAATATGGCGAGAGGTTTTGGTTTCGCCGTAGATGTAGATGGGCACATCCGCATTCTTGCGGCGCACTTCCTCAATGAAGGCACGCAAGCTCAAAACAGCAGGGTCGAGGTCGGGGCCCGGTGTGAACTCCTCATCGTCAATTGACAAAATAAAGGCACTGGCGCGTGATTGCTGCTGCGCAAATTGCGAAAGATCGCCATAGCTGGTAACCCCCAACACTTCAAATCCTTCGGTTTCGATGGCTTGCGCCAGGGCGCGAATTCCCAAACCAGATGTGTTTTCAGAACGGTAATCTTCGTCAATGATGACAATCGGAAAACGAAATTTCATTGGGAGCCCAATTTAGTGATCAACCCGCAAGTGTAAAGAATTTATGGCGCTTTGCTTGCCCTATTTTGAATACCTAGGTAGTCACTCATCCTGAATGTTCATTGTTAGTCGTGCAAGTCAAGGTGTCGATTCAATTCATTAACGACACCTTCATCAAGTTTTCACAAACAATTAACAATTGCCGAAATGCTTGAGTTATAAAAGGCTTTTCAAAAATGGGGAATTACAACATGCATAACAAATTAACCAAGCTAAACAAGCAACTTTATGTTGCCTTCGGCAGTCTTGTCGCGGTCTCTTTCTTAAACATCAGTTATGCGCAAACTGATACTGTGGTGGTCACAGGTTCAAGCATCAAACGCGCCGAGATTGAAGGCGCTTTGCCTATTCAATCCTACAACGCTGAGGCCATCAAGCGATCTGGTGCCACATCAGCGGCTGAATTTATTCAAAGCCTGCCAGTCATGCAAGGCTTTACCCACATTTCTGAATCTGTTGGCGGCGGCGGAGGCGGCTTTTCAACGGCTTCTATTCATGACCTGGGAAGCGGATACACCCTAGTCTTGCTCCATGGCAGAAGACTGGCACCCGCCAATTCTGGCAACACCGTCGACCTCAACACCATTCCAATTGATGCCATTGAGCGTGTGGAAGTGTTAACCGATGGCGCCTCCTCCGTTTATGGCTCGGACGCCATTGCAGGCGTCGTCAACTTCATCATGAAAAAGGGCAAAGAATCACCCCTTTCTATTTCTGTGAGAGCTGATAAGCCAGAAAAAGCAGGCGGCAAGTCTTCCTCTTTCTCCTTGTCCAAAGGTTTCGGTGACTACGACAAAGACGGCTATTCTATTTGGGCGTCTTATGCCCACAAAGACCAGTCCCAACTGAAAGCAGCCGATCGGGATTTTGCCAAAACCGGCATCATCAACTTCAATGCTTTGGACAAAATGACTGGCAAAAATGCCGCCATGCAGTTTTTCAATGGCTCTTCGCGCTCCATTCCTGCCAACGCCACTGTTTACTACTACGACGCAGCGGGTGAAGAGCAAGCAGTGTCGTTCAACCCTTACCAAAAGAGCACAGGAAAATGTCCACCCGCCCACAAATTGCTTGGGACTCAATGCTATTTTGATTACACATCGACCGTTGAAATTGCCCCTGAATCTAAAACAGACAGCTTATTTTTGACTGGCAAAACCAAATTAGGTCAAACAGGCTTCGATCTGTTCACTGACTTGGTATTGAACAAACACGCCATCACTTACAGAATTGCGCCTTATCCCGCAGAGTTTTCAATTTCCAAATCGTCACCTCTCTATTCAAGTTACATAGCACCTAACCTCACCGCAGAACAAATTGCCGGATTTGACTCCGCCATTGCCAAATATCGCCTTCTAGAAGTGGGTGGAAGAGCCCAAGCTTTCGGATCGGATGTGGTGCATTGGGTGGGCGGCATTGAAGGTCAATACCAAGGCTGGGATCTGAATTCCGCATTGACTTTGTCTAGCCAGACGCGTTCTTCAGACTACAAAGGCGGCTGGCCTCTCGAGGCGCCCTTCATGGCAGCCATTGCCTCTGGCAAAGTGGACCCATTTGCGGGGTCTCTCACCGCTGAAGGCAAAACTCTTTTGAACAATGCGGTGTACAACGGCAACGCCTCGCGCGACAAAATGACCCTGACTACCGTTGACCTCAGAGCCTCGCGCGAAATTGCCAAGTTGCCTGCTGGTGCTGTGTATGTGGCACTGGGTGCAGATACCACCCAATCCAAATACACCAGAACACCGTCTAGCGTAGACGCCAATGCCGAACTCCTGTTTGGTGACAGAGCCCCTGCTTATGGCTATTCACGCCCCAACTCTGGCGTCTTCACAGAAGTGTTGGTGCCTGTTGCCAAAGGACTTGAAGTGACAGGCTCTGTTCGTTATGACTCCGTTGGAAAAATGACGGATGAATTGACCAACAATTCAATTGGCAATTCTGCAAGCGCGACCACACACAAAGTGAGCACCAGGTACCAAGCAGCTAGCAACTTGCTGGTGCGAGGTTCATTTGGCACCGGCTTCAAAGCGCCAAGCATGTTGCAGTTGGGCAGCCCCTTGGTCGATTTTGGTGTCACAGGCGGCTCATACAACTGTCCGTTGGCTGGCTCAAGCAACCCATTGGCCAGTCTGTGCGACTCTACCAAAGGACAATTGGAAATGTTCAAAGGCGGCAATGCCAACTTAAAGCCTGAACGCTCTAACCAATTGACATTTGGTTTCGTGACAGACCCGGTGAAGAATCTGTCGATCAGCGTGGATTACTGGAAAGTTGATATCAAGGATGCCATCACCTCTGTCAGTGAAGGGCTCATCACTTCCGATCCTGTCAAGTATGCAAGTCTCTACACATCAAAGTTTAAAACTTCAACAGGCAAGAGCTTATTGGCCATCAAAGACATGCCGATCAACATTGGTCAATCCGAAGTTGAAGGTGTCGATTGGAGCTTCCTCTTCAAAAATCAGACTGGCTTGGGCGCCGTCACCAACCGCATTGGTGGCACCTATTTGATCAAGTCTAGATTCACCACGCCTGGCACAGACAACTCATGGGAATCAAGCCTGGGCAACTATGGCAGCAACAATGCTGTTTCATTCCGCAACATCCTAAATGCAAGCTCAACCTTGCAAATGGACAAGTGGACACATACCGTGGCCGCCACATTCCGCAGTGCTTATCGCGACAAAAACATGACTTACGATGAATGTGCTGTTGACAATCTGGACGCAGGTGACTGTGCCAATGTTCAACTCCGTGTGAAGTCATACACTGTGGCGTCCATCAGGAGTACCTTCAGGCCTACTAAAAATGTAGAGTACACATTTGCCATCAACAACTTGTTTGATGCCAAGCCCGGTCTCAGCTTGAGATCTGATGGCTCACACCAATTGGGCTACGATCCACGCTACTCTGATCCTTATGGCCGAACATTCAACTTCGCTATGAACTACAAGTTCAACTGATCCAAGAATCAATTCAGTATTGTTTCTACTCAGCCAAAATGCCCGCTCCTGCGGGCATTTTTCATGGTGAACCTCTGATAGAATCTCGTGCTTCGGAGCGGTGGATGAGTGGTTTAAGTCGCACGCCTGGAAAGCGTGTGTGGGTTTATCCCCACCGCGGGTTCGAATCCCGCCTGCTCCGCCAAATTAGAAACCCTGCTAGAACACCGTTTTAGTGGGGTTTTCTTATTTGATGCTTTGTATCTAAGTTAACTTAACCTAACCCAAATTATCTTGCCCTTTGAATTGAGCACTTGCTAACCGAATGAACATTTTTAAAAGTCCTTTGTTCAAAATACCTGGCTACAGGCGGATGTGGTTTTCAATCTTGTTCAGCAATTTGGGCGGGCAAATTACGCTCCTGGCCCTCCCCCTCACAGCGGTGTTTTTGCTAGATGCTTCTCCCACCCAGATGGGTCTGCTCACTGCCATGGAAATTGCACCCTTTGTGCTTTTGTCTTTGCCAGGCGGTGTGTTGCTAGATCGTGTGCAAAAGCTGCCTGTCTACATTGCAGGCGAATTTGTGATGGGGCTCTCTTTGCTCACCATCCCACTGGCATGGGCCCTCGATTTGCTCACCATGGGATGGATGTATGCCGTTTGCTTTGCCATTGGTGCCGTTTACACCATTGCAGGCTCGGCTTCACAACTGGTACTGACCCAGCTGGTTGGGCGCGACAAGTTGGTAGAAGCCTATTCCCAAAATGCCATTGCAGGCTCTATGGCAGAAGTGATGGGGCCGGGTTTAGCGGGTATTCTGATCAAAGTATTGGGAGCCCCTTTGGCACTGGTCATGGACGCCATTTTGCTCATTGGTTCAGTGGCCATGCTCAAGGGCATTCGGATTCATGAGCAGGTGCCGCCTCGATCAACTTGGAAGGACCGTTCGTTCAAAGCAGAACTGATGAAAGGGCTAAATTTTGTTCGCTCTCACAACATGCTGATTGAAATGGCCGTGGTTGTGGGGGCTTGGCAATTCTTTGCACAAATGGCGCTTTCAGTTCAAATCATTTTTGCCGTCAAAGACTTGGGCTTGGATGAGGCATTGGTGGCTTTGAGTTTTGTGGCCATGGGATTGGGATCTATTTTAGGCGGCATGGCGGGGCCGCCTATTTCTAAACGCATCGGCTTAGGTCCAGCACTGATTCTTGGCATTGTCATCACGTCCATCGGATGGTTGAGCCTTCTCTTGCTTGAGGGACATTTACCAAGCATTTTTCTCTTCGCATGGATGCTGCTTTGCTTTAGTTGGGGCGCTACTTTGCTGTTCGTCAATTTTTTATCGCTCAGGCAGTCCTACACACCCACCGAGCTGCTGGGCAGGATGACCACCACCATGCGTTGGTTGATCACGCTGCCTGCAGGCCCTGGCGCCATCTTGGGAGGTTGGATGGCTGAGCACATTGGCATGCGCAGTTCTTTGCTGTGCGCTGGCCTAGGCACCCTGATTGTGGCCATCATTGCCTATATCCGGCCACAATTAAGGTCCATCAAAAAATTGCCAGAACTCACTCAAGCCAAAGCTTGATGTGAATGACCCAGTCAAGAGGCCATTAAATGAATGACTCTTGAAGTTTAGGAACTGCTGCCAGCAAGGTTTGCGTGTAAGCATGCTGGGGTTGCTGGTAGATGCTGGCAGCATCACCCTGCTCCACCACTTGACCTTTGTTCATCACCAGCAAAGAGTCAGACATGTATCTCACCACTTCCAAATCGTGTGAGATAAACAGATAGCTTAGTCCCAAATCTTTTTGCAGTTCCTTGAGCAAGTTAAGTACTTGAGCTTGAACAGACACATCCAAAGCAGAAACAGCCTCATCCAACACCACCACCTCGGGCGACAAACTCAAAGACCGCGCAATGGCAATGCGTTGGCGTTGGCCGCCAGAGAATTCAAATGGATAGCGTTTGAGTGCCGAAGCCGGCATGCCCACTTTGTCGAGCAAGGACAAAGATTTTTTCTCCCAGTCTGCACTGTTTTGACCAATTCCGTGAAGCTGCATGGGTTCGCTCAAAATTTCACCCACCGTAAACCGAGGGTTCAATGACGCATATGGATTTTGAAAAACAATCTGCAACCTGCGCTTGTATGTTGCAAACTCTGAGTTGCTCATTTCAAGCAAGTTTTTGCCTTCGTAAAAAACCTTGCCAGCTGTAGCCTCATGCAGCCTTAGCAGGCAAAGGCCGACAGTGGTTTTGCCGGAACCAGACTCACCCACCAGCCCAACCGTTTGCCCACGCTTCAATTCAAAACTGACATTCTCAACGGCTACAAAGTCATCATTCTGGAACCAAGGACCTGAGCGTTTGAAAACTTTTCGGAGGCCTTGAACTTCCAACAATGGCTTGTCTGAATCTGAAGCTCTGACAACTGAAATGGGTTCAACCGTGCGTGTGGCAGCAGACGTCACCAAATCCTCTGCGCTGTTGGCCGACATCCAATCGTCAATGGTCAATAGCCTTTGCCCCTGACGCTCTACGCTGGGGCGGCAGCTCAAGAGTGCCTTGGTGTAGGGGTCTTGCGGCTGAGTAAAGAGTGTTCTAACGGGGCCTGCTTCACGCACAGTACCCTTGCGCATGACCACCGCCTGATCGGCTACTTCCCTCACCAAACCAAGATCATGGGTAATGAACAGCATGGCCATTCGGCGTCTCTCGCGCAATTCGGCGAGAAGCAACAAAATTTGTCGTTGCACCGTCACGTCCAAGGCTGTGGTGGGTTCATCTGCAATGAGCAACTCGGGCTCGCAAGCCAGTGCCATGGCAATCATGACCCTTTGCTGTTGCCCCCCTGACAGCTCATGTGGATACGCATTAACGCGTTTGCGAGGCTCTGGAATGCCAACTTCTTCAAGCAGATCACATGCTCTCTGCGCCGCTTCTTTGTTCGGAATGTTTTTGTGAATTTTCAACATCTCTGCCAGCTGAAAGCCCACGGTGTAAACCGGATTCAAAGACGTCATGGGGTCTTGAAAAATCATGGCAATTCGGGAACCCCGAATCAGTTGCCATTCAGACCTTGAGAGATTCAACAAGGATCGATTGTCGTACTCAATGGCGGAATGCAGGGCGACTTTGGCATTCTGAGGCGGCAACAAACCCATGATGGCCAAAGCACTGACAGACTTGCCGCTGCCAGACTCCCCTACCAGTGCAACAGTCCGTTCGCGGGGAATGACAAATGAAACCTCCTCAACCGCTCGAACCGGTGCTTTGGAGGCACTGATGAAATCGACTGTGAGGTTCTTCACTTCCAACAAATTGTCAGAAATTTGAGCAATGGGGGGTGGTGGTCTGCGTGTCGCCATGAGAAGCATTCAATCGATAAAGCTCAGTGAATCACTTTGGGATCTAAGGCATCCCTGAGTGAGTCTGTGAGAAGAGACAAGCCGGTCACAAAAATAGACATGGCCACCGTGGCGGATAGCAGTTGCCACCATTTGCCAACCAACAAATCATTTTGGGCTTCAGTGAGCATGGTGCCCCAAGAAACGCCATCGACGGGCACACCAAAACCCAGGAAAGACAAGATGACCTCCGCTTTGATACAGGCTACCGTGAGCAAGGAAAACTGAACCAGGATGACGTGGCTTACATTGGGCAAGATGTGCACAAACATGCGTCTGTTGTTGGAAGCGCCAATGGCATCCGCAGCACGCACATAATCTCTGTTGCGGTGCTTGAGGTATTCGCCACGCATCAGTCGGTAGGTGCCCGTCCAACCTGTGGTTCCCAAGATCAGCACCACCGCCATGGTCCCTTTGGTATTGAGAACGGCCGCAATGGCCAAAATCAGCAAGATACCGGGAATGGAGTGAAACACGTTGTAGAGCCAATTGCTCAAATCGTCGACAACACCCCCGTACCAACCCGACACAGCACCTAATACGGAGCCCAACAGGGTGGCCATCAAGGCTGCGGCCAAGCCGACCAAGATACTGGTTTCAGCACCTTTGATGGTCTTTGCCAAAACATCCCTGCCCCACTTGTCAGATCCCATGGGCAGGTTCGTTGCAAGGGCATTCACCTTTTCGCCAGCAGGCTTGACTGCTTTTTGCGCCAACTCCCATTGCGCTGCAATAGGGTCGACCACATCCGTTGGGGTGGGCTCATAAAGCACAACCTCAGGCGTACTGGCAGATGCATCGTCACCCTGGAAACCGCCCATGGCCCACGAAGGCGGTGCATGGCTGATGGCCACTTCCTTTTCCCAGTCGGAGGCCAAAGACCCCAGAAGAGTGCTCAAGACCAAGGCCAAGCTGAGGATGACAGTGATGCCACTCCAGACCCCCACACGGTCAGATTTGAAGCGACGCCAAGCCAGAGCCCAAGCACCTTCACTCACATTGGTAACGACAGTTGATTGACTTTGCATATTCATAAAACGAAAGACGAGTCTCAGCGCAATTGCACTCGAGGATCGGTGATGCGGTACAAAACATCACCAATCAAATTGAAAATCATGGTGGCAATGGCCACGTAGACCGTGACGGCCTTGATCACAGGAAAATCACTTCGCTCAACGGCCAAGATAATTTCGCGGCCAACACCCGGAATACCAAAGAATCTTTCCAACAAAAAAGCACCCAACAACAAACCTGGCAAATTGGAAATGACAAATGTGATGACGGGAATGAGCGCGTTGCGCAACACATGCACAAACATCACGCGGGGTTCAGAGAGTCCTTTGGCACGCGCAGTGCGCACGTAGTCCTGATCAACTTCATCCAGCACGAAGCTTCTAAACAAGCGCGTATTGGGTGCAATGCTCACCAACAAACCCAGCAAGATGGGCAGTGGCGCATAGGTGCTGATATTTTTCCAGTAGTCGTCACTCCAACCCTGCACCGGAAACCAACCCAAGCGATAAGCCAGTACGTATTGCCCCAAGATGATGAAGACCAAAATACTGACGGACATGAGCGCCGTGAACACCACCATGGTGCCTCGATCAATGGACGATCCTCTCACCCACGCCAGGCCCACAGCCAAAACCAAAGCCACGAGTGTTTCAATGAGCAGCAAGGGTGCCATCAAGGTCAAGGATGCAGGCAAACGCGTTGCAAAAATATCTGCAACTGACTCCCCCGTTGTCCAACTGTTGCCGAAGTCGAAGGTGGCCACTTGTTTGACAAAAATCCACAGCTGAACTATGAGTGGTTGGTCCAGTCCCAGCTCAGCACGGATGCTGTCAATTTGCTCTTGGTTTGAAAACAAGCCGACCAACACATAGGCTGGGTCGCCACCGATCCAATTGAACAGAAAAAACACCAACAAAATGACCCCAGCCAGCGTGGGAATCATTTGCCAAATGCGGCGAAGAATATAGGCACTCATGCTTCAATGCCCTTTATGGTTTTTGAATGTCATAGTAAATCCAATCACCCAAAATCAGGGGGTGCTTGCGAAAACCTTCTAAACGCTGATGGCTCAGGCGTGTCGCAATGCCTGTCGAACTTAAGCCCAAGACCCCGTTGAGTTCCATCAAGCGGTACATGTTGTGCAAAACGCGGGTACGTTCAGGGCCATCTGGCAAGCGTTTGAGTTGCTCAAAGTAGGCGTCGTACTCAGCACTTTCAAAACAGGCGTAGTTGTTTTGACCAATGGTTTTAGAGTAAAGCAGCTTCATCACAAATTCGGCTTCAGAAGAACGCGTCCAACCCAGTGACCATGAAGGAATGGCGCACTGCTTGCCCTGCTTGAGCATTTCAGGAAACTTGTCTTTTTTGACCTTGAGCCGAATACCCAAGCGGTCCATCGATTTTTTCCAGAGTTCATCTCTTTCGCGATCGATGGACGATGTGGAAGAATAAATGGTGAACACCAGCGGTTTGCCATCGGGCATATTTCGATAACCCTTGGCATCTTTTTTGTAGCCAAACTGATCTAACAGCGCATTGGCCGAGAGCGGGCTGAACTTCACAATGCTTTTGTAGTTGGGGTCATGACCCGCCACAACAGGTGAAACCATTTGCTGTGCCTTCACAGCTTGCCCTTTGCGAATCACTCGAATTTCTTCATCAACATCAAAGCCCATGATGATGGCCCTGCGAAGCGCAATTTTTTCTGGGGTGTAGCCACCAATCACAGGGTCCCTCATATTGAAGAATTGGTACCTAATGTCGGGCTCTACACTCCGATACATGTTCACGCCTTGCGCTACCCATGTTTGAAGCAGATCGTTTTTGGGCGTGAGTGCCTTTTCAATGAATGAAGGTGGTACTGCCACAGCGTCAATTTCCTTGCCACTGAAAGCCAGCCACATCGATTGAGGCTCCTCTATGATGCTCACTTCAATACGCCCAATTTGAGGCATTTTTCTGCCTTGCATTTGATTGGCAATGCGAATTTCGACAGGGTTGTTGGATGGCGCTTGGAAGTCCCAAACAAATCCTGGAAATTCGGGATTGGCTTTGAGAATAATTTTGGAGCCGCGAACCCACTTCTCCAAAATGTAAGGCCCTGTACCCACGGGGTTGGACATGATGCCCTCAAAGCCATACTTTTCTACAACCTCGCGGGCCATTCCCCCCGAAAATGGGTTTGTAAGCAGCGTCAAGAAGTTACGGTCGGGCTGGATTAGCTGAATGACAAGGGTGTAGCGATCAGTTGCATAGATACCTGGGTGCTTTTGGTCATAGTCAAACCGACCAGAGGCCACGGCTTTTTTTCGCGAGTCGGCAAATCCAAAAATCTTGTCATCAAAGTCTGAAACTTGAGGGCTTCGATTTTTGGGATCGGCATGCCGCAGCAAGGTGTACACAAAATCTTGCGCAGTGAGTTCGCGCCGTTGCCCTTTGAATGCCTCATCGGGCGTGAAATACAAACCTTTTTTCACTTTGAATGTGAAAGTTGTTTGGTCGGCTGAAACCACGGGCATTGATTCGGCGGCATTGGGCACCAGCCGCGTGGGCATGGCCATCCAGTCGTAAGTCAGCAAGGGCTGAAAAATGACCGCCGTGATGGTGTTTGAATACAAGTCATTCACTCGAACAGGATCAAACCCCGTTTCAGGCACAGGAAAAGCCACCTTCAAAACCTTGTCTGGGTCGGCGGGATTTGCTTTGGGGTTTGGACTGGCCAACGCCATCGTGACCGACAAGCCAAGCGCCAGGCAAGCGAGCAGGCTCTGAAAAGCCAAGCTTGAAAGCTTCACCCGAGCAAGGGGGCTTGGCGTCATTTTTGAACCAACAACTAGATTCACATTTTTCCTCAGTCAGTACAGGTACAAATTACACTTGAAATCCAAGGATGGAGAATAATCTAACTTCATGCAAAAACTTTGCAAATTGGCACTATGAAGGGTTATTACTTACACGGATGCCTTGATTGCGAATTAGCCCTTAAAGTGGAAAATTCAACGTTCTTTAATTCTGAGTGAACCATGACAAATCCATTGTTGCAAACTTGGCAAACTCCTTTTGAGATGCCTCCCTTTGAAGACATTCAAGCCAAGCATTTTCCTGAGGCTTTCAGCATTGCATTGGCAAAGCATCAAACTGAAATTCAAGACATCGCCAATCGACAAGATGAGCCCACTTTTGAAAACACATTGATAGCCCTTGAAGCCAGTGGCGAACTTCTAAATCAAACATCCTCTGTCTTTTTCAACCTCAGCGCATCCCATACATCTCCAGACATCCAAAGCATTGAAAGAGACATTGCCCCCAAGCTTGCCGCACACAATGCCGCTTTGTTCCTAAACGAAGCGCTATTTCAACGGATTGAAAAGCTGCACCAGAATAGACAAGGTCTCGGTTTAGATTCGGTCAGTGTTCGCCTCATTGAAAGATACCACTTAGATTTTGTCCGAGCAGGCGCCAAACTCAAAGACCAAGATCGACAAACATTTGCAGCTTATGCCGAAAAACTGGCAAGCTGCTTTACCCAGTTTTCTCAAAACGTGTTGGCCGATGAAGCCCTTTTTTGCTTGATTCTCACCGAAGAAGAAGAGCTTGCAGGGCTTCCAGATTTTGTCAGAAGTGCTGCCAAACAACAGGCTCGAGATCGCGGCCTGATGCAAAACAATGCCCATGCGTTCACGTTGTCCAGATCGTCCTTGACACCGTTCATGACTTTTTCAGAGCGACGCGACCTGCGTGAAACCATGTGGAAGGCTTGGTGCAAGCGCGGCGAAAACGCAGGCCCTCACAACAATCAAATGGTCATGCACGAAATTTTGAAAATCCGCTTGGCCCAAGCGCGCCTTCTGGGTTACAAAAACTTCTCAGACTATGCATTGGCAGACACCATGGCTGGCAGCCCAGCCAAAGCCAGGGATTTGCTCATGCGCGTCTGGAGCCCCGCCAGATTGAGAGCCATTCAGGAAGGACAAGACCTGAAAAAACTTTCTGGCATTTCTGATTTGGCCGCATGGGACTGGCACTACTGGACCGAGCGAGTTCGAAAAGAGAAATTCGATTTGAATGAGGCCGAAATAAAGCCATATCTGCAACTTCACAAACTCATGGAAGCCATGTTTGCCGTGGCTAGCCGTTTGTTTGGCGTTCACTTTAAGCAAGTGACCAACATTTCCAAATACCACGACTCTGTCACTGGCTGGGATGTGACTGACGCCGAAGGCCATCACGTTGGTTTGTTTTTGAGTGACAATTTTGCGCGAAGCAGCAAACGTTCAGGCGCATGGATGAGCACCTACCGCGACCCCATGAACTTGACGCAAGAAATTCGCCCCATCGTGGTGAACAACAACAACTTTTCTCAAGGCGAACTGGGAAAGCCCACGCTATTGAGCTTGGACGATGCCCGAACCCTGTTCCACGAATTTGGCCATGGCTTGCACGGTTTGTTGTCCAAAGTAAAGTACCCTCGTCTATCGGGCACCAGCGTTCTTCGCGACTTTGTAGAGTTCCCTTCTCAGGTCTATGAAAACTGGTTGATGCAACCGCAAATTTTGAAGGAATTTGCTTTGAATGCAGAAACTGGTCAGCCCATGCCCAACGCGCTGATTGACAAAATCCTGGCTGCACAAACCTTCAATCAAGGCTTTGCAACCGTTGAATATGTGTCATGTGCTTTGGTCGATTTGGCGTTGCACGAAACCACCGATTTAGACAACTTGGATTTCCAGCAATTTGAAGCGCAGTCCCTCAACGCCATCCAAATGCCCCCAGCCATTGGCATGCGGCAGGTTGCCACACTTCTTACATTTATTTTCCTCCAACAGTTATGCCTCGGCCTACTATGTTTACATGTGGGCTGAAGTCTTGGACGCAGATGGTTTTGATGCATTCATTGAAGCAGGTGATATCTTTGCCAAAGAGCCTGCTCAAAAACTTTATGAACACATCTACTCAGCCGGAAATCGCCAGGACCCCATGCAAGCCTATATTGCATTTAGAGGCAGAGAGCCCACAGTCACGCCTTTGCTCACCAAACGTGGACTTAGCGTCTAACTCTTGCTAACGCCCTTGAAAAAACCCCGCATTGGCGGGGTTTTTTGTGCGCTTGAGTGATCAACGAACCACTGCAATTTGCTCGCGCTTGCCGCCTTTGTAGGTGAACAAAGTCAGTGCGCCATTTTTGATATCGCCTTTTTCATCAAAAGCGATATTGCCTGTCACACCTTTGTAGTTGATGGACTTCAAAGCTGGCAAATACTTGGCAGGATCGGCTGAACCTGCAGTGACCATGGCTTGGGCCATGACTTTGACAGCGTCATAGACGTAGGGTGCGTAAACTTGAACTTCAGCGTTGTATTTGGTTTTGAAGTCAGCACGGAATTTTTCCATACCGGCTTTTTGTTCGCCTTCAACACCACCGGCTTCGGCGCAATAGACGTTTTCGTCTGACATGCCCTCAGCGGCCAACTTGGCCAATTCAGCTGTGCAAATACCGTCGCCACCCATGAACTTGGCATTGATGCCGAGTTGTTTCATTTGCTTGAGCATGGGGCCTGCAACGGCATCCATGCCACCGAAGAAAATGATATCGGGCTTCTTGCCCTTGAGCGTGGTCAAGATGGCATTGAAGTCAGAGGCCTTGTCGGTGGTGAACTCATGACCGACCAAATTGCCACCTGCTGCTTTGACTGCTTTTTCAAACTCTTCAGCCACACCTTGGCCATAAGCCGTGCGGTCATCGATCACAGCAATGCTTTTGCCTTTGAGCGTTTCGACAGCGTATTTGCCCAAAGTGCCGCCTAAGTGCACATCGTCAGCCACAACTCGGAAAGCGCCTGCATAGCCTTGACGGGTGTACTTGGGGTTGGTGGCAGAGGGAGAAATTTGAGGAATGCCAGCAGCGTTGTAAAGCTGGGAAGCGGGAATAGTGGTGCCTGAATTCAGGTGACCAATCACGCCATTGACTTTGGCATCAACCAGTTTTTGAGCGGCTGCCGTACCTTGCTTGGGATCGGCTGCATCGTCTTCAGCCAGCAGCTCGAATTTGACGGGCTTGTCGCCAATCTTCAGGCCAGCCGCATTCAATTCTTCAATGGCCATTTTGGCGCCATTTTCGTTGTCTTTACCCAAGTGGGCAATTGCACCACTGGTAGGGCCAACGTGACCAATTTTGATGACTTGAGCGCCACCACCATCTTTTTTGCCACAGGCAACGAGAGTCAATGCAGCTGCAGCCACTGCAACCGCTGTAAGAGGAATCTTAAAAGAAGACAATTTCATGAATAGCTCCGAAAAAAATAGATTTTGCTTCAAACAAGCAAGGCATAACAATAACGCAAATTCAGTTCACATTGAATAGCCCTACGGCGCAATAGCTTAAAAATCAGGCTGCCTAACCCCTGCTCAACCCCTGCTCAACCCCTGCTTAACCCTGGCCCGCTGCAGCCAAATCGAATCTGTTGATTTGAAAACCCAGTTGGGTGTATTGTTTCCAGCGTTGCCTTGCGCTTACTTTGTCCCTCTCCTCTGGACCCACAACTTCAATCAATCGATTCACCCCTGCTAGATTTTCAGGGGCCAAATCGTTCATATTGAGGTGCACGTCGAGTTGAGATTGTTGCGTCAAGAGCGCCCAGTCAGATGAAAAAATGACGCTGGAATGGGCCAGCAAATGAGCGGGATCGCTTAGGGCGCAATGCGTTACAAAATCAGTGGCATTCAAATTCCACAAGGCCTGGCTCAACAAGTGGCACGTGTCTTGGTCTGCCAACACGCCCACTTTGCGGCCTTGACCAGTTGCTTTGCGCAACAATCGACAAACGTAGGGCATCTTTTCAGGCGCATTGAAATGAAAATCAACTTGCGTCATGTGTTAATAACAGTCGTCTATGGATGTCCATCACTTGGGTGATTTGTTGAGCGCCTTGGTGGTGCTTTTGGCCGGCGTCGAAGCTTGCGAAAGCAAGTAATGCAATAACAAGCCGACGGGTCGACCTGTTGCACCTTTGGCGGCGCCACCTTTCCAAGCTGTGCCGGCAATGTCCAAATGAGCCCAAGGATATTTTTTGGTAAACCGATGGAGAAACTTGGCGGCTGTAATGGCACCGCCAGCCCGTCCGCCAACATTGGCCACATCTGCAAAGTTGCTCTTCAAGGCCTCTGCATAGGCATCGTCCAATGGCAGTCGCCAGCAAAGATCGTTGGCGTCGTCGCCGGCTTGTTGCAAGCGATGGGCCAAATCGTCTTCGGTAGCAAACATGCCAGACCGAACAGCGCCCAATGCAATCACACAAGCACCTGTGAGGGTGGCAATGTCAATCACCGCTTTGGGTTTGAAGCGTTCTGCGTAAGTCAGGGCATCACACAAAATCAAGCGGCCCTCGGCATCGGTGTTCAAAATTTCGATGGTTTGACCGCTCATGCTGGTGACCACGTCGCCTGGCTTCACGGCCAAGCCATCTGGCATGTTTTCACATGCAGGAATTAGACCCACTACATTGATCTTGGGTTTGATTTGACTCAATGCATGGAACACGCCCAAAACACTGGCAGCGCCGCCCATGTCAAATTTCATCTCGTCCATTTCAGGCGCAGGTTTGAGAGAGATACCGCCTGTGTCAAAGGTAATGCCCTTGCCGACCAACACGGTGGGGGCTTCCGTTTTGGCGCCCCCCTGGTATTTCAGCACTATGAACCGAAGAGGTTCGGCCGAGCCTTGGGCAACCGACATGAATGAACCCATTCCCAGTTTGGCCACTTCTTTGGGACCCAGAACCTCACAGCTGATGGCCGCAGATTTGGCCATGGCCTGAGCGGCTTTGCCCAGCATGCTGGGCGTTGCATGGTTGGCGGGTCGATTGGCCCACTCCTTGGCCAGCTCGATACCGCTGATCATGGCCACGGTGGTTTTAAAAGCAGACTCCAGCGCAGCTGTGGTGCTGGGCAGGCCCAAAGTGACTTGGCGCAAACTGCGCGAGACGGGTTTTGATTGGGTTGTGCCGTACACATAGGTGCCGTCGGCCAGGGACACGAGCACGCTTTGAATGCGCTGAGCGTTGCCAGCTTCGGTTAGCACCAGGCACAATGCTTGGGTTTCGCTTGACTTCAAGCTGGGTATCAGGGCGTTGAGAGCCGACTTGATGTCCTGAGGGCTGCCTTTTCCAATGCCTAGCGCAATCACTTTGGCAGCAGAAATGCCTGGACTGTCATAGGCATGAAGCATTTGGCCCGACTTAGACGAAAAGTCCTTGGCCTTGATGGCTTTTGAAATCAATGTCGAAAGTGGGTCTAGACCGGCTTGAAATTGATCAGAAATGAGGACAATCAAGGTGTCCGTACGCTGTTTACTGGCAGCGGCCAGGCTGAGTGTTTTTAATTCGAAGTTCATAATTGAGGTTTTATAACGCAACAATGTTATTCCATTCTTCCATTCAAAAAGATTTGGCACGAAGTTTTGGTGCCACCGTTGTGGTTTTGGCCACAATTGTGATGACCATCATTTTGATCCGAACTTTGGGCCAAGCCACCAAAGGGTCTGTCAATCCCTCAGAGGTGATGCTGGTGATGGGTTTGACTGTCATTGGTCACCTCACCACCATTTTGGCACTGAGTTTGTTCATTGCCGTGGTATCAACATTGTCGCGCATGTACGCAGACAGCGAGATGGTCATTTGGTTTTCAAGCGGCAAGGGCTTGGCCACTTTTTCAAAACCATTGTTTCAATTTGCTTGGCCTGTTCTGCTCATGATCGCTCTCTTGGCCTTGTTTGTCTGGCCTTGGAGCAACAAACAAATTCAAGACCTCAGAGATCGCTACGAACGGCGCAATGACATCGAGCGCGTAGCCCCTGGTCAGTTTCAAGAATCTGCAGG
>JAPLPO010000040.1 GCA_026400155.1 Burkholderiales bacterium | reverse complement strand
CACCGAATTGGCTGGCATGGTGGTGAACTTTGGGGTAGACAGGCGTTTGGCTATGTACGTGGCCAATATGGATGACGTGATGAACGGCAAAGCCAAGTGGCGCGAAGTTTTCAATCAAACGGCCGACGTTCGCGAAGTTGATATGGGGCATGGCAATGTCTATTTGCGCAGTGCACTCAACGCCCCTCGCTTCAAAATTTTGAAACTCAAATTGACGCAGCTTGATTTGAAATCTGCTGAAACTTTGTTGCCAGAGTCAGAAGGTGTGCTGCGTGCTATGACTGTCAGTCAAGACGCTCTGCATGTCACGCGAAGATAAGGTGTGAACACGGCCTTGCTGCGATTGCCTGCGGCCTCAATCAATGCCTTGGGAGGCTCAGGTTCAAGCTCTAGTTCAAGCAAACTGGATGTCCAAAAAATCTCCTTGCCAATAGAGGGCAATGTCACTGTGGTTGGCAGTATCGATCATCCAGATTTGATTGTGGCTGTGAGCAGTTGGACGCAAGCTTTGCGCCGCTATGTCTACACGCCAACTGCTTCAAGCACTTCCAATACCAGTCAGATTGTTCGTCTGAACTTAGCGCCGCCTGTAGAACCCATTCAACGCGCCGAAATAGTAGCCCGTGAAGTGATGGTGCCCAGCCACGATGGGGTGAGGGTGCCGGTCTCCATCATCATGCGCAAGGATGCAGTTCTGAATGGCAAGAATCCCACCATCTTGTACGGCTATGGCGCTTACGGCACCACTGAAGAGCCAGCTCGAAGCAATGGTGTGATGGCTTGGGTGGAGCGCGGCGGTATCTATGTTTATGCCCACGTGCGCGGTGGTGGCGCTCTGGGCAGTCAGTGGCACGAAGCCGGCCACAAAACCACCAAGTTCAATACTTGGAAGGATGGCATTGCTGCGGCCGAATGGCTCATTGCCAATGGCTACACCAGTGCCGCAAAGTTGGGTATTTATGGGGGCAGTGCGGGTGGCATTTTTGTGGGCCGTGCCATCACTGAACGCCCCGATTTGTTTGCTGTGGCAGTACCTTCTGTGCCCGTGCTAGATATGGTTCGGTCTGAGCAGCGTGCCAATGGCGTGGCCAATATTCCTGAATATGGCACCGTGAAAGTGGAGCCTGAGTTTCATGCACTTTTGCGCAACAGTTCATACCACGCGGTCAAAGAGGGCGTGAAATATCCCGCCACCATGCTGATGCACGGAGTGAACGATTCCCGTGTGGATGTTTGGCAGAGTTTGAAATTTGCTTCGCAATTGGCAAATGCGCAAAAGGGTGCTCAGCCTGTGTTGCTGCGCCTGGATTATGAAGCCGGTCATGGGTCTGGTTCTAGCGCTGAACAGGCGATGCAACGCACAGCTGAGTTTCAGGCCTTCATGCTTTGTTTGGCAAATGGGTGAGTCAGAATTTCAACCGGAACGCAAGTGAAGCTTCGACATTTTTTTTGGGTTCTTTTGTGTCTGGGTCTAACGGGTTGTGCCAGTCAGACTCGGAATATGGCCGACAGCATCAATCCAAGTACGCCTGCATTCAATGAGCCTGCTTGTCAGCGCTCATTTTCTTTGGCGCCAATGCATGATGAGATTAAGTTTGCTAGATCGATTGCGACCCCCTCTTTGTTATTGCTCACAGGTGGGGGGTATTTGTTGCCTTTGTTGGGTTTGAACATGAGCTTGGATGCGCTTGATCATTTTGATGCGTCTTATGTGTCCAAGGTGTGCGGGGGCATGGCAACACCGAGTCGGAATATTTTGGAGAGAGTGGTGTTGGGGGCGGGGTTTAGTTTGTTCACTGGGAATGGGAAGGTTGGGGGGAATTAGTTTTTTGTGCTTTTCTGAGCTCGCTGCGGGAGGGTGCATCGGGCAGGTTCCTCATACTGGAGTACCAGAAATCGTCACCTGCCCAATGCACCCTCCCACAGACTGCGAACAGTCATTTTTGGTTGGGGAGATTGGTAGCCTGCAATCAATGTGGTTCAAGTGAAGCGTTTCGCCTGAAACAAGTTGCAAAGCAAGAGTGAGGGGGCTGACGATTTCTGGTACTCCAGTATGAGGAAGCCCACTAACTCTTGCTTTGCAACGCTCCCCCTTAAAGAAACCAAACAAATTAATGTTGATCTGACCCCAATTAAAGCTTCACAACTTGAAGTGACTTAGGGAGGCACTCTACATCCATGCGATTTGCAAATCCCAGAGTTTCGCCATCTGCTGCAACGGGCACTAACGTGGCGCAGTGGAGGGTGGCACTTGAGAAGGCATGGCACTGAATGCGGGGGTGGCCCAGATGTTTGCCAATCAAAAGGAGAGGCAGCATCAGTAGAGTTTGCAAGCGGTTGAACTTACCGCCAATGAGCAAGTTGAGTTGGCCGTCGTCAAGGGTGGCATGCGGTACAGCCGGCATACCGCCGCCGTAGCTTGGTGTATTGAGTGAAGATGCCAACAAGCTTTGCCCTTCGCAAACCAGATGCCCATCAACTTCAACTTTCAAGGGCCAGTTTTTTAAGTTAACCAACTCACGCAAAGTGGCCAGTAAGTAGCGGGGCAGACCTCGAAGGAATTGAGGTCCTACCAAGGCGCGGTTGCCAACAGAGGCATCAAAGCCTACCGCCAAACTTGAATGAAAATAAAAACTCGCATTCTGGTCGAGCACAACACGACCCATATCGATGGCGCTGTTTGGGCCTTCAAGCGCATAGGCCAAAGCTTGTTGCCATGTCATGCGGTGCAAGCCCCATGCGCGGGCACAATCGTTGCCACTGCCGTAAGGCACCAAGCCCACTGAATGTGCACCTTGCACCAAGCCTGGCAGCATTTGATTCAAGGTGCCGTCGCCACCTACGATCACAACGCGTGTTTGAGCTGGCAGTTGAGCAAGAACCTCAAGTGCTTTGTCAATGCTTTCGGGAACCACAATTTGGGGCGGATCATTTTCAGGTGGTAAAGCACGGCACCATGCCTGAACGGGGCTGACAAGTCGCTGTGCCCGCCCCCCAGCCGCATGAGGGTTGATCAAAATGAGTGCAGTCATGAGCTGCATTTTCCAAGCTTGTGGGCTTATGAGGGAGACGTGCAAACCCTGTTCTTGGAATATGCAAGGACAGATAACCTGCTTCAAGCTTAACCTAGTAATAACCCGAATACGCAGGTCTTTAGAATGGTCGCCATTATTAAATTAGATTTTTATTGGGGAATTCGCATGTCCAGGTCTACAACACAATCCTACAAATTGACCACCCTCACAGCCGCATGCATCAGCCTTTTGGCTTTGTCTGCAGTTCAAGCGCAAACGCCACCCACCCCGGCCCCCGCCGCTGCAGCCGCACCCGCTGCATCAGGTGCGGCCCCGGCTGCGCCAGGAACACCGCCCGCGGCTCCGGGCGCATTGCGGCCTATGAAAGACTTTTTGAGAGATTCCAAGGCCATTCCTGGGTATTTCACGCTTCACCAAAAAGACGAGAAGATTTGGCTCGAAATTTTGCCCAACCAGTTCAACAAGCCATTCTTCTTTTCATACAACATTCCCAATTCAGTGGGTGAGCGCGGTCTGTATGGCAGTCAAATGGGCAGCTCCAGGCTGGTTGAATTTAAGAAAATAGGCAATCAAATTCAATTGATTGCCAAGAACACTCAGTTCTTTGCACAAGAGGGCACTCCGCAAGCACAGTTTGTCTCTGAATCTTTTTCGGACAGTTTGTTGGCTAGCGCGGCTGTGCTTACGCAGCCCAACCCCGAAAGTAAATCGGTTTTGATTGAAGCCAACAGTTTGCTATTCACGGATATTCCGGGATATCAAACTCGATTGGATGCGGCATTCAGAATGCCATTTGCCATTGATACGCGCAACACTTCTTTCTCTGCCGTCAAAAACACAGACAAGCTCACTGGCTTGGAAGTCAAGGTGCACTTCTCAGTGCCCAGAATTTCTGCGCCGCCCATCATGCCAGGTCCTGCGCCCATGACGCCGCCGCCCCGCGCAACGCCCGATCCCCGCAGTCTTTTTGTATCCTTCTATTACAGCCTCATGCCCCTGCCTGAGCCGATGCCAACGCGCATTGCCGATGAGCGGGTGGGTTTCTTTACAGTGGCACGCACCGACTACACCACCGACCTCAACATCAAACCAAAAACGCATTTCCTCAAACGCTGGCGCTTAGAAAAGAAAGATGCCGCTGCAGCAGTGTCCGAGCCCAAAGAGCCTATCGTTTATTGGCTTGACAAAAACATTCCAGAAAAATACCGCAAGTCGGTTTCGGAAGGTGTTTTGGAATGGAACAAAGCATTTGAAAAAGCGGGTTTTAAAAACGCCTTGGTGGTGAAGCAACAACAAGCCACAGATGACTTCAACAACATGGATGCCAAACACACCTCTGTGCGTTGGTTCACTGGCGCCGATGTGGGTTTTGCTATTGGCCCTTCTCAAGCCGACCCCCGCACCGGCGAAATTTTAGATGCTGACATTGGTATGTCGGATGTTTTTGCGAGAGGCGCACGTCGGGCGGTCATTGAAGACATGGGCCATGTGCATGGTGCTCACGGTGCAGATGGCGAAATGTGCAACCACGCACATTCTTCTGCGCAAGAATTGAATTACGCCCTTGATTTGCTAGAAGCCCGTGGCTTGGAGTTGGACAGTCCGCAGGCAGATGCCTTGGCGCAAGCCTATGTCAAAGACGTCATGATGCACGAGGTCGGTCATACCTTGGGTCTGCGCCACAATTTCCGCGCCTCCACGGTGTACGACTTGAAACAAATTCAAGATCCCAACTTCACCAAGATCAACGGCGTGACATCTTCCGTCATGGACTACAACCCCTACAACATTTCACCCAAAGGTGAGAAGCAGGGCGAGTACGTCATGTCCACTTTGGGCGCCTATGACTACTGGGCCATTGAGTTTGGTTACAAACAATTTCCGGCAGGCCAAGAGGCACAAGGACTGGCACAAATTTTGGCCAAGGCCAGCCAACCCGAATTGCAATTTGACTCCGATGAAGATGCAGGCTTTGGCAGCATGGGTGGTGTCGACCCCTTGGTCAACCGCTTTGACTTAGGTGCCGACCCATTGGCTTATTACAAACTGCGCATGAAGCTTTCACGAGAGTTGTGGGACCGTTTGCAAAATATGAACTTGGCCACGGGTGACAGTTATGAACGCCTTACACGGAGTTTCCGAAGCGGCTTCAATCAACTGAATCGCGTAGCGCCATTGGCAGCCAAGTACATTGGCGGTGTGCACATACGCCGAGAGCGCGCAGGCAGTAAAAAAGCGGTGTTTGAACCCGTGAGTGCTGCTCAGCAAAGAGAAGCATTGGCGCTCATTACCAAAGACTTTTTTGGGACAGACAGTTTCAAATTCAAGCCAGAGTTCATTGCCCGTTTGGCCACCGATCGATTTGAGCGAACAGAAGCCGATGGCAGCATGCAAACTTCTGTGGCGCGTTTGGTGACTGGGGTACAAAAAGGCATTCTCGATCATGTTTATTCCCCTGCCGTGGCCACCCGCTTGGCCGAAGTGGGCATGAAGGTGAACGACCCCAAAGAAAGCTTGGGCTTGTCTGATGTGTACGACTCACTCCAAGATGCTATTTGGGCTGAAGCCAAAACAGGTCAAGAGACCAGTCTGATGCGCCGCAGTTTGCAACGCGAACAATTACGCCGCATGGCCGATGTGCTGGTCAAGCCCGCAGGATCATGGCCTGCAGATGCGCGCAGCATCATGCGTGAAAATGCCCGTCAGTTGGTTGGTGTGTTGGAAAAAGCCAATGCCAAACCTGGTTTGTCCAAAACCACGCGCGCACATTATGCTGATTCGCTTGATACTTTGAACGCAAGCTTGAAGGCATCGATGCAAAGGGCTACGCCCTAAGAATCTTACAAAATTGGGCTTACCACGATAGGCTGTTCGACCATCATCATGGCGGGGCGGCCATCGCTTGCAACATAAACGTTGTACGTTCGAGCCGCAGTGTCTCCAACTTTCCACCCACTTAATGCGCCGGTGTTTAGCAAAGTCCAACCTGTGGTGCTAATGGTATCTTGGTTTGTGCCATCAATCACAATTTGGTGGTACCGCCAAATGTTCTGATCCATCGTGGTGCCCCCGCTGTTATTTCTCCAACTTCCTTCACCAGCGAAATCAGACAAGGCATTGATCCAATTGCTACCTGCCATGTCCAGAACATCGTCAACGCGAATGGTCAATTTGTTGGAATACGTATCTGTTCGCATGTCGATGTATTCAATGCTGTTGATGCGACTCATGCCTTCAATGTTGCCAACGCCGATGTTTTTGACCAAACTGAGGTTAAGGTCCAAAGCGCCGGTGCCCCCTAAGCGGATCGTGTCAAGGCCGCCCCCGCCATCAATCCTGGCCAACTGCGCCGTATTTCCGCCTGCGCCAAAGACGTTTTGCAGAGCAGTGATGGTGCTCTGATTCAAGATGAAAATATCAGCGCCATTGCCGCCCAGTAAAACGTCAGCGCCATTGGATGTGAAAGTGTCGTTGCCTGTACCTGCAGACGTGCTGCCGCCCACCAAAGTTTGACCTCCTGTAGATGTCACGGTGTCATTGCCGCTTGTGCCAATGTTGTCCACAAAACTACCTGCTTTGAAAGCATTCGTCTTGGCACCCAAAATAACATAAGAGCGACCCGTTTGAACGGCGCCGTGCACAGCGTCATAACCTGGTGCACCCACAATCAAATCGGCCAAGCCGTCGCCATTGACATCGCCTGCGGCCCCCACGGAATAGCCGCTGAGGTCTTCTCCGCCTTCTCCCACTATGACAAATCCGCCGATGTTGTTCAGGATGTCTGACAGGTTCACATTGGTGGTGCTAGCCTTTCCATAGACCACATAACTCTGCCCAGTGTTGCCGCTACCATCAACGCTGTTGTTGGGGGCGCCCAAAATGATGTCCATCAAGCCATCGCCATTGATATCGCCAGCACTGCTGACGCTGTGACCACTTTGTTCACCTGCCACGTTGGAAATAATTGTAAATCCGCCAGTGCTAACGCCACTGGCAATGGTGGCAAGGTCAATGGCCGCATTAGCAGTCGTTCTTCCAAACACCACATATGTTTTACCGCTGTAGCGGTTGGGCGCACTGACAGAGGCCACGATGGCGCCAATCACAATATCGCCAAGGCCATCGCCATTGACATCGCCAGCGCTGCTGACAGAGACACCGCTGTAGTCGGTGCCGTTTTCACCGACGATGGCAAAGCCGCCTGTATTGTTTTTGATGGCAGTCAGGTCGACTGCGGTGTTGCCGGTTTTTCCCAACACCACATAGGTTGTGCCGGAATTGGCGCGTGTGATGTCAGAAAAATAAGCGCTGAC
>JAPLPO010000076.1 GCA_026400155.1 Burkholderiales bacterium | reverse complement strand
AGCTATTTTGGACGCAGACAAAGAAGGCTTCTTGCGTTCAGAGCGCAGTCTCATTCAAACCATTGGCCGTGCGGCCCGAAATCTGCATGGCCGCGCCATTTTGTATGCCGACCGCATGACCGACTCCATGACCAAAGCCATTGGCGAAACCGAGCGTCGACGCACCAAGCAGGTGGCGCACAACTTGGCCATGGGCATCACGCCGCGCAGCATCGTGAAAGAAGTACGCGACCTGATAGATGGTGTTTACAGTGAAAAGGCTGGCAAAGAGGCCGAACGTTTGGAGCTGGCCGCGGTGCAGCGCGCCAAGGTGGAGGAAATGAGCGAGAAGGATATTTCCAAGGCCATCAAGCAGTTGGAAAAGCAAATGATGGAGCACGCCAAAAACCTCGATTTCGAAAAGGCCGCCCAGGTTCGCGACCAACTTCAGATGCTCAAGGCTCAGGCATTTGGGGCGCCTGGCACCGACAACGTGGTGGTTTTGAAGGCTTGAATCTGGCAGGGAAGGCTGTTTTTACAGTGCGCATAAAGACCTTCAAATCGTATTCCTACTAATCCGCTCAAGTTCTGCTATAGTCGAGCAAATTAGTCAACAACCTAGGAAATAGCCATGCGCCTTACCACCAAAGGTCGATTTGCAGTGACTGCCATGATCGATTTGGCCCTGCGTCAGCATTCAGGCCCGGTTACCTTGGCTGCCATCAGCCAAAGGCAAGAAATATCTTTGTCTTACCTCGAGCAACTGTTTGGCAAACTGCGCCGCCATCAGTTGGTGGAATCTACTCGCGGCCCAGGCGGTGGTTACACCTTGGCCAAAAAAGCCTCTGAAATCACAGTGGCCGACATCATATTGTCGGTTGACGAACCCATCGACGCCACGCATTGCGGCGGCAAAGAAAACTGCCACGGCAGCACAGGCCGTTGCATGACACACGATTTGTGGTCTGCATTGAACTCTCGCATGGTTGAGTTTTTGGACTCTGTCAATTTACAAAAGCTGGTTGACGACCAACAAGCCCGCCATCAAGCGCGCTATTTCAGCCATGCCAGTGGTGCAACCTATCCGTGTCAACGGCCCCAATTCTGTATTCGCTTTGGGCAATACCTTTGCAAAATCTTGAGAAGTTTTCAAGCATGAACTCCACACCTCATTTCCCCATTTACCTCGATTACAGCGCCACCAATCCTTGTGATCCCCGCGTGGTCGATGCCATGATTCCTTGGTTGCGCGAGCACTTTGGCAACCCAGCATCCCGTAGCCACGCTTGGGGCTGGGAAGCCGAAGAAGCCGTTGAGAAAGCCCGTCAAGATGTGGCCGACCTCATCGGTGCCGACCCCCGCGAAATAGTCTGGACCAGTGGTGCCACCGAATCCAACAACCTGGCCTTGAAGGGCGCAGCGCAGTTTTACAAAACCCGCGGCAAGCACCTCATCACGGTTAAGACAGAACACAAAGCCGTGCTCGACACCATGCGCGAACTCGAGCGCCAAGGCTTTGAAGTTACATACCTCGACGTGCAAGACGATGGTTTGCTTAACCTTGATGTGTTCAAGGCCGCTTTGCGCCCCGACACCATTTTGGTCAGCGTCATGTTCGTCAACAACGAAATTGGCGTCATTCAAGACATCCCCGCCATTGGCGCTATCTGTCGTGAGAAGGGCATCATCTTCCACGTTGATGCAGCGCAAGCCACAGGCAAATTGCCCATTGACCTCAACACCTTGCCCGTCGATTTGATGAGCTTGGCCTCGCACAAAACCTACGGACCCAAAGGCATCGGTGCTTTGTATGTGCGCCGCAAACCGCGCATTCGCCTTGAATCGCAAATGCACGGCGGCGGTCACGAGCGCGGCATGCGCTCGGGTACCTTGCCAACGCACCAGTGCGCATTGCGCGCCTCGAAATGGACCAAGACATTGCCAAAGCCAAAGCTTTGCAAGAGCGCCTCATCAATGGCCTCAAAGATGTTGAGCAAGTGTTCTTGAACGGTCACCCCACCCAGCGCGTGCCCCACAACATCAACATGAGCTTCAACTATGTTGAAGGCGAGTCGCTCATCATGGGCATCAAAGGTTTGGCGGTGTCTTCAGGTTCTGCCTGTACCTCTGCCAGCTTAGAGCCTAGCTATGTGCTCCGAGCCTTGGGCCGCAGCGACGAATTGGCACACAGCAGCTTGCGCATGACCGTGGGCCGTTGGACCACCGAAGCAGAAATTGACTTCGCCATCGAAACCATCAAAGCCAATGTGGCCAAGCTGCGCGAACTCAGCCCCTTGTGGGAAATGTACAAAGACGGCGTCGACCTCAGCACCATTCAGTGGGCTGCACACTAAGCGTTTTAGCGTTCAAGAACAGATTAAGAAAGTAACACCATGGCTTATAGCGAAAAAGTTGTTGATCATTACGAAAACCCCCGCAACGTGGGCTCCTTTGAAAAGGGCGACGAAGATGTGGGCACCGGCATGGTGGGTGCACCTGCCTGCGGCGACGTGATGAAGCTGCAAATCAAAGTCAATCCGGTCACCGGCGTGATTGAAGATGCCCGTTTTAAAACCTATGGTTGTGGCTCTGCCATTGCTTCTAGCTCCCTCGTTACCGAGTGGGTCAAGGGCAAAACATTGGACCAAGCAGCTGCGCTCAAGAACAGCGAAATTGCCGAAGAGTTGGCATTGCCACCCGTCAAAATTCACTGCTCTATCTTGGCCGAAGATGCCATCAAAGCAGCTGTTGAAGACTACAAGAAAAAACACGCAGCGGCCTAATTGGCCCTTGCTGGAACTACATCATGGCCATTTCACTGACTGAAGCAGCAGCGCGGCATGTGTCGCGCTACATCACCAAGCGCGGCAAAGGCGTGGGTGTGCGCTTGGGCGTTAAAACCACCGGCTGCTCTGGCTTGGCGTACAAACTCGAATACGTCGACGAAGTAGCGCCCGAAGACGTGGTCTTTGAAGACCACGGCGTCAAGGTGCTCATCG
>JAPLPO010000037.1 GCA_026400155.1 Burkholderiales bacterium | reverse complement strand
GGGCATGCCGTTGTCGATGCAAGTGACATCCAAAGTGAAGGGGGTGAAGCCTTGGCCGGTCACGGTCAAGGTGTCTCTCACCTTGCCTGTTGGCAACAGTGCGGAGCAAACCGACCCTGCCGTGTCCAAGAAATTAATGACAACTGGCGCAGAAGTACCCGGTGCACCATCAATGCGAGCATTGCCTTCATATTGCACCAAACCGCCTGTGGTGTCGACGGTGATGTCGCACTGCATGTTGGTGTTCAAGGTCAACACCCGAAAGGTCGATTGATCCCCCTGTGCTTTGACCATGCCCGTTTCAAGTGCAAATGGCACCACCGCTGCCAACATGTTGCCGCAATTGGGCGTGGTGTCGACAGTGTCTTTGTCGGGTGGGAGATGGGAAAAAAAAAAATCAAGCGCAACGCCAGGCACCGAACTTTGGCTCACGATGCCCACTTTGCTGGTGAGCGGGTGTGCACCCCCCAAACCATCGATTTGTCTTTTGTCGGGCGAACCCATGGCCGCCAACAAGACTTTGTCTCTGAGCGCGGTATCTGATGGCAAATCGTCTGCCTTGTAAAAGGGCCCCTTGGACGTGCCACCCCGCATCAACATGCATGGAACTGCAGTTTGAGAAGAAGGTTTCATGGTTTGGATCAAATGAATGGAGTTTTAAGCTTGTCTATTTTCTCGTTGTGGGTTGCTTTGAACTAGGTGTGGGCTCCACTACCAGATAGAACAATTATGCATAACGGATGCTCTGTTATGGCAAAATTCAAGAATGGATCTCAAGCAAATTGAATATTTTGTGCGCGTGGCTGAAATGGGAAGCTTTACCCGAGCGGCCATTGCACTCAATGTGGCACAACCTGCCTTGAGTCGCCAAATTAGATTGCTGGAAGTTGAGTTGCGACAAAATTTGCTTAAACGCAATGGGCGCGGCGCCAGTCCTACCGAAGCCGGCTTGCTGCTTTTAGAGCATGGCCGAGGCATCTTGCATCAAGTTGAACGTGCCCACGAAGATTTAGCCCGGGCTCGCAGCGGCTTGAACGGCCGGGTTGCATTGGGACTTCCGCCCAGCGTGGCAAGAGTTTTGACGGTACCACTGACACGCGCTTTTAGAGAAAAAATGCCTGAAGCACAGCTGTCCATCAGCGAAGGCTTGACCACGGCCATGCAAGAAAGCCTGCTGAACGGCAGGCTTGACATTGCGCTGCTCTACAACATGAAAGCCACCTCAGGATTGGAAATTTCGCACTTGGTGCAAGAAGAATTGTGGCTGATTCAAAGACGTCCACCAGGTCTTCAAGAAGACCCACCCCCGACATCCATCGATTTGAAGGATGTTGCCAAGCTGCCCTTGGTCATTCCAAGCCGTCCCAACGCTATCCGGATGCATGTGGAATCAGAAATGGCAGCCCTTGGAACACGGCCACACATTGCCTTGGAAATTGATGGCGTGACGGCCATCCTCGATTTGGTAGCGGATGGTGCTGGCTGCGCCATTTTGTCGCGCAATGCTGTAACGCGCTCAATCAACCCATCTGCTTTTTCAACGCGACCTATTTCCCACCCGCAACTCAGCATTGAGTTGAGTTGTGTGGTGAGCTCACAAAGACCCAGCACACTCACTCAGCAAGCTACGCTTCACTTAATTCGTGAAACTGCAATGCGTTTATTAGAGTCTGTCTAAGGCCTCCACCCAGGCCTAGACAAGCTAATTCACTGCTTGGGAATGCCGGCGCGTTGAATCACTTCGCCCCAACGCTTGGTCTCACTGCTTAACAAATCGGCAGCCTGTTGGAGGCTACCAGGCTGGGGGTCGACATTCATGTCCAATAGTTTTTTACGCACATCAGGAGAATTCAAAACATTTTGAATTTCTTGATTTAACTTTTGGACAATGTCACGTGGTGTTTTGGCGGGCACAGCAAGTGCATTCCAAGAAGCTGCGTAGAGGTTTCTCACGCCTGCTTCTTTGGCTGTGGGCACTTGCGGCAATGCTGCCGCGCGCTTATCGCCTGTGACTGCCAAAGCACGCAATGCTTGACCTCTGATTTGAGGCAACACTGGCGCCAAGATTTCGACTGCCATATCGATCTGTCCACCGCGCAAAGCGGTGAGTACAGCGGGCGTGCCATTGAAGGGCACCACTTGCGCATCAATACCAGCCGTAGCTTTGAACAGTTCAGCAGCCAAGTGCTGTGTACTGCCAACATTGATACTGCCAATATTCAACTTACCAGGATTGGCTTTGGCAAAGTTAAGCAGGTCTTGCAGACTGGTGAATTTAGATTCTTGCGGCACCACGATGGCAATGTCAAAGGTGCCCAGAACGGACAAGGGTGTTAAATCTTTTTCAGCGTCGTAGGGCAACGTTTTGAAAAGCCCTGCACTCACAGCAGTGGCATTGGACATCAAAAGTAGGGTGTAACCATCGGGTGCAGATTTGGCCACGGCATCCGTGGCCACGACACCACCCGCACCAGGCTTGTTTTCAATGACGATGCTTTGACCTAAGTTTTCACCCAGTTTTTGCGCAACTGTGCGAGCAGTCAGGTCGGCGACGCCGCCCGCTCCAAAGGGCACCACAATTTTGATGGGCTTGTTGGGGTAAGCAGCTTGGCTGAATGCGCTACAAGACCCTACCAACAGCAACGTTGCCCATACCCATTTGACCCACAAAGATTTTTGTTTCATTTCATGCTTCCTTTTCTAATGCCAATAATCGATCAATCACTCGACGCGACATCACACCGCCAGCATCGATTGACAATATTTTTAATTTTCGTTCAGGGTTTGCCAAAATATTTTTCTGTTGGCGCTCCAGCATTTCCAGGTCTTCGCTGAAAATTTTTCCCTGACCTTCTTGAATGCGCGCTGTTAAGGCTTGATCTTGAGGTTTGAATTGTCTGACCATGCCCCAAAAATAATGGATGCTGGTATCTGTTTCAGGTGTGATGAAGTCAACCACCACGCTATAAGCTTTGTCTTTGGGATCGGCGTTATAGCCACCTTTGCCCGCCAAAGCCACCCCCACTTCAATCATCACATGACTGGGTGGTGAGAATCGGCAAATTTGCCAGCGGTCAACTTCTGCATCGTCGGGCAAATCATTGGCCCGCATGGCCATTTGCCAAAAAGGAGGCGCCTTGATGCCCTCCATGAATCGACTGGTGACCACCGTGTTGCCCTCCGTGATGGTGCGGCTGGGGGTTTCGTCAATTTCAGTTTGCCCAATGCTGGTGGCATGCACATAGGTTTCGTGTGTGAGGTCCATCAAGTTGTCGATCATCAGGCGATAGTCGCAGGCGATGTGGTAGTGCCCTCCCCCGTAAGCCCAAGCTGGATTTTCAAACCATTCAAAGACTGGCAATTTTTCGATGTTGGCTTTGGCAGCGTCCCCGGGCCAAACCCACACGAAGCCATACCGCTCAATGACAGGGAAACTTTTAACCGGCTCAAATCCGCGAACATTGTGACCAGGCATGCTGACGGTATGGCCATCACATCCCATGGTGAGGCCGTGATAGCCACACACCAATTGGCCATTGCAAACACGGCCTAAAGACAAAGGTGCACCGCGGTGCGGACAAAAATCTTCGACCGCCGAAACACGATTTTCAAGCCCTCTGAAAAAGACCATAGACTGTACCATTCATTTTTGAGAAACATCCCATCTCCTGCAAAGTGACTTCACCTGAATTCCAGCATGACCATCTTTGGCTTTGATTTTATACGGCATCGCTTGGCGCTGGGTTAGTACCTTGCAGTATGAGTGGTTTTCATAAGGTCGAGAATGAAACTCCGACCGCCGCCTCTGTTGGCTGTAAAACAAGCACAATATCGTTTTTATCCCAAATCAGGAAATTGTTCCATGAGACTTATCAGCTTTTTGCACAATCACACCGCATGCTATGGCGCAGTTCATGGCAACAAAGTTTTAAACCTCACGCCCATATTGGGTGCTGAAGCACCCGATCTGAAAACCTTGATTGCCAAAAAAATGCTGGACAGAGCGGCTGAAGCATTGCGTCAAAACACACCCGATTTGATTTTTGAAGATCTGTCCTTGTTGCCAGTCATTCCAAATCCAGAAAAAATCATGTGCGTGGGTTTGAACTACCACGATCACGTCAAAGAAACTGGCCGCGACCTCACCGAAAAACCCGCTATTTTCTCGCGCGTCAATTCTTCACAAGTAGGACACGGCCAACACATCATGCGCCCGCCAGAGTCACATCGCCTTGACTATGAAGGCGAAATTGCCATCATCATTGGTGAAGGTGGTCGTCGCATTACTGAGGCCGACGCTTGGAACCACATTGCTGGATATTCTTGCTACAACGATGGCTCAGTACGCGATTGGCAAAATTTCACCACCCAGTGGACTGCCGGTAAAAATTTCTGGCGTACGGGTGGCTTTGGTCCTTGGATGGTCACGGCCGATGAGATCAAACCCGGTCAAACAATGACTCTCAGCACTCGCCTAAATGGGGTTGAATTGCAGCGTGCCACCACCGACATGATGATTCACAGCATTCCGCGTCAAATCGCTTACATCTCGACATTCATACCACTTGAACCAGGCGATGTGATTGTGAGTGGAACACCTGGTGGTGTGGGCAATAAGAGAACGCCCCAGCTCTTCATGAAGCCTGGTGATGTGGTCGAAATTGAAGTGGATGCTGTGGGTGTCTTGCGCAACACCATCAAGGACGATGTTTGAGATTTTGAAAATCAGGTGAAAGCGAAATGATTGCTTTGGGCCATGCGGCCCATCTGGCTTGAAATGGCCATGAATTCTGCCACGGTGTCATCGATGATTGCTTTGGCAGTTTTCACTGAATCAATTAGGCCTGCCGACTGCCCTGCCAATGCAGGTGTGGCCTCCATGTCGCCTTGGAAGTAAACGTTCAATATACCTTTCATGTCGTCAAACGACATGATCCCTTGCTCATGGATGGCTTGAGTCCGCTGCGACTTGAGGGCGCGAATGCACGGGGTGGATTGGGTGTTGAGCATCCAAGTGCCTGTTTCTTTCGAGTTGACAATGGCATTTTTAAAGTTGTCATGAACAGGACTCTCGGCGCAACTGACAAAGCGTGTGCCCATTTGAATGGCCTCAGCACCCAAAGCAAAAGCAGCCGCCATGCCTCGGCCATCGCATATGCCACCAGCCGCAATCAAGGGCACGTTAACCTTGGCCCGAATGGCTTGCAACAAGACCAGCGTTGAAACATCTTCGGGGTTTTTAAAACCGCCGCCTTCGGAGCCTTCAACCACCAGGCCATCAATTCCTGCATCGACGCATTTCATGGCGGCATCCACTGTGGGCACTGCATGGTAAACCGTAATACCCGCATCCTTTAGGGGTTGAATGAATTTGGCTGGGCTGCCAGCAGAAGTGGTGACAAATTTCACGCCCGATGCACACACAAACTTCAGCATGGCATCGTCTTTTAAAAATCGGATGGGCAAATTGACACCGAACGGCAAATTCAATTCGCGCATTTTTTTAATTTCAGCTTGGCAATTTTCTGTCTCGCCTGAAGACGTTTCAATGATGCCAAGACCTCCAGCTCTAGACACAGCGGAGGCCAATTGAGTGCGAGCAATCCAACCCATGGGCGCTTGCAAAATGGGGTACTTGGCGCCTGTGTGTGCCAAGACCCTGTTGGTGTCTGAAATTGAGTGATTCATCCATCAAGCCCAAAACACACTGCCCGACTTTTCGTACCAGCTGGGCACTTGGCTTTCAACAGACGATTCAATGCGGCTGCGTTTGATTTTCATAGTGGGCGTGAGGTAGCCGTTTTCAATGGACCACGCCTCGCTGGCGATGACCAGCATGCGAAGCTTTTCGTAGTCTGCCAAATCTGCATTCACCTTACCCAACCAATCGCTAAGCTCTTGTTCAACTTGAGCCCTTACTTCAGCGTCTTTGACTTTCGGACGAATATCTTCTGCCAGCACCACCATGGCATAAGCAGCCGACTGGGAGACGCCTGAGACAATGCTCATCTCAATCAGGGGATGCACATTGAGTTTGTTTTCAATGGGTGCAGGCGCCACATATTTACCCTTGGAGGTTTTAAAAATCTCCTTCAACCGTCCGGTAATTTTCAACAGGCCATCCGCGCGCTGTTGACCTTGATCGCCTGTCTTGAAAAAGCCATCTTCTGTAAAAGCTTCAGCATCCAAATCGGGCCGTTTGTAATAACCCACCATTTGTCCTGGTGATTTCAACTGAATTTCGCCTTCAGGGCTAATACGAGCTTGAACGCCATTCGCGGGGATGCCCACACTGCCTGGCTCATTAATTTCATTGGTACAGTTGTGCGACCAAGCAAAATCCTCCGTCATGCCGTAGCCCTCCAAGAGGTTCAAACCTAGCTTTCGATACCAGACGATGAGCTCAGCTGGCAGGGGCGCAGAACCACTGCCCGCTGACACCACTTGATCCAAGCCAAGGCCTTTGAGAATTTTCTTTTTAACCAACCCTTTGACAATCGGGATGCTCAATAACAAATCCAACTTGGCTGGCGGCATCTTGCTGAAAACACCTTGCTGAAACTTGAGCCACAAGCGCGGTACAGAAATAAAGAACGTGGGCCGTGCACGGTTTAAGTCTTGGATAAACGTGTCCAAAGATTCTGCAAAAAATACCTGCGTTTCCCCATGCATCAAACTGGCAGACTCCACCCAGGCTCGCTCAAAAACGTGCGCCAACGGCAGATAAGACAAGATTCGGTAATCTTTCAAATCACCAGCGCTTTCCAGAATAGATTGACTAATTAAGTCTGCAGTCATGGAGATCCGCTCAAAATTGTGCATCACACCTTTGGGTTGACCTGTAGAGCCAGAGGTGTACATGATCATGGCCAAATCTTGAGGTGCCCGCGCTATGTCACCTTGCAAGGGTGCTGTTTTCGCAACGATGTCATCCCACTTTGCAAATTGATTGGCAGGCGCCAATGGAAATGCAATGCAAGGCAAAGAGGCTGGCACAGAAGGCGCTTGTTCGGCCCATGTATCCAATTTTCCGACAAACAGCAAACTGGCTTCGCTGTGGTCTAGAACGTATCGAACTGTCTCGCCCAACTCGGTTGGGAAAATGGCCACCGTGGTACAGCCGGACATCCAAATGGCCAGTTCAGCCATGATGAAGTGCGCGCAATTTTTAGAAAGAATGGCTACCCGAGCACCCGGCTCAAGGTTTTGAGCTTTGATGTAAGCCGCCATGGATCGCGCTTGTTTGAGGGTTTCGCGCCATGTGTAATCAATGGTCTGACCACCGCCAATAGGCTGCGTCATGTACACAAAATCTGGGCGGTTTTTTTCGTGTGCCAGAACATTATCAAGAATCAATGCAGGTTTTGACATGCCAAACTTTCGTAGGTTGAATGGGCCCCTTTGATGGAAAACTTCGAAGGGACAGGCTGAGTTTCTTACTGTTGAGGGATTGTGAAGAGAATTGAATTCTTTGGCAGTCTTCTTCGAGACTGATTTCCTAGGTGTTTCCCTGATAAGGCCCTCGTATTCTCAAGGGATAAAAAGAGCAGGCAGGATTTCCAATCAATGCAAAGCCTTGGTATGCTGAGAACTTCTAAAAGCATTCAAACTCACTTCACCATGCCCTCATCTTCTAATGACATGAAAAATCAGGTGGCACTTCCACTTCCTGCATTTGATCGTTTCTACAAACACCATGAGTTGACACAATTGCTACAAGCTTTTGCAGCGGCACGACCTGAATTGGTAGAGCTTAGGGAGTTAGGCACAAGCCATGAAAATCGCCCCATTTGGGTGCTTGTTCTCACGCGCAAGTCAACCGGTGCAGACACAGACAAACCCGCATTTTGGGTCGACGGCAATATTCATGCAGCCGAGCTCACCGCCAGCACGGCTTGCCTTTACTGGTTGCACCATCTTTTAAGCAAAGACGGTGAAGACGCAAGCGTGACTGAGTTGCTCAACACACGGGCAATTTACTTGGTACCCCGTTTGAACCCCGATGGTGCAGAACTGGCCTTGGCCGACAAACCTAGGCACATTCGATCGTCTACACGTCCCTACCCATGGGACGAGCCCCACGTTGAAGGACTCACCATCGAGGACATGGATGGCGATGGTCGCATTTTGATGATGCGAATTCCAGATCCTCATGGCGGCTGGAAAGCCAACCCCGATGAACCTAGGTTGCTCACGCCTCGTTTGCCCGGTGAGTTTGGTGGGAAGTACTACCGCGTCATGCCAGAAGGCAATTTGCATCACTATGACGGCGTCAACATCAAACCCAACCGCGACATTGAGGGTCTGGATTTGAATCGAAATTTTCCAGCCTTCTGGCGCCAAGAATTCGAACAAGTGGGCGCTGGCCCCTACCCCACCAGCGAGCCCGAAGTGCGGGCCATGGTGGACTTCATTGCCAAGCACCCAAACATTGGTGCGGCCGTGAGTTTTCACACCCACTCAGGTGTTATTTTGCGGCCAATGGGCACACAAAGCGACACCGACATGACGCCCGAAGATTTGTGGATCATCAAGCGCATGTCTGACATAGGCAGCAAGCTCACAGGCTACCCCGCTGTCAGTATTTTTCACGACTTCAAGTACCACCCCAAAGAAGTCATTACCGGTACCCAGGACTGGGTCTACGAGCACTTGGGTGCTCTGTTCTGGACCGTTGAAATTTGGGCGCCCAACAAGGAAGCCGGCATCACCGATTACGACTGGATTCACTGGTACCGTGACCATCCTCCCGAAGACGACATCAAACTCCTCAAGTGGAGTGACGAGGTTTGCGGCGGTCAAGCGCACGTCGATTGGTATCCCTACGAACATCCCGATTTGGGTCACGTTGAATTAGGAGGTTGGGACCGCATGAACTTCTGGCGCAATCCACCCGCTCATTTGCGTGAACGTGAAGCGGCCCGTTTTCCAGCTTGGCTAGATCAGATTGCACTGACGCTGCCCAAGTTGGAATTGCTTCACGCCAAAGCAGAACATTTAGGCGAGGGTCAATGGCGCGTTCAAATGGCAGTGGCCAATGCAGGATATTTGCCCAGCTATGTCACCAAGCGTGCGCTTGAGCGAAAGACAGCGCGCCCATGCGTGTTTGAAATAGAAATGCCCGCAGGCGCGCAATTGCGGATGGGCAAGCCTCGAATGGAAGGCCCGCAACTTGAAGGCCATGCCGCCAACAATTCACTGCAGGCTTTCTTACCCAACAAAAACATCACAGGCGACAGAGCGTTGAACGAATGGATTGTGGAAGCACCTGTTGGGACTGTGCTGAATCTGACTGCCCATGCTGCGCGAGCAGGCACTGTCAGAACTTCGATCACTTTGAAATAACTTATTTCAAACCGAGCAAACGTACTGCATTGTCTTTCAAAATCCCGGGCATCACCTCGGGTTTGAAACCTGCCACTTCAAAATCCCTCATCCACCGCTCAGGTGTGATGAGGGGGTAATCGCTGCCAAACAAAATGCGATCTTTGAGCAAAGTATTGGAGTACTGAATCAATTGTTTGGGAAAGTACTTGGGGCTCCAGCCCGACAAATCAATCCAGACATTGGGCTTGTGCGTGGCCACACTGAGGGCCTCGTCTTGCCAAGGAAAACTGGGGTGCGCCATCACAATTTGCATGTCAGGAAAATCAATGGCCACATCGTCTAAGTGCATGGGATTGCTGTAGGCCAACCGCAAACCTCCACCACAGCGCATGCCGGATCCAATACCGCTGTGACCCGTGTGAAAAATAGCGGGTAATTTGTGTTCGTTGATCACCTCATAAATGGGCCAAGCCATTTTGTCGTAGGGGTGATAGCCCTGAACCGTGGGGTGAAACTTGAAACCCTTGATGCCCTCTTCCTTAATAAGTCGTTCGGCTTCGCGCGCACCCATTTTCCCTTTGTGAGGGTCGATGCTGCCAAAGGCGATCATCATGTCGCTGTTGTCGCGGGCTGCCTTGGCAATTTCTTCGTTGGGAATGCGTCGACGACCCAATTGCGACTCGCTGTCGACTGTGAACATCACCAAGCCAATTTTTCTTTCGCGGTAATAGGCCACTGTTTCGTCGATGGTGGGACGCCGATCGCTGCCAAAAAACTTGTCAGCCGCGCGGTCATATTCCTCGCCATAGTTGTCGAACGGGTTCCAGCAACTCACCTCTGCGTGGGTGTGAATGTCGATGGCAATCAGGTCTTGGTGATTCATAAAAACTTTCAAAAATACGGGAAAACCCTGTGTTTTTTAGTGCCGTGCGGAATGACAATATAGTTATTGATAATAACCTTTTAAAGCATTTTTTTTAGCAATACAAGCTTGTTTTGGACCCTCCATCATGACTCAAAATTCACATCCTTTGTTACAACGCGCTCAGACCCAAGGCATTCACTTTGAAATGAAAGGGGCCGTGGCCATGGTGCGTTTGAGCCGCCCTTTGAAACGCAACGCCCTCAACGATGGGTTGGTAGAAGCCTTGCGCGATGTGTTCCAAAACCTGCCCGAAGAAGCCAAGGCGGCAGTTGTTTATGGTGAAGGTGACCATTTCTGCGCTGGTTTGGACTTGTCTGAACTCAAAGAGCGCGACGCTGGCCAAGGCCTGCACCATTCACGCAGCTGGCACGTGGCTTTGGACGCGGTTCAGCTGGGCCGTGTGCCTGTGGTTGCGGCACTCCATGGCGCGGTGGTGGGCGGCGGGTTGGAGTTGGCCAGTGCTTGCCACATTCGCGTGGCAGACGACAGCACCTTCTATGCTTTGCCTGAAGGCACCCGCGGTATTTTTGTAGGCGGCGGTGGTTCTGTTCGCATCCCCAAGCTCATTGGCGTCGCGCGCATGACCGACATGATGTTGACAGGCCGTGTTTACAACGCGGTAGACGGCGAGCGCATTGGCTTAGCGCAGTACCACGTTCCAACCGGTACAGCTTTAGAGAAGGCTTTGGATCTGGCACAGCGAATTGCCACCAATGCACCACTGACCAACTACGCCTTGATGCACGCTCTGCCTCGCATTGCCGAGCAACCTGCCGATCACGGCTTCCTTACAGAAGCCCTCATCTCCTCTATCGCGCAAGCAGCTCCCGAAGCCAAAGCGCGCGTGAAGGCTTTCTTGGATGGCAAGGCTGCCAAAGTTCAAAAGAGCTGATCAGCCATATTCAAAAGTAAAAGAACCTTTATCGCCCCCCGTTACGAGAGACAAGTATGAGCGCACCTAAATTTAGACCCCTGCGTTTTGGCGTGACACGCGTCACTTTAAAAGATGGCGTCCCTGGCACGCACTACCTCAAGGCCGATCAAGATTTGCAGGCATTCCCAAAACGTCTGACAGACCGTCTGCAACACTGGGCACACATCAAGCCCAACCAAACATTGTTTGCAAGACGCGTTAAATTGGCAGATGGCAACTTGGGTGATTGGCGTCACATCACCTATGCAGAAGCTTGGAACACCGCACGCAAGATTGCACAGGGTCTGATCAATCGCGGCTTGAATACAGAACGCCCGGTGGTGATCTTGAGCGAAAACAGTTTAGAACATGCCTTGTTGGCACTGGGTTGTATGGTGGCTGGTGTTCCATTTGTACCCACCTCACCACCCTACTCTTTGATCAGCCAAGACTACGACAAACTTAAGCACGTGCTGCGCACCGTAACACCCGGCTTGGTGTTTGCCAGCGACGCGCGTTATGCCAAAGCCATTGCAGCCACAGTTTCGAGCGACATGGAAATTGTGATGAACGAAGGTGGCGTAGAAGGCAAACAAGTTACCACTTTTGAAGCCTTGTGCAGCACGCCTGCCACAGCCCAAGTAGATGTCGCCATTGCGGCGACAGGCCCCGACACCATTGTGAAATTCTTGTTTACCAGCGGCTCTACCAAGTTGCCCAAAGCGGTGATCAACACACAACGTTTGTGGTGTGCCAACCAACAACAAATGGCGCAGTCCATGCCCATCTTGGCCGAAGCGCCTTTGGTCTTGGTCGACTGGTTGCCTTGGAACCATACCTTCGGTGGCAATCACAACTTTGGCATGGTGGTGTTTCATGGCGGCACGATGTACATCGATGATGGCAAACCCACGCCAGCCCTCATGCATGAGACATTGCGCAACCTGCGCGAAATTGCGCCTACGGTTTATTTCAATGTGCCCACTGGGTTTGAAGCCATTGCACTGGCCATGAAGACGGACGATCTGCTGCGCAAAACCTTGTTGTCACGCGTGCAAATGTTCTTTTACGCAGGCGCTGCTTTGGCACAACCCATTTGGGACAGCTTGTATGAATCGCAAGAGCGCGAAGTTGGCGAACGGATTGTGATGGGTACCGGCCTTGGCATGACTGAGTCTGGCCCCTTTGGCATTTTCGTCACCAACCCCTTCGTCAACGCTGGCGACTTGGGTGTCCCCACACCGGGTTTGGAACTCAAACTGGTCGACATGGGCGGAAAAACCGAAGTGCGTTACCGCGGCCCCAACATCACGCCCGGCTACTGGCGCTATGCAGAAGAAACCAAAGCATCCTTTGACGACGAAGGCTTCTTCTGCACCGGCGATGCGGTCAAGTGGATTGATGAAACCGATGTGCACTTGGGCTTAAAATTTGATGGCCGCATTGCGGAAGACTTTAAATTGGCCACTGGTACGTTTGTGAGTGTTGGTCCCTTGCGCGGCAAGATCATTGCAGCGGGTGCGCCTTACATTCAAGACGTGGTTCTAACAGGCATCAACTTAAAAGAAGTGGGCGCCATGGTCTTCCCAACGCCCGCAGTGCGCGCATTGAGCGGCATGACAGCAGATGCACCTTTGGCCGATGTTTTGTGCAGCGAAGTTGTGTTGGCGCATTTTCAAAAGGTGCTCAATGAGCTTTCCAAAACATCTACGGGCAGTGCCAATCGCATTGCGCGCATGTGCCTCTTGTCTGAACCACCCACCATCGACAAGGGCGAGATTACCGACAAAGGCTCCATCAACCAACGCGCTGTGCTGTCACACCGCGCAGACACGGTAGCAGCTTTGCATGAAGAGCGTTTGCACTTCATCTTGAAGCCCACGCTCTAATCTCGAAATTCTGAAAGAAGCATCATGAGCCAAAACGGATTTTTCAATGCCTTTGAAGATGTGTGGATGTACGAAGGCGTTCGCACGCCGATGGTGGATTACTGTGGCGCGTTGGGTCACATTTCTCCCACCGACATGGGCATCAAAGCAGCACGCGAAGCCTTGAAACGTGCTGACATTCCCGCTAAAGACATTGGTTCTGTGATTACAGGCAACATGGCCCCTGGTGACTTTGATCAGTTCTTCTTGCCTCGCCACATTGGCCTGTATGCAGGTGTGCCTGTTGAAGTACCTGCACTGATGGCGCAACGTATTTGCGGCACCGGTTTTGAATTGTTTCGCCAAGCAGGCGAGCACATTCAATCTGGTGCGGCGCATGCCGCTTTGGTGGTGGGTACCGAGAGCATGACGCGCAACCCCATTGCTGCTTTCGATCACCGCACAGGCTTCAAGTTAGGCGCGCCTGTTGGCTTCAAAGACTACATGTGGGAAGCCTTGAAAGATTCAGCTGCTGGTATCAACATGATTCAAACGGCCGAGAATTTGGCCAAGAAATACAGCATTACGCGCGAAGAAATAGACGCCTTTGCATCCGAATCTTTTGCCAAGGCCGTGGCTGCGCAGCAGTCTGGTTTCTTAGCGGGTGAAATCGTGTCCGTCGTCTCAGAGAAATTTGAACTCGACGGCTACAAACCTCGCGGCATCAAGTTGCAAGGCAAGATCACGGAAGTCACACAAGATACTCACCCTCGTATTTCGCCTGCAGACGTGTTGGCGAAATTGCGCCCCGTCTACGAAGGTGGCGTTCAAACTGGGGGCAATAGTTCTGCCTTGGTCGATGCCGCTGCCGCGTGCGTGGTCACCTCTGGTGCTTATGCCAAAGCCAACGGCAAAAAGCCTTTGGCGCGTGTGGTTGCTGCCGCTGTGGCCGGCGTGCCACCTGAAATCATGGGTATTGGCCCTGCCCCAGCTATCCGTTTGCTGTTGGCGCGCACGGGTTTGAAATTGTCCGACATCAGTCGCTTTGAAATCAATGAAGCCCAAGGCGCGCAAACCTTGGCAGTGGGCCGTGAGTTGGGTTTAGACCTGAGCTTGCTCAACGTCAATGGCGGGGCCATTGCTTTGGGTCATCCACTGGCCGCAACCGGTGTACGTCTCACCATTACCTTGGCGCGCGAATTGGTGCGCAGTGGCAAACGTTATGGCATTTCCAGCGCTTGTGTGGGCGGCGGACAAGGCATTGCCTTGCTAATCGAGAACCCCAACACCTGAAACCACACCTATCAGTCAACATCCATCCATAAAGAGGACATCATGAACATTCAAGGCATGAGCGCATTGGTCACCGGCGGTGGCTCTGGCTTGGGCGAAGCAACCGCCCGCGAACTGGCCCGTCTGGGCGCCAAGGTAGCGGTACTCGACCTGAACCTCGAGAACGCTCAAAAAGTTGCAACCGACATTGGAGGTATTGCCATTCAGTGCGACGTGACCAACGCAGCCAGTATGGAAAACGCTGTAGCCGAAGCTGCCAAAACCCATGGCGGCGCGCGTATCTTGATGCAAATAGCCGGCATCGGAACTGCCAAACGCATTGTGGGCAAAGACGGCTACCCTGCACCTTTGGAAGACTTTGCCAAAGTGGTCAACGTCAATTTGATTGGTACCTACAACGCCGCGCGCGTGTTTGCAGCGGCCTGCGCCAAGCTCGACCCCATGGAAGACGGCGAACGGGGCGCCATGGTGTTCACTGCGTCTGTGGCCGCCTTTGATGGCCAAGTGGGACAGCAAGCCTACAGCGCTTCCAAAGCGGGTGTGGCTGGCATGACCTTGCCCATGGCTCGTGATTTGGCACAACACGGCATTCGCGTTTGCACCATCGCCCCCGGCATTTTTGCAACACCTTTGTTGAAAACATTGCCAGAGCCCGTGCAAGCCTCTTTGGCCGCAAGCATCCCCTTCCCTTCACGCCTTGGCAAGCCCGAGGAGTTTGCGCAATTGGCTGCGCACATTGTGAGCAATGGCCACTTGAATGGCGAAGTCATTCGCTTGGATGGCGCATTGCGCATGGCGCCCCGTTAATTGCAAGAAAGTTTTCAATGAGCAAAACAGTTGTTTATGAAGTGCAAGTGATGTTCGGTGAAACTTCTTTGTGAAGTGCGGCGTTCAACCTTGGCGCGAGTTGGTCAAAACCACTGGCATCATTGGCACGCCGCTGTTGGAAATCAACACCAAGTTTGTTCGCCCTGCCACCTATGGCGAAACACTCCAAATTCACACCAGTGTGCAAGAGTGGCGCGACAAAACCTTCATCCACAAACACGTGGTGATGCGCGGCGACACCATGTTGTGTGAAGGCACGGAAGTACGAGCCTTTTGCATCAAGCACCCTGATGACTCTGATCGCATCAAAGCCATTCCAGTTCCCGCGGACATCAAAGCGCTGTGCAGCTGATTTGTCATCGTTCAAGCTACCAATTTTCACTTTTTCATTTTTCCAACCACTCCAAAGGAGACAAGCATGACCAATCGTCGTGATTTTTTGCAAACCACCATCGGTGCAGCCATCATCGGCAGCACTGCTTTTCAACAAGCTTGGGCTCAAAGTGGACTTCCCATTGAACAAGTGAAAGTTCTGTACGGCTTTCCGCCAGGCAGTTCAGGCGATATTTGTGCTCGCCGAGTAGCCGAAAAATTTGGAGGCTCTGGCTATAGCAAAAACTCAGGTGTGATCGACAGCCGTCCAGGTGCTGGCGGTCAAATTGCCTTGAATCTTTTGAAGAGCGCGCCAGCCGACGGTTCCGTTTTGGCCATGACGCCTTTTTCACCCATTTCCTTGTACCCGCACATCTTCAAGAATTTGCAATACAAACCTTTTGAAGATTTCACACCAGTTGGCACCAGCTCCATGATTCACCACGGTTTTGCGGTGGGCCCCATGGTGCCCGCCTCCGTTAAAAACGTGAAAGACTTTGTAGCTTGGGCCAAAGCCAATCCCGCGCAAGCCAGCTATGGCTCTCCTGCCGCAGGCTCAACGCCTCACTTTATTGGTGCCTTGTTGGGCTTGAATCAAAACTTTGAATTCAAACACGCGCCTTACCGTGGTTCTGTACCAGGTGTGACCGATGTGGTCGGTGGTCAAATTGCTTGCATGTTCACACCCCACGGCGACTTCATTGCCAACCACAAAGCTGGCAAGATGCGCATTTTGGCAACCTCTGGCAAAACACGTTCACCCTTTGTGCCCGATGTGGCCACCTTTGCCGAGCAAGGCTTCCCTGAGTTGACAGTTGAAGAGTGGTTTGGCTTCTATGCGCCAGCCAAAACGCCCGCCAATATTTTGCAAGCGGCCAACGCAGCGATCAATGCAGCCCTCAAAGACAAAGCGGTGCAAGATGCCTTGACCGTGGTGGGTTTGATTCCCTTCGGCGGTACCATTGCCGATCAACTGAAGAGCTCACAAGTTGAATTAGAGCGCTGGGGTCCCCTGATCAAACGCATTGGCTTTACGGTTGACTCCTAATCCAGTGTTTTGAAACTGTATTGTCCGAGGGCCTACAAAGCTCTCGGACTTTGCGGCAATCACTTTCTTTCTTCTACCACTCATGAGCCATTACCAACCCAACATTCAAGACATTCAATTTGTCTTGTCACGCGTCTTAAATGCACCCGATCAACTCAAATCACTTCCAGTGTTTGAGGAGTTAGATGCTGAATTGGTACAACAAGTCTTGGATGAGGCTGGTAAGTTTGTTGGCGAGGTAATTGCGCCCTTGAACCGCGACGGCGACGAAATTGGCGCCCAATGGCAAGACGGTAAAGTGACCATGCCTCCTGGTTTTCATTCGGCTTACCAAATGTTTTGGCAAGCCGGATGGCCAGCCCTTTCTGCTGATGCAGATGATGGTGGTCAAGGCTTACCCACCGTGCTAGAAATCATACTGTATGAAATGCTCTCGGCCGCCAACCATAGCTGGACGATGGCACCAGGCTTGTTGCATGGTGCTTATGAATGCATCAAGCATTACGCCAGTCCTTCACTGAAAGAAATGTACCTCAGCAAAGTGGGTACTGGCGAATGGTTGGCCACCATGTGCTTGACCGAGCCCCATGCCGGCAGCGACTTAGGCTTGTCTCGCACCAAGGCCACGCTGCAAGCAGATGGCCGGTATGCCTTGAACGGAACCAAAATTTTCATCTCTGGCGGCGAGCACGACCTCACAGACAACATCGTCCATTTGGTGTTGGCACGCTTGCCCGATGCCCCACCGGGACCCAAAGGTTTGTCGCTCTTTTTAGTCCCCAAGTTTTACCCCAATGGTGATCGCAGTGCCGTGCATTGTGATCGAATTGAAGAAAAGATGGGCTTGCACGGCAGCCCTACTTGCGTGATGCGTTTTGACGATGCCCTTGCCGAAATCATTGGCGAACCTGGCAAAGGTTTGAACGCCATGTTCGTCATGATGAACGCAGCGCGTTTGCATGTGGCCATGCAAGGCATCGGTCTGCTAGATGCTGCTTGGCAAAAAGCCGATGCCTACGCCAAAGAACGCCGCCAGATGCGCGCACCAGCTGTCAAAGATGTCAAAGCAAAATCTGCAGCAGAAGCCGACTTCATCATTGAACACCCTGCCATCAAGCGCATCTTGGACACACAACGTTCTTGGGTGGATGGCGGCCGTGTGCTCGCTTACCAAACAGCCGTAGAGTTAGATCGAATCAAACACGCCGACAAAGACACAGCAGCCAAGTCACAGCGTTGGTGTGCACTGGTGACGCCCGTCATGAAAGCCGCGCTCACCCACCAAGCTTTTCACGGCGGCAGCGATTGTTTGCAAGTGTTTGGCGGCCATGGGTATGTGCGCGAATGGGGCATTGAGCAAATTGTGCGCGATGCACGCGTTGCCATGATTTATGAAGGCACCAATGAAATTCAGGCCATTGATTTGTTGGTCCGAAAAATCATGCCCGATGGCGGTCAAAGTTTGAACCAGCTGCTGGACGACTTGAAGACAGACATCCACGCTGAAACAGCTGAGGCAACGCAGCTTCGCAAAATCACGCAACAGATTTTGCTAGCCGCTCAACAAAACTCTAGCTTGGGCCACCAGGTGGCTGATGATTATTTGCGTGCCTTGGCCTTGGTTCTTCTGCAATGGGCTTGGCAACGCATTGATTCGCAACTTAACCAAGACACGCCCAATGTGAAAGACCGTTGGCAGGCGCCCTCAAAGGCTTTTCGTCAATGGGTTTTGCCCGAATTTGCCATGCGTTGTCATATCATTCAGACACAATGCCAAACAGCCTGAAATCTGCCGCCCCTTTTGTCGAAACGGTCGACACCAGCTATCTGGAAACGCTCATTGGTTACAACGCACGCCGTGCGGCGTTGGCCGTGATTGGGCAATTTTTGGAACGCATGGCGGTCTATGACTTAAAGCCCGTTGACTTTTCTGTCATGTCGGTGGTGGTCCACAACCCCGGCGTCACTTCACGTCAGCTCTGTGCCGCCCTGAATATCTTGCCGCCCAATTTAGTAGGCTTGGTGCAATCCTTGGAATCAAGAGGCTTGATTGAACGCCTACCACACCCCCATGATGGGCGCGCCATGGGACTGCACCCAACTGGCAAGGGCCTAGAACTCATGGAAAAGGCAGAAGCCACAGCCTCCGAGCTTGAAAGGAACATTGGCTCTAAACTCACACCTCACCAAGTGCAAACCTTGGTGACCTTGTTGCAAAAAATATACCTTTAGGGGCACCGATTTTTGGGACCCCTGGGACTCACATTGGGAGACCTGACCTTGTCACTTTCAAGCTTTCCTACATTGGCAGAAACACTGCCCAGCGATGTTGCCAACGCTGTTTTGATTGGCCGCATTTGGGTCCCCGGTGAAGGCCCTTACCTTGTCAAAGTTGGCGCCACAGAAACCACCGACTTGTCTAATTTGGCACTGACTAGCAGCGACTTGATGGAGCTCGAAGATGTGGCCATCAAAGTGCAAAGCCACCAAGGAAAAACTTGGTCGACCCAGGCCCTGTGGTCCAACACAGACCCCCTGCACCGCAAAGAACAACAAGCTTGGTTTCTTGCGCCCACAGACTTGCAAGCCATCAAGGCAGCTGGCGTGACCTTTGTGGCCAGCATGCTTGAGCGCGTGATTGAAGAGCAGGCTCGCGGCGATGCCGCCAAAGCAGAGAGCGTTCGCAAGGCCGTGGTGGATGTCATGGGCGACAATTTGCGCAATGTCAAACCTGGCTCAGAGCAAGCCATGAAACTCAAAGAAGTCTTGGTGGCACAGGGTGTTTGGTCGCAGTACCTTGAAGTAGGCATTGGCCCCGATGCAGAAATTTTCACAAAATCTCAAGCCATGAGTGCCGTGGGTTCAGGTTTTGATGTGGGCTTGCACCCGGGCAGTTCTTGGAACAACCCGGAACCCGAAATTGTGTTGGCCATCAACTCCAAAGGCCATGTGGTGGGTGCCGCCTTGGGCAACGATGTCAACCTGCGCGACTTCGAGGGGCGCAGTGCCTTGCTGCTAGGCAAAGCCAAAGACAACAACGCCAGCTGCGCCATTGGCCCTTTCATTCGATTGTTTGATGGCCAATACACCATCGACAGTGTTCGAAGTGCCGACCTCAGCATGTCGGTGCATGGCCCCGAGGGCTTTGCCATGCAAGGCAGCAGCTCACTCAGCCAAATTAGCCGAGATCCTTTGGATTTGGCGGCGCAAGCCATTGGCCCCTACCACCAGTACCCCGATGGCCTGGTGCTTTTCCTAGGCACCATGTTTGCCCCCACCCAAGACCGGCATGGCCCTGGGCAAGGCTTCACCCATGTGGTGGGTGATACCGTGGCCATCACCACCCCGAAATTGGGCACCCTCTTTAACCGGGTGACCACTTCGGACCAAGCGCCAGCTTGGACTTATGGCATCCGAGCACTGATGCAAGACTTGGCCAAGCGCTCATCGCATTGAGGCCCAAAATTTAGCCACTCGCCATCCACTGGCATAATTCACCCAATGGCCGGTCTCGCACCGGCCTTTCTATGACTTTTTTCTAGGACATACCATGATCACCTCAGCCACAGGCCTGCAATACGAAGACACCGTGGTCGGCGACGGCGCCGAAGCCACCAAAGGCCAAACTGTCACCGTTCACTACACCGGATGGCTTTACGAAGATGGCGAACAAGGCGCCAAATTTGACTCCAGCAAAGACCGCCGCGACCCCTTCCAATTCATTTTGGGTGCAGGCATGGTGATTCGCGGTTGGGACGAAGGCGTGGCAGGCATGAAAATCGGTGGCGCGCGCACCTTGATCATTCCTTCAGACTTGGGCTACGGCTCACGCGGTGCGGGTGGCGTCATTCCGCCCAATGCCACCCTCAAGTTTGACGTCGAATTACTCGGTCTGTCTTGATGGCCAGCAAGACCTGGAGGCTCAAACGCTGAAAGGTCTTGAAAACTCTCAAAACGCCCCCAAGTTTGGGGCGTTGTCATTTATTGCGGATGCATTTCATGTCTGATTCCAGTTCACAAAACACCCCAAATCAAAGCCAAAACCCAGATGCCCCCAATGTCATGCCTGCAGCCGAAGCCTTGGCGGCTGCCGCTGCGGCCATGGGTCATGACACGCATGCCCAAACAGCTTCTGCAAGCTCAGACCCTCTAGGCGATGCGCAAGCTGAACTTGCCAACGTGAAGGCGCAAAACGCCACACTGGCCGACCAATACCTCCGCGCCCAAGCCGATGTGCAAAATGCACGACGCCGCGCTGACGAAGAAATTTCCAAGGCCCGCAAGTTTGCGGTTGAAGGGTTTGCCGACAGCCTGCTGCCCGTACTGGACAGTTTGTAAGCTGGCTTGGCCATCCAAAACGTTACGCCAGAGCAAATTCGCGAAGGCGCAGAAGCCACGCTTCGTCAATTGAAAAGCGCCCTAGAACGAAACAAGGTGGTTGAAATCAACCCTGCTGCTGGCATCAAGTTTGACCCCCACCACCACCAAGCCATCAGCGTTGTTCCAGCCGAACAGGAAGCCAACACGGTGGTCACTGTGCTGCAAAAAGGCTACTTGATTGCTGATCGGGTGTTGAGACCCGCATTGGTCACAGTGACGGCCCCCAAATAAATACGCTCAGAAGTAGAAATTTGCCTGTTTTCAGGCATATGAGGGCAAAAAAGACGCAATTTCAGCCAATTTAGCCTTGAAATTGACCTAACCGCCCCTACTTCTGATTCATTCAAGCATTTTTTAGATTTACCGGAGAAGAACATGGGAAGAATTATTGGCATTGACTTGGGCACCACCAATTCGTGTGTGGCCATCATGGAAGGCAACACCACCAAGGTGATTGAGAACGCCGAAGGCGCTCGCACCACCCCCTCCATCATTGCGTATCAAGAAGACGGCGAAATTTTGGTCGGTGCGTCCGCCAAGCGTCAAGCCGTAACC
>JAPLPO010000129.1:4866-5442 GCA_026400155.1 Burkholderiales bacterium | reverse complement strand
AGGCTGCTAAAAAAGCTGCTCCTAAAAAGCCGCTAAAAAGCCTGCCAAAAAAGCAGCTAAGAAAGCCGCGAAAGCGCCCGCTGCCCCTGCTGCCGCTGCGCAATCTGCGTTGAATCCACAAGCTGCATGGCCGTTTCCTTCGGCCGCGAAGCCTTGATTCAAACTTAAAGCGCTAAGCGAAAGCAAAGCAAAGCCCGATGCTTCAATGCGTCGGGCTTTTTTTATGGGCCAAGCAACAATCTAAGGGTAAAAAGTAAGCAAGCGATAACCCATGAAACTGGCGTTTTCTCGCTTCAAGCTCAAAAGCAGCTCATGCTCTGTGATTTCGCCGGGCGCCATCACAGCTGGCGCGCCCCACTCAGCAAGGTTCAACACCTTTCGCACAACAGGCTTGTCTTGCACATCCGTCAAGGTCAGCTCCACCCACGGCGTTGCCACAGGCACCGTGTCAGAGTTTCTGAGATTGATTTGAAGTGCCCATTGCGGCGCCTCCAACACCATTTCATCCAAAGGGTGTTCTGGCCGAATCAAATCAACCGAGGCGTAGTCAATGACCACGGCTTCGGTTTTTTGGAG
>JAPLPO010000129.1:0-4793 GCA_026400155.1 Burkholderiales bacterium | reverse complement strand
GTCGGATTTGACAGCCCACCTTCTCACAAACCAGCTCCAAAATGGGTTTGAGCGCTGGCTGATAGGTGGCCAAGGGGTCTTTGAACAACCAAACAGCCTGTAGCGCAAGGCCCATGATTCCCAACACTGCCCAGGCCCACAAAACCAAAAAGGTCATGGGAAAGGTCATGAGAACTTAGGCGGCAGTGCCGCGTTGTGCCGTCATCAAGATCCAACCGTCTTCTCGGTCAGCCACCGACAGCGTCACGTGGGGCGCATAGGCCTGAATCAACTCGGCTTCTTGGCGCTCCAGAATGCCAGCCAAAACCAAGTTGCCACCGGCTTGCACATGGCCGCACAAAAGGGGTGCCAGGACCTTCAGTGGCGTTGCCAAGATATTGGCCAACACCGTTTGGTAAGTGCCCTGGGCCAGATCGGGCAATCCTGCATTCAAAGAAACGCCATTGGCCTGGGCGTTGAGTTCGGTGGATGTGACCGCGGCTTCATCAATGTCAACTGCGTCAATGGGCAAAGCACCAAACTTGGCAGCGCCAATGGCCAAGATGCCTGAACCGCAACCATAATCTAAAACACGTTGCCCCTTTAGCGAGTGGGTGGCAATCCAGCGCAAACACATGCGCGTGGTGGGGTGGGTGCCTGTGCCAAAGGCCAAACCGGGGTCTAGGCGAATCACTTCGCGCGCTTGCGAGGTCGGCTCGTGCCAAGTGGGCAAAATCCAAAAATCGGGGGTGATTTCAACGGGGGCAAATTGTGATTGGGTGAGGCGCACCCAATCTTGGTCGGGCACAGAAGCCACCGACACCACCGCACACGATTCAAAAAAATCTTGCGCTGCCAGCAACAGGGCGGCTTCGCGCGCTTCATTTTCTTGGGCAAACAGGGCCACCACCTTGGAGCGCTGCCAGCCTTCTTTGGGCGGCGGCATGCCGGGCTCGCCAAACAAAGCTTGCTCGTGCTCTGTTTCGGCATCGGCATCTTCCACCGAAACGCTCAAGGCATCCAAAGCCTCAAGCGCCTCACTCAAGACATCGACGCGGTCTTCAGGGCACAACAAGTTGAGTTCAAACATGCTTAAGTTTTGCGGTGACGCAACCATTCTTCCAAGTAGTGAATGTTGGTGCCGCCATTGACAAATTTGGCGTCGCGCATAATTTCACGATGCAATTCAATGTTGGTGCTGATGCCTTCCACCACAGTTTCGGACAATGCCGTTCGCATGCGCGCAATGGTTTGCTCGCGCGTATCGCCATGAGCAATGATTTTTCCAATCATGGAGTCGTAATTGGGCGGCACAAAGTAGTTGTTGTAGACATGCGAGTCGACCCGAATGCCGGGCCCACCAGGCGCATGCCATGTGGTGATGCGGCCGGGGGAGGGGGTGAACTTGAAGGGGTCTTCGGCGTTCACTCGGCATTCGATGGCATGGCCTCGAATGACAATTTGCCGCTGAGTGAAAGGCAATTTTTCGCCTGCCGCAACCATGATTTGCGTCTTCACAATGTCAATGCCAGTGACCCACTCCGTGACGGGGTGCTCCACCTGCACGCGGGTGTTCATTTCAATGAAATAAAACTCGCCGTTTTCATACAAGAACTCAAAGGTGCCAGCGCCGCGGTAGTTGATTTTTTTGCAAGCCGCCACACAACGCTCGCCAATTTTGTCGATGAGCTTGCGCGGAATACCAGGTGCCGGTGCCTCTTCCACCACTTTTTGGTGCCGTCGCTGCATGGAGCAATCGCGTTCGCCCAAATACACCACATTCTTAAACTTATCAGCCAAGATTTGAATCTCGATGTGGCGGGGATTCTGCAGGTATTTTTCCATGTAGACCGCAGGATTGCCAAACGCTGCACCTGCCTCGGCCTTGGTCATTTGCACCGCATTGATCAGCGCTGCTTCTGTGTGAACCACACGCATGCCGCGGCCGCCACCCCCGCCAGCCGCCTTGATGATGACAGGGTAGCCAATGCTTTTGGCCGTTCGACGAATGACCACAGGATCGTCGGGAAGCTCACCCTCTGAGCCAGGCACGCAGGGCACACCCGCTTTGATCATGGCCTGCTTGGCTGACACTTTGTCTCCCATGATGCGAATGGAATCGGGGGTTGGGCCAATGAATTGGAAGCCACTCTTTTCGACACGCTCGGCAAAATCGGCGTTCTCACTTAAGAAGCCGTAGCCTGGGTGAATGGCTTCTGCATCGGTCACTTCGGCGGCCGAAATGATGGCCGGCATGTTCAGGTAGCTGAGGCTGGAGGCGGCAGGGCCAATGCACACGGCTTCTTCTGCCAGCTTCACATACTTGGCTTCGCGATCAGCCTCTGAATAGACCATCACAGCTTTGATGCCGAGCTCTCGGCATGCGCGCTGAATGCGCAGGGCAATTTCCCCGCGATTGGCAACCAGAATTTTCTTGAACATAAGAACTCCGGTGGATTATTCGATGATGTACAAGGCTTGACCGTATTCAACAGCTTGACCGTTTTCGCACAAGACCTGCTTGACTGTGCCCGACTTGTCGGATTCAATTTCATTCAAAATCTTCATGGCTTCAATGATGCACAGGGTGTCGCCCTCTTTGACGGTGTCGCCCACCTGAACAAAGGGTGCAGCGCCGGGGCTAGAAGATCGGTAGAAAGTGCCCACCATGGGCGATTTCACGGTGTGGCCTGCGGCAGCAACTTCGGCAGCGGCGGCCGCGGCTGTGACCGCAGCGGCATCGGCAATTTCAGTGGCGGTAGGCGCTGCCAAGGGGGCAGCTTGCACTGCTGGGGCCGCGGGCATCAACACTTGCTGGGTTAAAACTTGATTGCCAAAGGGGGAGGCGCCTTTGACAATGCGAACCTTGCCTTCGGCTTCCGTGATTTCCAATTCTGTGACGTTGGAATCAGAAACCAAGTCGATCAAGGTTTTGAGTTTGCGCAAATCCATGTTACCCCCTGTGTTTGCTATGGGAAAACCTTAAATTTACACCAATTACCACTCTAAAAAGCTACATCTGCTCTCATTTATAGAAAAGCAGAGATTAAATATCACTTCAATCACAGTCATTCAAGCTTGCAGCGGGCGCCTGAAGCCCAAACCAGGGCACAAGCAAGCCGTCAGATCACACTTCGAAGCCAAGCATCAAGATCAGATTGCTCCAACTTACCTGCTTTTTGCTTTAAAAGCATACCATTTGCATCGAAAAGCAAGCTATATGGCAAAACATTTTGCTGATTGCCCAAGGACTGGCCCAAAGAAGTGCCATTGAAGCCCGCCAAGCCAACGGGGAAATTCAATGGTTTTTGCCCCAAATAGCGCCTGACCATGCTCGGTTGATCTACCGCCAAACCAACAACTTGAAGCGATTTAGATTGATTTGCAAGATAAAAGGCATCAATTAGCGGCAGTTCTTCAATGCAAGGCGGGCACCAGGTTGCCCAAAAATTGACCAAAAGCGGTTTGCCACGCATGCTTTGAAGGCTCAAGGTGCCGCCCTCTGGCTTTTCAAACTCCTGAACCCAGAAGTTCTGGACTGCTTCATTCATCACGCCCTTGGGCTGAAACTTTTGCCAAGCAAACAAGGCCCCACCCAAGCCTGCGGCCATGCCAACGCCTGCAAGCAACCAATGACGGCGGCCAGACTGTGGCTCTGGCGTACGCGGCGATGCGGGAGGGTTTTTACTCGAAATTTCTTCTTCAGACATTATTTTTCTCTATCTTCTTGCTTCATGTAGGCATCATGCCTCAATTATTTTTTTCACAGCAGCCCAGTCACCGCGCGGTGAACGCCCTTGTGAATCCGATTTCAAGGCACCCCGCACATCGTCAAAATCATTGACCAACAGATGCACACCAATTTCCTCGTTCAAATCTTCGCAATAACTGTGAATGCTCAAAGCCTCAACGGGCTCCCCGTGCAAACCATTCACAGACCGGGCCTCAAATGCCACACCCTTGTTGATCAACTCAATTTCGCAAGATTTGGAATCGTCGCAAAACAGTTGCAAGTAAATGTCTGACATGCGTGTTGCCGTGCCATGCCAAACTGCGCCGCCCAAATAGGGCCGAAACTCAGACAGGCGGGACATCCACATCAAAGCATGTTTTCTCAGCGCCAGCAATTCTTCCGGCTGTGAATCCGCACAAAACAGCTCGATGTACTCACGCACTTGGGCCTCTACCTGGTCATTATTGGGCAAAGGGGTGCGTGGGGGCAAACCCAGCACCTTCAAGGCCCGGCGCTTCGCGGGGCCATACTCCAAGCCCTCTTCCACCACCCACTGCGCCGCGGAAGCTGCAATTTCATCAGTCAAATCTGCCATGACGCCATTGTGCACCGCCTAAAATCCCCCTATGCATATACATATATTGGGCATTTGCGGAACCTTCATGGGCGGCTTGGCCGCGTTGGCCAGAGAAGCCGGCCACAAGGTAACGGGTTGCGACGCCGGGGTTTATCCCCCCATGAGCGATCAACTGAAGGCTTTGGGCATTGACTTGGTAGAGGGCTTTGGTATTGAGCAAATGCGGCTCAAGCCCGACCTTTATGTCATTGGCAATGTGGTGAGCAGAAGTCGCCTGCCCACTGGCGAACCCAAATTTCCATTGATGGAAGCTATTTTGGAATCTGGTGCACCTTACACCAGCGGCCCACAGTGGCTCTCAGAGCATGTGCTGCAAGGTAGACATGTATTGGCCGTGGCAGGCACTCATGGCAAGACATCAACCACCTCCATGCTGACCTGGATTTTGGAGAGCGCCGGCCTAGAGCCTGGTTTTTTGGTCGGCGGTGTACCCTTGAATTTCGG
>JAPLPO010000097.1 GCA_026400155.1 Burkholderiales bacterium | reverse complement strand
GCTGGCAAGCAGCCTGTCACACTGCTGCCAGGGGGTTCTTATTTCAATCATGCTGACAGCTTTGCCATGATGCGAGGTGGGCATTTGGACATTTGTGTGTTGGGCGCTTTTCAAGTCAGTGCCACTGGCGATCTGGCCAATTGGCATACGGGAGAGGCTGACGCTATTCCTGCCGTGGGTGGCGCGATGGATTTGGCCAGTGGTGCCAAGCAGACATGGGTCATGATGGACCTGCTGACCAAGCAAGGCCAGAGCAAACTGGTCTCTAAATGCAGCTACCCTTTGACGGGTATTGGCTGTGTAAAACGGGTCTACACCGATCTGGCTACACTGGCTTGCTCTCCGTCAGGCTTATCGGTGATTGATATGGTGCCAGGCTTGAGTTTGGAGGCTTTGTCGCAACTTATTGGTTTGCCACTGGCTTTACAGGCTTCGTCGCCAGAATAAAACACAGCGAGCCCAAGGCCGAAAGCAAAGCAAGTAGGCTGAATCCCAATTGGTAATCGCCAGTGAGGTCTGCCAACACACCTGCCACCATCGGTCCAGCAATTTGTCCCAAGGCAATGATGGCCGCAGACAAACCCAAAATAAGGCCAATGGCGTTGCGACCAAAATAATCTGCCCGAATGGCTTGCATGAACGGGCCGCGCAAACCCCACGCAACGCCGTGAAAAATACCGAAAGCGATGAGCATGGTCATGTCGTTGGCAAAGGTGAGGCAAACCATGCCGAGGGCATGGGCCAGCATGCACAGAGCCGCAACTTTTCTTTTGTCAAACATATCACCCAAACTGGCGCCCATGAGGATGCCCACCAATTGCGCAAAGGTCATGATCAAGATCACCCAACTTGCGGTGGCCACCGAATAACCTAAGCCTTCTTTCATGTGGGTAATGGCGTGAACGTTGACAGCCGATACAACAAGAAGCGCAAGACCATGGCCGATGGCAAGCATCCAAAATGCCCTTGTTTTGACGGCTTCTGCAGCTGTGAATTCAACTTGGGGAACCACTGGCACATCGCCTGGTTCAGCCGCTTTGATTGCGGGATCAATGCCATCGACATGCTCACCATGGTCTTCGGGCCGCCGCAGAATCATTCCCGCCATGGGGAGGCCAAACAGCAACACCAGCAAGCCCGTGCCACCTGCGGTGTAGCGCCATCCCCAGGTTTGAATCGACCAAGCCATGATGGGGATAACCAGGCCGCCCAAGGCCAAGCCCAAACTCATGATGGAGAGGGCGCGTGCTCTGAACTTTTCAAACCATTGGACCAAGGCAACCGACAGAGGAAAGTAGCCACTGAGGCTGGCACCGATGGCCATCAAAATGGCACTGGTATAAAAAGTGGCTACGGCATTCACTTGGCTGAGCATGAGCAAGCCAGCGCTGAAAATGATCATGCCTAAGCGAATCATTTTTTGAGGACCGACGCGGTCCATGATCCAACCTAAAACTGGGCCGATGATGGCTGCTTCAACTGACTGCAGTGCGGCTGCGCCCGACAAGGTGGTTTTACTCCAACCCATTTCATCTGAAAGCACGGCTATGTAAAGGCCCAATGCTTGTGTCAGAAAGGCAGCTAGTAAAAATTGAATACCGCAGGCCGCGCCCACCATGCGCCAACCGTAAAAAATTTTCATGAATCAGAACAGCCAGGTTTGCGTTGAGTGTGAGAAGTTGCCAAAGAAGTTTAGCACTCAGAATGCGAAGGCCCAGAAGCTCTCACGGGGCTGTGACGAATTGTCTTACCCCCTCAAAAAGGCAAACCGAGTGTTCAGAAAAAAGCCAAAAAATCTGACTGGCGTGCTTCAGATCATGGGTAGGATGGAGGGGTGATTTGCGCCAAATGCCATGGCAGAGAAAGAGCCCCGAGGGAACCAAGCGCTATGGCTTGGTTCTTCTATCAATGCGAATGCTGCAAAGAATGATCGGGGCAACTGAATGAAAGACCTAAAGCCGTTATTCAGCCTTGATGTTGTTGTCGGCAATCAGCTTGGCATATTTGCTTTTCTCGTCTGCCAAGAAAGCCCTGAATTCATCTTGGGTGGACGCCAAGGCTTCAACCCCCAAACCTGCAAATCTTTCTTTCAGGTCTGGATTGGCCATGATTTTGACCAAGGCGCTGTAATAGGCATCCACTACGGGCTTGGGTGTGCCAGCTGGCAAGAACACACCCCACCAGTTAACGGCGACCAAACCATTCAAGCCTCCCTCAGCAAATGTGGGGATTTCGGGCGACAAAGGTGAGCGCTTGCCGCTGGTAATGGCCAATGCACGCAAACGACCCGATTTGATATGTTGGTTGACTGGCAATGCATCAGAAACCATCAGGTCAATTTGACCTGCCAACAGATCATTGACAGCCAATCCACCGCCTTTGTAGGGCACACCAGTCATTTTGACATTGGCTTGTCGCATGATGAGTTCGCCACTCAAGTGCGACATGCTGCCAGGGCCACTGGTTCCGAAATTCAATGAGTTTGGCTTGTTTCGCGCTGCGGCCAGCAGATCATTTAAATTTTTGAAGGGGGAGGCGGCAGGAACGACCAAGATGTTGGGGCCTGTGGCTGTGAGAGAGACAGGAATGAAATCCTTGTCCATGTTGTAGGGCACTTTGGTGATCAATGGATTAACAGAGGCTGGGCCCAAGTTGCCAACCACAAAGGTGTAACCATCGGCAGGCTGACGCGCTGCGAACTCCATGCCAATGGAGCCTGCAGCACCGGGTTTGCTTTCAATGATGACAGGTTGACCCCAAACTTCGCTGAGCTTTTGGCCCATGATGCGGGCCATGAGGTCTGAGCTTCCGCCTGGCGGATAGGTGACGATGAGTTTGACGGGTTTGTTGGGGAAGGCTTGGGCTTGTGCTTGTGCTTGAAACAAACCGCAAGTGCTTAGCGCCACAAGGGAGATTTGGAAGAATTTCTTCCAATGCTGAGTCTTTAGAAAAATCATAGAGTGTCTCCTGATGATGTTAAGGGAATTTCTGGACGAGCCGTGAAATAGTTTGCGCTATGTTACAGAATCAAGCAAATTTTTGATGAGTATTTACCCATGCATCATGTTCTATATGACGCTGCGTTCTAATTCCTTGGAAGTGGTTTTTAACATCAATTCAACACTTTCGAAGCCCATCTGATGGGAATATGAGCTCCCGGATAACGGCCATCCAATGTGCCGAACCTAGGGAAAATACCAATCTTTTTGAGCCTTGGATCAACTTAAAGTAATCAAATGAACACCAAGATCAACACAACAATGGACAAGCGCGATCTGCGCAGGGCCTTAGGCAGTTTTGGCACCGGCGTGACAGTGGTCACTTCTGGTAATTCTCAATCGCGTTGGGTGGGTGTCACCGCCAACTCGTTCAGCTCTGTGTCCTTAGAGCCCCCCGTCGTGCTGTGGAGTTTGGGTTCAAACTCACCCAGTTTGGAAGTTTTTGACGAAACGGGGCGCTTTGTCATCAATGTCTTGGCGCTTGACCAAGTTGAATTGTCAAAGCAATTTTCTAAACCCCTTTCTGACAAGTTTTCAGGTGTTGATTGCATAGAGGGCTTGGGGGGGGTGCCTGTGATCCCTCATTGTGTTGCTACCTTTGAATGTAAAACCATCCAGCGAACAGTGGTGGGTGACCATGTTTTGTTTTTGGGGCAAGTTGAAAATTACGTTTACGAAAGCAAGACGCCATTGCTGTTTTGCCAGGGTCAATACGTGCAAGTTGCAGAAGCCTTGCACAGCAATTAATCATTTTTGAAATATCTGGAGCATCCATGAAATACAGTACCTTTATGATGCCTTTGCATCCTCCCGGACGCAACATCGGAGAAACGATTGCTGAGGACAGAGAAGCCATCATCTTGGCCGATCGTTTAGGCTTCAGCGAAGCCTATGTGGGTGAGCATGTGACCGACGCAGCCGAGACCGTCACGTCATCCATGATTTTTTTGGCAAGTTTGATTTCTGAGACAAAAAACATCATGTTGGGTACTGGCACCATCAACGTGCCAAACTCTCATCCAGCCGCCATTGCAGCCCAAGCTGCCATGTTGGACCACATGCTGCAAGGTCGTTTCATCATGGGCGTTAGCCCTGGCGGATTGATGTCGGATGCAGAGGTCTTTGGCAACTTTGGCAAAGATCGCAATGCCATGTTTGTCGAAGGCATCAACATGGTTTTAAAGATTTGGGAGTCTGAGCCGCCCTACGACTTAGAGGGTGAATTTTTCAAGGTGTCTGTGGGCAAAACCATGATTCCAGAAATTGGACAAGGCTACATCATGAAGCCTTTCCAAAAACCTCACCCCCTCATTGTGGGTACGGCTGTTGCTCCCTTTTCCAAGGGTGTGACAGAGATGGCCAAGCGTGGTTGGCAGCCCATTTCAGCCAACTTCCTCATGCCAGAGTGGGTCAAATCACATTGGCCTAAATATGTAGAAGGCCGCGCTGAAGTGGGTGCTGTGGCGCATCCCAATGAATGGCGTGTTGCCAAAAGTATTTTTGTGGCCGACGATGAGGCCACAGCAAAAAGGTATGCAATGGAAGAGGGTGGGCCTTACCGCTTTTATTTCAAGCAATTGGTGCGAAAGTTGTTGAACGGTGGGCGTAGCAATTTGTTCAAAACCGATCCCAACATGGACGACGCCTTGATCACGCCTGAATATGTCAACAACCGCTTGGTCTTGGCTGGAACAGTCAACTCCGTGGTCGATCAAATATTAGCTTTCCGCGATGAAGTGGGTGATTTTGGTAACCTGCTGTATGCCTGCCATGATTGGATGGACCCCGCTCTGGCCAAGCGCTCGATGGAGCTTTTTGCCACTGAAGTAATGCCCAGGGTGAACGCAGCCATTGGCAAATAAACTCTTCGACTGACACAATCTAATTTACTTTGAAGGAATTTTCATGATCTTCACTTGCGCGCCTACTTGCAAGCATCCTTATCACAACCATGGCAAAGAGGCCAAAGGTGCCAAAGGCATGTTCACTTCCTTGGCCACTAAAAAATTGGCCAAGCGCAAAGACGGGCATCTGAATGTGGATGTGCACTGTCACTATTTCAATCCCACAGTGGGACAGAAGGCTGCTGTATTGAAGCCCATCGAGCAGGAAGTCGGGCATATCTTCGCCAACCAATTGACGCGCGATACCAATTCCAAACAAATGCGTGACCGTGCACCCATGTTGTCGGATGTGTCGGTGCGTATTCAAGACATGGATCGCATGGGTGTTGACATTCAAGCGGTCTCACCTGCACCTTTTCAATACTATTACTTTGCTGAACCTGCCTTTGGCGCAGAGCTGGCACGCGATGTGAACGAAGGCATGGCCAAATTAGTTGCCCAGCATCCCGACCGACTCATTGGCTTGGGAACCGTTCCCTTGCAAGACTCAGAATTGGCTGTCAAAGAACTCAAACATGCCATTAAAAATTTGGGCCTTCGCGGCATTGAAATCAACACGCATGTGAACGGTAAAAATTTAACCGATCCCTCTTTGAAACTTGAAAAGTTTTTTTCAACCGTCAGTGAGCTGGGTGTTCCCTTGTTCATTCACCCCAATGGCTTTACCGAAGCCAGCCGACTTGAAAATCACTATTTCAACAATGTGATTGGCAACCCTTTAGATACCACCATTGCGGTGAGTCATTTGATTTTTGACGGCGTGATGGAACGCAACCCCAAGTTGAAAGTGCTGTTGGCGCATGCCGGTGGCTACTTGGCGCACTATTGGGCTCGCATGGACCATGTCTACGGCGCACGACCAGACGGCCGAACCGTGATCAAGCGCAAACCTTCCACTTATCTGGAAAGGTTTTACTTTGACACCATCACCTTTGATCCAGGCATGCTGCGCAACATGATTGATCGTTTTGGTCCAGACCATGTGATGTTGGGTACAGACTACCCTTATGACATGGCCGAGGTTGATCCGTTGGGATTGGTTTCTGCCGTTAAGCGCTTGCCCAAAAGTGATCGGGATTTGATCACTGGTGGCAACGCGAAGAAGCTGTTTAAATTAAAGTAACAATCCACCTTGGGGCTGCAAGCCTAGGGCGCTTTGTCCATAGGCTGCAGCATGAATATCCCATGTCAGCGCAATGTGGGTTGACGAAGCGTGGATGTCTCTGAATTGCCTTTGAAGAGGCGAGTTGAGAGAAAGCCCCCCTCCACCAGCAGCTGGCATGAGCGCATCGATGCTGCGAACCGCCAAATTAGTAGCAAATGCCGCATTGCGCTTCCATCGCAATTTGGTTTCCATGCTCGGAAACTCGTTGTTCTCAACGGCATTTTCAAGATCGGTCCAATCGCGCCGAATGACTGATTCTGCAAATTCAACGCAGGCCGCTGCTTCAGCAATGCGTGCTTGAACAGGTGCCAATTCAGCAATGCGAGTTCCAGTATAGGTGCCGGCTCGATTGCGCATGGCTGCCGTAAATTGTTCGACAGCTGCTTTGGCAGTGCCAAGAGGAACAATAGACAAAACATAGGCATAGGCTGCAAAGGTGGGCATTTGAAAAAGCTTGTTGCTGTACAGCTTGGCACCCGGCAAGTTTTGACCCGCAGCGAAGATCTCTGCAGACACACTGAGGTGATCGGGTACAAATGCATCGGTGATCATCACGTCGTGACTGCCAGTGCCGCTCAGGCCATAGGTCTCCCAGTTATCTAGGCTTTTGTAATTGGCCTGCGGCACTAAAAAGAAACGTCTTTGCGGGGCACCACCATTTTGCTCTGTCATGGCACCCACCAAGATCCAGGTACAGGCATCGATGCCACTGCAGAATGGCCATTTGCCAGACAGCTTATATCCACCCTCAACGGGCACCGCTTTGCCGCATGGAAAAGCCAATGCTGTGGCCGCCAATGCATATGGGTCATTGCCCCACACATCTTCTTGGGCCTGCATTTCAAACTGACCCACGTTCCATGAGTGCGAAGCCAAATTGGAGTAAACCCAAGCAGTCGATGCGCAGCCTTTGCATATTTCTAAAGTCACGTCCATTAAAACGCCCAGACCTAATTCCGATCCGCCAAATCGCTTGGGTTGCATCAATCGCATCAAACCGCTTGAATTGAGTTCCTCAATGGATTCGTCAGGAATGCGGCGAATTTTTTCGGCATGCGCTGCACGCTCTGCAAAATGTGGCGCAAGTTTTCTGGCAATGCCAATGGCTTCGTCTGCAGTGAGTACGGGCGCAGTTTGTATGGCTTGAGCGTGTGAAGAGATAACGCGTAGATTCATGGTTGTCCTTTATCCGTTGACCTTGAGATAAACCGCATAAAGAGATGTGGTGCCGCAGATGAAAAGTCGATTGCGTTGCAAACCGCCAAAGCAGAGGTTTGCCACCATTTCAGGTATTTTAATTTTACCAATCAGTTGCCCGTCTTGTCTGTAGCAAATAACCCCTTCAGCACTGCTGGCCCACAGACGATCTTGATGATCGATTCGAAAGCCATCAAAGAAACCAGATGGGCATTCGGCAAAGACGATGGATGCACCTAGGGTTTTTCCTGAGGCGTCTACATTGAAGCGGCGAATGTGTTTGGGGCGATGGTCACCCTCGGTGCCGCCGCTGTCGGCAATGAACAAATGTTTTTCATCTTTGGAAAACGCCAAACCATTGGGGTGGTCAAAGTCGTTGGCAACCTGAGTTACCTCCAAGCTGTGAGGGTCGATGCGGTAAACATGGCAAGCATCTTGTTCCATGCTGTCAATTTTGCCTTCGTAGTCGGCAATGATGCCGTAGTCGGGGTCTGTGAACCAAATGGAATGGTCTGACTTGACCACCACATCGTTGGGAGAGTTCAATCGCTTGCCATTGAATTTGTCAGCCAACACGGTGATGCTGCCATCGTGCTCAGTTCGAGTAATGCGTCGATTAAAGTGCTCGCATGTGATCAACCGACCTTGCAAATCTAGCGTGTTGCCGTTGGCATAGCCGGAGGGTTGGCGAAAGACAGAAACAGAACCGTCTGTATCGTCGTAGCGCATGATTCGGTTGTTGGGCAAATCAGACCACAACAAATACCGTCCGCCGCCAAACCAAGCCGGTCCTTCGCACCAGCGCCCGCCTGTCCAGAGCCTTTCAACTCGTGCATGGCCCACAAAGCAGCTTGCGAACTCCGGTTCAATGACTTGGAATCCACTGCCTTCAATTTCGCCGTAAAACATGAAGCTCCCTTGGTTTTTCTTATATCTTGCCCAGCGCGGCCAGAACACGCTGTGGTGTGAATGGCTGCACACTGACATTGGCCTTGAGTGGCGCCAGGGCATCATTGATGGCATTCATCACGGCGCCAGGTGCGCCCGCTGTACCTGCTTCACCGACACCTTTTGCGCCGAGTTCTGAAGTTTTGGTGGGCGTATTGACATGACCAATGATCATGTCAGGCATTTCGCCTGCCATCGGTACCAAATAGTCTGCCATTGAGCCATTCAGCAATTGACCGTCGTCACTGTATATGCATTCTTCGAACATGGCGCCGCCAATGCCTTGAACAATGCCGCCGCGAATTTGCTCATCTACCAGCAAGGGGTTGATGATGGTGCCGCAGTCTTCCACGCACCAGTGTTTGAGCAATTTGACAAAGCCTGTTTCAGTGTCCACTTCGACATAGGAGGCTTGAATGCCGTTGGTGAATGTAAAACCATATTCCCGTGGTGTGTAGTGCCGCGTGACAGTGAGTTCTGATTGGAAGTTCATGGGCAGGGTGTCAGGCCTGAAGTAGGCCACTCGGCCCACTTCACTCAAAGGCATCTGCACTTGTCCGCTAAGCTTGTCTAAAATCACGCCATTGACCAAATCCAAGGTGGCAGCTTCCACCTTCAATATAGCGGCAGCCACATCCAAAATGTGTTGGCGCAACTCTTTGCCAGCTTGCAATACAGCTTCACCGCCAATGCCCGCGCCCCTTGAAGCCCATGTGCCACCGCCATAAGGGGTGACGGCTGTGTCTCCAGTAATCACACGAACGTTTTCTACTTTGACCCCCACCGCTGTGGCTGCAATTTGCGTAAACACGGCTTCAGTGCCTTGACCCTGTTCGGTGACACTCACCAAAACATAGATCATGCCTGCAGGATCGAGTCGAAGGGTGGCGCCATCTTGTGCCGAGATTCGCGCGCCTCCCACACCATAAAAAGCAGGGGAGGGGTTGGTCACCTCAATCATGGCGGCCAGTCCAATGCCTCGGTAAATGCCTTGAGCGCGCAAAGTTTCTTGCTCTTTGCGCAACCCTTGGTAGTCCATCAAGCTCATTAGTTTTTCAAGGCATTGCTGGTGTGAAAGCTTTTCAAATTTGACGCCAGACGGCGCAGTGTAAGGATAGGCGTCATCGGCAATTAAATTTCTGCGTCTAAATTCTGCGGGGTCCATGCCAATTTTTCTGGCCGCTTCATCCACAATGCCTTCCGTCACCGCCATGGCAATAGGGTGGCCCACTGCGCGGTATTGGCACGTGACGTTTTTGTTTGTGAACACCACATCCAGTTTGGCTCGGTATTGCTTGTGCTTGTAAGGGCCGCCTGTGAGGTTGACCACTTGGTTGCCCTCAATGCCACTGGTGCGTGGGTAGACAGAGTAGGGGCCAATACCAGTCAAGTCATACAAATCAAATGCAAGAATGTCGCCTTCTTGTGTGCAAGCCAGTTTGATTTTGACTTTGTGCTCGCGCGCATGAATGTCTGTGAGAAAAGATTCAATTCTGTCGGCTGAAAATTTAACCGGACGCTTGAGCATGACGGCAATGGCAGCCGTGGCCATCTCATCGGCATACACATGGACCTTGATGCCAAAGGAGCCGCCCACATCTTTGCAAATGACACGCACATTGGATTCAGGAATGTTCAGATGCCGCGAAAAAATATCCTGCATCATGTTGGGCGCTTGGGTGCCTTGAAAAACAGTGAGCAAATTTTCAGAAGGGTTGTAGTCTGCCAAGATGCCGCGCGGTTCATTGGTCACACCTGTGTGACGGCTGAATTCATAGACTTTTTCAACCACCACGTCGGCCTTTGCAAAGGCGTCATCAAAGCCTTCGGTCACAAGCTCTCTATTGAAGCATTTGTTGTCGCCTAACTCGGGATGAATGACCACATCGCCTGCAAGCGAGGCTTCCATGTCAGTGACAGCAGGCAACAGATCCCAATCCACCATCACATGGTCGAGCGCGTCTTCTGCCTGACGTCTTGTCTGCGCCACAATGGCCGCAACGGCTTCACCTTGCCAGCACGCTCTTTCGGGTACAATGGCATATTGCGGTGCAGATCGAATGCCTTTCAGATGACCCAAAACACCAACCCAAGGCGTGCAATATTGAGCCACTTCGTGGCCATTGAAAACAGCCACTACGCCGGGTTGTTTGCGAGCTTGCGAAAGATCCAAGTATTTGATGCGAGCGTGTGCGTGGGGACTTCTCAAATACACCACATGCACCAAACGTGGCAAGCGAATGTCATCTAGGTAGGTACCGCGTCCTTCGAGAAGTTTTTTGGCGCCTGAGCGCGGCACGCTTTGACCGACATAATTTTCTTGGGTGGCTACACCCTCAGCTTGCAGTGGCAGTTCATGGGGTGCATTCATACCTTGACTCCTGATTCAGAAGAAGATTTGACCAAGACAGATTCAATGGCATCCACAATAGCCTGATAGCCTGTGCATCTGCAGTAGTTGCCAGAAATTAATTCGCGAATTTCATCGCGCGTAGCGTGTTTGTGATGCTTGGTAATTTCTAAGGCTGTGAGCAGCATGCCAGATGAGCAGAAGCCACATTGGAAGGCATTGTGTTTTAAAAATGCAGCTTGTAATTTTTGTAATTCGCGGCTTTCAGTTAAGCCTTCAACTGTTAGAACATTTTTGCCATCTGCTTGAATGGCCAAAGTCAGGCACCCGCGAACGACTTGCCCGTCAACCATGACTTGGCATGCGCCACAAACACCATGCTCACAACCTAAGTGAGAACCTGTGAGGCCCAATTCATCGCGCAAATAATCGACCAAGTGCATTCGAACGGGCACTTGGGCATCAACAGTTTCTCCGTTGACCGTAAATTGTGCATGCATACAAATTTCAGACATGTGTTGCTCCCGCTTGCATCAAAGCTCTAGACAAAAGAACCCGAGATAAATATTTTTTGGTGGCGGCGTTGGCCGATAAATCGCCCGCCGGGTGAAGGTCTTGATCCAGCGCCTTTTGAGCATTGTCGATGGTCTGCTGGTTGATGGACTGCCCGACCAATGCTTTCATGGCATGAGGCGCCAGAATAGGTTTGTCATCCATGGCCATGAAGGCCAACGAGGCCTCTCGAATGGCTTGTCCGTCTAGGCTCAAAGCCATGGCCATGCCAGCCATGGCGTAATCACCTTTGCGGCGGGCCAGTTCTGAAAATACAAACCGTTGGTTTGAAGTGGCAACGGGAAACTCCACCGCAATGAGTACTTCTTGGGCTTGCACCGCTGTGCGATACAGGCTGATGAAAAATTCGCTGGCCTTGACCCTTCGCTCGCCTGTGGCACTTTGAATGATGAGTGTCGCATTCAAGGCCAAGGCTACAGCGGGGTACTCAGCGGCTGGATCGCCCAATGCCAAACTTCCGCCGATAGTGCCTTTGTTTCGAATGGCCAAATGCGCCACATAAGGAACTGCCTGTGCAAGCAGCGGAACTTGTGTTTGCACCATGTTGGAAGAAAGAATTTCTTGGTGGGTAGCGAGGGCGCCAATGCGAACCACGTTGCCACTTTGCTGAATGCCCTTGAGCGCATCAAGCCCACTGATATCAATCAGGATACTTGGGTTGGCCATGCGCAAGTTCAGCATGGCCAAAAGACTTTGCCCGCCTGCCAACAATTGCGCCGATTCACCATGCGTTTTGAGGGCTGAAAAAACATCCCCCATGGTTTGGGCTTTGAGGTATGAAAACGCTGGCGACTTCATTGGAAATTCCTCTTCACCAATAAGTTATGAAAGTATTCTTAAAAAGAACATCTAGACAATACTATGAGAGGGCCATTGAACTGGCATCCGCTATTACCCTAATGGGTTTAGAAATTAAGTGTCTGATTTGCTTTGAAACAAGTCTTTGATTTTGAAACTGGGCGTGAGCACCACTGCCATGGCAATCAAGATCAAAAAGAGTGCAGAAACATCAGCCATAGAAACAGACTCGCCCAGCACCAAGGCCCCGCCCGTTACGCCAAACACGGGTACCAACATGATGGAAAGCCCACTTGAAACAGCAGACAACTTTCGAGCCACATGGAACCAAGCCACATAACTGACGGCAAAAGTGATCACGCCGCCATACAGAATGGCCAGCCATTGCAAAAAGTTGGGCCAAGCCCACTGATCTGTTTCAAAAGTAACGGTGAAAAACACAAAGAAAACAAATGCAATGAACAAGGCCCAGAAGGTGAGGGCCACACCATGAAGCTCCAGTACCGTGTGTTTGACCATGGCATTGCCAGTGCCCCAAGTGATTGCGGCAACCAACATGACACCAACGCCCATTGGGTGGTTGCCCCATTGTTCACGGCTTCCCCAAGCCAATATCACAGCCGCCGCCATGGCCAAAACTAGGCTCACGATGGATCGGGCATTGATTTTTTCTTTGTAAAGCAAGGCACTGGCCAACAAGGCCCAAATTGGCATGGTGTAGCCAATGATGGCTGCTCGTCCTGAGTTGAGCATGCTCACGCCATAAATCATGGGCAGGTGCCAGCCCACCATGTTGAACATGCTCAATTTGAAGACAGGCCACCTTTCTTTGCTGATCACAGACAAAGAAATGCCTTTGAAATAAGCATAAATTCCGATGGAGACAAAACCGACGATGAAGGTCAAAGCTCTGAATGCTGAAGGCGGGTAGCTATTGACCACATACTTCATGATGGGATAGTTGAGGCCCCAAGACACAGTCACTACGAGAACCAGCAGCAAATCTTTGGCGTTGACTTTATTCATTCAACGACTTTAATCTGAATTACGCCGTATGGGAAATGACCCAGTAGTTAACCATCCTGGGAGTCTAGTTTTTCTCGTACAAATCTTTCAATAGCGCGTGGCCGTTGGGATATTGAGATGCGGTGCGTTTTTCTTCTTTTCGAACACGCCATTTGCGCATGGGCTGTCCATCTCTCAATTGCTGCATCAGGTAGGGCATCCAGCGGCGCGCGTTTTGCGCAGACACCAATGGGTGGCTGGCCTCTTTCGGGTGTGGCGCAATGTTCGATGGTGAATACTGAGCCACCACACTCAGGTTGTCTGAGCTGTCTGGATTGTGCGCCACGATCTTGAAACCAGATTGGGTTAGCAAGTTGCGCAAGCTGGGGCCCGTGAAGTACAAGGTGTGCGCCCTGAAGAACATGTAATGCGGTGAACACAAGCGCGTGGCATTGGGCACTTCGATGTAGAGCAAGCCTTCTGGTTTAAGTTTTTCGCCAATGCTGCGCAAGGCTGGTATGGGCTCTGGCAAATGCTCAAGCACATGAAACATAGAGATCAGGTCCAAAGACTGCGAGTCTTCGGCGGACAAACAATGCTGCAATGTCCCGTTGTT
>JAPLPO010000019.1 GCA_026400155.1 Burkholderiales bacterium | reverse complement strand
AGGTGCGGGCAACAGCGTAGGCATTGTGGGCAATGCGAGCTTGGGCGGCGTGGTGAGCAACGTGAGCCAGTTCAGCGTGAGCGGTACCACGCAGTTGGCAGGCAATGTGAGCTCTACAGGCAACCAGACGTACACAGGCGCAATTACTTTGGGCGGCGACTCAGCGCTGTTGGCCAGCGGCACAAACTCGGTAATTACCACCAGTGGTGCGATTAACAGTGATGGCACCACCAGGTCATTGACCTTCACTGCCAGCGGCGCCAACAGCACCTTGGTGTTTAACGAAGCCATTGGCAACACAGCGGCTATTGGCAGCATGACTGCCAGTGCATCCAACATTACGCTCAACGGCGCGCAAGTCAGAACCACAGGAAGCCAGACGTACACGGGCGCTTTGACCTTGGGAGCTAATACGACTTTGGCTGGCGGTAACGTGACGACAACAACAAGCTCGACCATTGCAGGCGCTGGCAACAGCCTGAATGTGACTGGCAATGCTAGTTTTGGGGGTGATGTGAGCAGTGTGAGTTCGCTTGGCGTGAGCGGTATATCCAAGCTTGCGGGTAATGTGAGTTCTACGGGTAATCAAACATTTGCAGGTGAAATGACACTAGGCGCTAACGCTAAGTTGGCGGCTAGCGGTAATGCAGCAGTGATCACTGCCAACGGCACAATCAACAGTGATGGCACTGCTCGGGCGTTGGAGATAAGCGCCATAGGCTCCAACACAAGTGTTGCAATCAAGGCAGGTCTCGGAAACACAGCAGCCCTTGCAAGCTTGATCACCACAGCCAGCGCTATTAGCTTGAATGGTGGTTCGGTTAATACAAGTGGCAACCAGACTTATGCAGGCGCTGTGACTCTTGGAGCCAACACAAGTTTGATTGGCGGCAACGTAACTACAACCACAGCCTCTTCAGTTGCAGGCGCTGGAAACAGCCTGAATGTGACAGGCAATGCTATCTTGGGCGGCGATGTGAGCGGTGTGAGCGCGATCGGTGTAAGCGGTACAACCAAGCTTGCGGGTAATGTGAGCTCTACTGGCAACCAGACATTTGCTGGTGCAATGACTTTGGGAGCCAATGCCAAGTTGGTGGCAAGTGGCAATGCAGCAGTGATCACAATGAATGGTTCGATCAACAGCGATGGTACACCTCGAAGTTTGAATATCAGCGCCAGTGGCGCTGGAAGTTCAGTGACTTTGGGAGGTGCATTAGGCACGACAAATTTATTGAGTCAATTGGAAGTTGCGGGCAGTGGTATTGCAATGAATGGTGGCGCAGTGAATACCAGCGGTAACCAGACTTACACTGGCCAAATGACCCTTGGGGCCAACGCCAATCTTTCGGCTAGCGGCAATGCGGCTGTGATTGCAAGCAACGGTACGATTAACAGCGAGGGCACAGCCCGCAACTTGAACATAACAGCCAGCGCCATTAGCTTGAATGGCGGCACAGTCAATACCAGCGGTAACCAAACTTATGCCGGCGCCGTCACTTTGGGTGCCAGCACCACTTTGACAGCAAGCAATGTCACTACAACATCTGGCTCAAGCATTGCAGGCGCAGGCAACAGTTTGAATGTTGTGGGTAACGCCAACTTGGGCGGCGATGTGAGTGGCGTAAGCTCTATTGCCGTAAGTGGTGCTAGCAAGCTTGCGGGTAATGTGAGTTCTACGGGCAATCAAACTTATGCTGACGCAATAACGCTGGCAAAGGATGCCAAGCTATTCGCTACCGGCAATGCCGCAGTCATTTCAGTCAATAGCACAATCAACAGCGATGACACAGCACGCAGCTTGAACATCACAGCCTCAGGCACGATTGGCGCCGTGGTTCTGAAGGGTGCCATAGGAAATGAAACAGCACTAGAAAATCTGGCTGTAACAGCAAGTGCTTTGACATTGAGAGCAGGCACAATTGACACGCGTGGCAATCAGACCTATGCAGGGCCCATCACGCTCACCAAAGATACAACGCTGCAAAGCTTTGGCGCTGATTCATTCATTGCAATGACTCAATCACTCAATGCTGATTCATCAACAGCCCGTTCTTTAAATATCAGCGCTAGCGGAGTTGGCAGCAGTGTGTCTTTGGGTGGCCCGCTAGGCAACACATTCGGTCTCAGCACTTTGGATGTCACCGGTGATTTGATCAATATGCAAGCTGGAACAGTCAACACCAGCGGTAATCAGACGTACGCAGGCGCAGTGACTTTGGGTGCTGGCACCACATTGACAGGCAGCAATGTGGTAACCACATCAGGTTCAACAATGAATGGTGCAGGCAATAGCTTGAATGTGACTGGCAACGCTAGACTAGGCGGCGATGTGAGTACAGTGAGCTCATTTGCTGTGAGTGGCACCACCCAACTTGCTGGTAATGTGAGTTCTAGCGGCAACCAAACCTATGCAGGCGCCATGACTCTGGCTACCAACGCCAAGCTTTCGGCTAGCGGCAATGCGGCTGTGATTGCAAGTAACGGTACGATTAACAGCGAGGGCACAGCCCGCAACTTGAACATAACAGCCAGCGCCATTAGCTTGAATGGCGGCACAGTCAATACCAGCGGTAACCAAACTTATGCCGGCGCCGTCACTTTGGGTGCCAACACCACTTTGACAGCAAGCAATGTCACTACAACATCTGGCTCAAGCATTGCAGGCGCAGGCAACAGTTTGAATGTTGTGGGCAACGCCAACTTGGGCGGCGATGTCAGTGGCGTAAGTTCATTTGAAATCAGTGGCACAAGCAAGCTTGCTGGTAACGTCAGCTCTAGCGGCAATCAAACCTATGCCGGTGCCATGACTCTGGCGAGCAACGCCAATCTGTCGGCAGCAGGCAATGGAGCAGTAATCTCAAGCAACGGCACAATCAACAGCGATGGCACATCACGCAGCTTGAACATCAGTGCAAGTGGCGCGGGTGCTGCTGTGGTGCTAAATAATGGACTGGGTAATACAGCGGCGTTGGCAAGCATCAACGCCATAGCCAGCGCCATTAACTTGAATGGCGGCACAATGACGACCAGCGGTAATCAGACATTCGCAGGTGCAGTGAGCTTGGGTGCCAATACGACCTTGAAGGGCAGCTACGTCACTACAACTGCAGGATCAACAGTTGTAGGTGCAGGTAATAGTTTGACTTTGACAGGCAATGCTAGCTTGGGTGGCGATGTGAGTGGCGTTAGCTCAATGGGTGTGAGCGGCACCACCAAACTTGCTGGCAATATCAGTTCCACTGGCAATCAAACTTATTCTGGTTCAATCACACTGGCCAGCGATGTCAAGTTGTCTGCCAGTAGTAACACAGCCCAGATTACAAGCAACGGCACATTGAACAGTGACGGCACAGCGCGCAACTTGAACATCAGCGCTACAGGCACCAATGCTGCAGTAGCAATTAACCAAGCTGTAGGACAAAGTGCAGCACTTCAAAGCCTGAATGTCAGTGCCCGAAATATCAATCTCAATGCCGGATCGGTCAACACCCTAGGCAATCAGACATTTGCGGGTGCCATGATATTGGGCGCCAATACCGCCCTCACAGCCTCAGATGCAAATGCCACTATTTCAACAAATGGCGCTATCAACAGCGACAACTCAACACGCAACTTGGCGATGAGTGCAACAGGTGCAAATGCTGCCATCTTGGTCAATGGTGCATTGGGTAATACGGCCAGTTTGGGCAGTGTCAGTGTGAGTGCTAACGCCATTCAATTGAAGGGTGGCTCTGTCAAGACCACGGCTGATCAGAGCTTTAGTGGCGCTGTCACTTTGGGCCGCGATATCACCATTCAATCAAGCGGTGCAAACAGCACATTGACTTTCAATGGCTCATTAGACAGTGATACCCTTGCCGCAAGGAATTTGACGGTTGGCTCTGGCAGCGGCAGTACCAACCTGCAATTGAAAGGATCTGTGGGCGCTTCTCAGGCACTCGCCAGCTTTAACAACGCTGCAGCCAATACGCAAATTGGAGATGGACTCAACCGATCCCAAGTTGCCTTCAACACTACAGACAACCTGTTGTTTGACAACAATGTTCAATTGCTCTCGCCAGCAAGTTTCAATATTGCCAAACAGGGCGAGATCAATGGCGTTGTTTCTGGAACTGGTTCATTGAGCAAATTGGGCGAAGGCAAACTGCAATTAAGCAATGCCAATCAATTCACGGGCAACACCACTGTCACTCAGGGCGCTTTGAGTATTTCGAATGCACTGGCTTTGGGTTCGCCCAATGCAAGCGTGACTGTAGGCGCGGGTGCAGTGCTTGAGTTGCAAGGCGTTGCCGTTGAAAATAAACCCTTGACCTTGCAAGGTGGTGTTTTGCTGGCCTCCAACAGCTTGAACAGTTGGTCTGGCCCAATTAACCTGACGCAGGACAGTCAGTTTGATGTGGCAGGTCAGCAGCTGAGTGTTTTAGGCTTGATCAATACAGCTCAGTCGGGCTTGCTGGTAACGGGCAAGGGCGCAGTTTCAATGAGCAATGAAGCCAATGCCATTTCGCGTTTGGCAGCTTCGAATGTTTCAAGTTCAGTGAATGTCAATAACAGCGTTCCGATGACTGTTGGTGAAGTGTCTGTTGGCGCTGTGACTTACAAAGGCGTTCAGAGCGCTGGTGCCATCACCTTAGCTTCTTCTGCACCATTGACTGTTGCGCAAGGCGCGACCGTTGCCTCTGCAGGCGGAGATGTGATTGTGGAAACCTCGCAGTGGATCAATGAAGCAGGTGCAACTGCCGTGCAAGCACCGAGCACTCAGAAGTGGCAAATTTGGAGTACCAATTCATCGCCATTTGTGGGCGCTACCAGGGACAGCGCTAACAGCTTGAACAACGATTATGTTCAGTACAACGTTTTGCGCAGCAAAACTCAAACACTGCCACAGGGCAATGGACTTTTATTCAGCTACGCACCAACTGCTGTTGCGAGTTTGCAGGGCAAGGTTGTCAAAATATACGACAGCAACGTCAATGCTCAGTTGGCAGCCGATAACTACAAGCTTGTGGGTGCAGTGAACAACGATGAACTCACGTTGAACAATCCGATCAATGGAACCTATGTTTCATCGGGAACGGTAGCGACAGCGCAAGGTGCGGGGCTTGACAAAGATGTTCGGGTCAACGGCTTGGTGCTCACAGCAGTTCAGGCCGGTAAACCTGTTTATGGCTATCAATTCACTAACAGCATCACGGGCAAGGTTGGTGAAATTCAAGCCAAGGTGCTCGACCTGTCCATTACCAAGGTCTATGAAGGCAATAACCAATTTGACAATGCTGATAGCTACACTTTGACAAAGATGGTGACGGGTGAGACTGCACCAAAAATTAATTTTGGTGCAGCAACTGTGGACAGCGCAAATGCGGGAACCTACAAAAAATACAGCACCATTTCTTTCACCTTGGACAATCCGAACTACACCCTGGTTGGCGGCGCCCAATTGGCCACCATTCAGCAAGCTCCATTGGGCATTGCCATTAAGACGCTTTTCAAAGCAAAAACTGAACTGCCAGACATTGCGGCCAAAGACTTCACGGTGACGGGTTTGCAAAATGGTGAAACCATTCCGAAAATTGACTTGCTGACCTTGAACTTCAAGGATGTTTCTAAGAACGATGAAAATTTTGTGAAAGCTATTGCTGTTAGCGCTGGCGCTGGTGTGGCCAACGTCGCTAACTATGTCATTTCGCAAGCTGTCAATCCTGCTGCAAACCCATTGAGTGGTGGAACCACGATGAACATGGTGAAGTTAATTTCACCCGATGAAATTGTGGCTATGCCTGCAGCGCCACCACCTGTTTTACCTGTCGTTGCCGCGCCAGTGGCAAGTTCACCTGCGCCGGTGGCCACATCGGCACAGCCTTCTGTGGCAGCTGTTGCTCCTGCGACCGCTGTAGCTTCAGCAACACCAGCTGTAGCTGCCCCTGCCGCCGCAGCAACACCTGCTACTGTGCCAGCAAGTACAGCATCGAGTTCCACAGAAGTTTCGACTTCTTCTCAGCCTCCTGCATTGGTTGCCCAGCCGGTTATTGCAAGCAACGTGACGCCTGGTGTGACTGTCAGCACGATGCGTCAGCCCACAGTGCAAGCAAATGGGCTTGTGACTGTCGAATTGCCCAGAGAGTTTGTCAATCTGGGCATCATCCCCTTGGTGATTCCATTGCCCACGGCCATTGTTGGCTCGCCGTCTGTACCAACGGGATCAACTTCAGTTGTCAGTGTTGCACTGTCAAACAACCAACCATTGCCAGATTGGATTCGGTACGACGCCACCCAAAAGGCATTGGTCACAACCCCCGATGCGCGAGCCACATTCCCAATCACGGTGGTGATTTCGGTGGGTGATCAGCGAACCGTCGTGGTGGTCTCTGAAAAGCCAGGTCCTTAATTTTTTTGAAGCGAGCCTTATGAATTTATCGTTGAGTTGGCATTTTATAAATTCTCGTTCTACGCCTTTTGTCATGGCGGGATGCGCCTTGTTTATTGCAGCCCCAATGGCTTCCCATGCGTCAGGCATTGAAGCGGGTACCTTGCAGCAGCAGATTGACAGAAATCAAACGCTCAAGCTGCCCAATCAAGCGCTGCCATTGCTGCCCAAACCAATTGAGAAAAAGCCGAGTGCAGGGCTGAAGATTGTGGTAAAAAATTTCAAGCTGCAAGGCAACTCCTTGCTCAAAGAGGCTGAAATTCAAGCGCTGTTAACGCCTTATCAAAACAAAGAACTGTCCTTTGCAGAGATCGAAAACGTGGTGAGTGAAGTTGCTGAGCTTTTTAGAAAAGCGGGCTGGACAGTCAGGGCCTATTTGCCAGAGCAAGATGTGAAAGACGGTCAAATTCTCATTCAAATTGTGGAGGCCCGACTTGGCAAGGTGTTGATTGACGGGGAGATTCCCAACCCTGCAACTTCACAATCGCTGCAGACGATCATCCAAAGTCGACAAGCAAGTGGCGATTACTTGAATGGCAACAACATTGATCGAGCCTTGTTAATTGCCAACGACATCTCAGGCGTTTATGTCACTGGCAACTTAACTGAAGGTACTGCTGAGTCTGAAACAGACATCGTGCTGAAGGCTACACCCAAGCCATTCAAAGATGGCAACGTGACTTTTGACAACACAGGCTCGAAAGGGACTGGCAACAGCCGAATGGTGGTGAACACCAACCTCAACAATATCGTACGGCCAGGCGATCAATTGAGTGGCAGCATCATTTTGACCAAGGCCAGCGACTATGCACGGCTGGGATGGAAAGTGCCTGTGGGTTTAGATGGTTGGACCTTCGGAGCCAATATCTCAGAGATGAATTACAAGGCTTTGCAGTTTCAAGAAACGGTAGCGCCCACTGGTTCTTCGGGCACAAAGGGCATCGAGGGTGTTTACCCCCTGGTGCGATCAAGGTCGCAAAATCTGTACCTCAGCCTTGCACTGGATCAAAAGCAATTTTTAAACAACAGCGAAGGGCAGGTTAAAAGTGATTATTCAAGCCTTTTGAAAACGCTGGGCTTGTATGGCAATAGTTTTGATCAATTTGCTGGTGGTGGCGCCAACACGGCCAGCCTCACTTTTGTCAATGGATTTTTAAATTTGGACAATTCGCCCAATGCCTCGGAAATTGCAACCACCACCCAAACTGCTGGCACCTTCAACAAAATTCGCTATGCACTCAGTCGGCAGCAAGTGATTTCGTCGGAGTTTTCCATCATTGGATCTGTGTCTGGCCAAGTTTCGCAAGGTGGCAAAAATTTAGATTCTTCCGAAAGGTTTTATCTGGGTGGCAGTTCAGGTTTAAGGGCGTATCCCAGCAGCGAGGCGGGTGGTGGCGAGGGCTATCTTGCCAATTTGGAAATGCGTTGGCAGTTTTCTTCCAGCTTAAGTTTCAGTGGTTTTTACGACAGGGGTCGGGTGCTGATGTTCCCAAGCCTCAATTTGCAAGACGTCAACGCCCTGAACGAATACTCATTGAGAGGCCGAGGCGTATCCATGGCTTTTCAAGATGATCAGGGAATCACATTCAAGTTGATTGTGGCCCGCCGCGTTGGCAACAACCCCAATGCCAATATTGAAACAGGCAAAGATTTGGACGGCTCGCTGATTAAAAACAGGGTTTGGGTCTCCATGAACATTCCCTATTGAATTCAATTGCTTGAAGCACCGCAAGCCTGGTTGAGCACGACCTGGGCTTCAGTTGCATCGCTGCCTCGCCATGCCACTATTTGATCAGGTCTGATCAACACCAACTTGGCTTCATACAGTTGGGCCAAGTCACTCGACGAATGCCTGACCACTTTCAAATCTAGTTTGAGTTTTCCGGCTGCATTCACAAACGCACTGAAGTCTGCAGGTGCTTCACCCAAGACCAGCAAGGTCCATTCAAAATTGAAACTGTCGAACAAGGAGCTGCCATCGGGTAGCCATGCATGTGGCGGGCGTCCACCGGGGCATGCGCTGGGTGTATAGGTGTTGGCTGCATCTTCAGGCGGCTGAGTGCCATCGGCAACAATGAGGGGCGATTGGTCGTAGCGGCCCCCAAAGGTCACGCCGGGAATGTTGAACTCTCTGCGCACGTGGCCATTCAAATAATCGGACGCAATACTTCGAGCGTGTTCGCCTTCGGGGGTGGCGGCTTCTAAGCTGGTGTCAGCATCAAACAGCCCAATGGAGTCGGCAAACTGGCGTGCATACGTGGTGTTGCGAATGGCCAAAGGCTTTCGCTCAAGCTCATAACTGTTGAGCAATTGAGGCTGCGCTTGGCCCTTAAGAACAGACGCCAATTTCCATCCCAAATTGACGGCGTCTTCTACGGCTGTGTTGTAGCCTAAGCCGCCTGTGGGTGTGAACAAGTGAACTGCGTCACCGCCCAAAAATACATGGCCCTTTTGAAAAGACTCGGCCACCAAAGCGTGGCCTGCAAGCCATGTGGCCATGGACAGAATTTCGATGTCGATGTGCTGTCCGTAGGCCAGCGAGAACAGTCGCTTGGCATCTTCAGCGGTTAGGGCCTCTGTGCTGGCATCGTCTGACATCTGGACATGAAAAGCAAATTCACTTTCGCCATCTACCGACATGATGAAGCCCCGCAACTCTGGGTTGACGGCCACATACATCCAAGCTCTGTCGTTGGGGTTTCGTGGGTAAAACTGCGGCGCTTTAAGGTAGACGGCCAGCATTTTGCCGCCCATGAAGTTGCGCTTGAAACCCGTTGCGCCACCCCAAGGTATTTGAAGGTGATGCCTGATAGAGCTGCGTGCGCCATCTGCACCAATCAAGTATTTGGCTCGAACCTGAATTTTTTCTGAATGAGATGTTGGGTTTGAATTGGAATCAGATACACATTCAATCACCGCTTGAATTGGCTGAGAAGGCGAATGTGGGTTGGGGTCGCTAAGAGGTTTGTCCAAGCTGGTGTCAGTGAAAGATTCAAGCTTCCAGCCATAGCGAATGTCATTGCTTGAAAATTTTTCTGCGTGTTTTCGAAGGCAAACCTCAACAAATTTTTGTGAAACACGGTGAGGCAACTCGGCCGCGCTCCACGAGCCCGACATGGCCTTGATGGCTTGGGGCGCTGCAGCAGCCGTAGGCAGCCTGAGCCTGGCTAGCTCTGTGCCACTGAAACGGGTGAGGTAAGCAATATCGGTTGGGTGATGAGGCGGCAAACCTTGCGCGCGAATTTCGTTGGCAAAGCCCAAACGCCTAAAGTGCTCCATGGTCCGTGCTTGGGTGGCATTGGCTTGTGGGTTGAATGCCGTGCTGGGTTTGGGATCGACCAGCAGGCACCGAATATTTCTTCGGCCCAGTTCGTTGGCGAGCATCAGACCAAATGGTCCGCCGCCCGCAATCAGTACATCGGTTTCAATGGCTTCAGCCATGTCATTCAATAGAAATTTTGGCGTCACGAATCACGCGCGACCATTTGTCTGAATCGCGTTGGGTCCATGCTTGAACATCTTCAGGGGAGCCTGCTTGTAGCTCTGTGCCGGCGGCTTCAATCTTGGTCACTATGGCAGGATTTCGCAAAGCCTTGGCCAGCGCCGCATTGATGGTGTCGACGGTGGCTTTGGGTGTGGCCTGAGGCGCATACATGGCGTACCAAGTGGTGTATTCAAAGCCTGGCAAAGCTGAGCCAATCAAGGGCAATGATTTGGTTGCAGCCGATTTGCTAGGTGCTGTGGCGGCCAATACTTTGACCAAGCCTTTGTCGGCCACGCCTTGCAGCGAAGGCAGGCTGCTGAACATGGCACTGACTTCACCTGAAATCAAATCGTTGACGGCAGCAGCACTGCCTTTGTAGGGAACGTGCAAGACATCGGTTTTAGACAATGCTTTGAACATTTCCATACCCAGGTGCGCGGTGCCGCCAGTGCCCGCAGAGGCAAAGCTCACTTTGCCGGGATTGGCGCGGGCATAGTCAATGAGCTCTGGAATGTTTTTAACGGGCAGCTTGGCAGACACCACCAGCACATGGGGGCCCGTTGAAATGGTAGACACGGGTTTGAGTTTGGCCACCAAATCAGCGCCTCCCTTTTTGCTCAGCATGGGCTGCAGCACCATGTTGCCAAAGGCGGCCAGGAGCAGGGTGTGACCGTCGGGCTCCGCGCGCACCACCACGCCAAGGGCTGGCACACCCATGCCGCCGCCTTGGTTTTCAACCGTCACAGGTTGTTTGATGTCGGCACTCAGAACCAATGCTATTTCGCGGGCCACCACATCGGCAGGCCCACCTGCTGCATAGGGCACGATGAACTTGACTGGTTTTGTGGGCCACGCGCTTGGGCTTGTTTGAGCCCAACTCAAGCTGACTGAGCTTGCGAGACATGCGGCTAAGAAGAAGAAACGTTTGGCAGGTTGTTGCATGAAAGCATCGATTGATTGGTAGTGTGTTTGCATTGTTGGGATTATGACAACTCTGGCGAAGCTTCTCTTGGGGTTTATCCCATCTCCATTCAGCGCTTTAGGTGACTTGTCCATAAAATCAAAGTCGATAGTATTTCTCAATGCAAAGACAATTGACCTCCAAACCAACAGGAAACGACAACATGCTTCTTAGAAAATTTGTGACAAACGCCAGCAAAGCCGGTGGCTTTGCATCTACGCTAGGCCTTGTCATGGCGTTGAGTTTGCAGTTTGTACCTGGCGCTGCCCAGAGTCAAGCAAGCTTTCCCAACCGGCCAGTCAACTTGATCGTGCCTGTTCCCCCGGGTGGCATCCTTGACACCGTGGCCCGCATGGTTGTGCCTCCAATGACACAAACCCTGGGGCAGCCCGTGGTCATTGATAACAAGGCGGGCGCAAGTGGCAACATTGCGGCCAGTTTTGTGGCCAAGTCTGCACCAGACGGCCACAACCTGCTGGTTGGATACTCCATGTTTCATGTGGGCAACCCTTCCATGTTTCCCAACCTCAACTGGGACCCGCTGCGCGATTTCACGCCCGTGGGCATGCTGGTTGTATCGCCTCATGTGATGGCCGTTCACCCATCTGTGCCCGCCAAAACCCTGCGTGAATTTGTCGATTTGGCGCGTGCCAATCCGGGCAAACTCAATTACGCCACATCCGGCAACGGCTCGGTGCCGCACGTGGGCGTGGAATTGTTCAAGCAACAAAACAATATTTTCATCACCCATATTCCTTACCGAGGTGCAGGGCCAGCCATGTTGGACGTGGTGGCGGGCAATGTGCAAATGACTGTTGCCACACCGCCATCATTGGCTGGTTTTGTACAGTCTGGCAAGATGCGCCCCTTGGCAGTGGCTGCCAGCAAGCGAATTCCCTTGATGCCCGATGTGCCTACCAGTGCCGAAGCAGGTTTTCCTGGCTTTGAACTCGAAGCTTGGGTAGCTCTCTTTGCACCCATGGGCACGCCGCCCGCTATCGTGCAAAAACTCACCGAGGCTGTGAAACTGGCCATGGAGTCGCCCAGCGTGCGCAAGTCCGCTGAAACAGCGGGTGTTGAAATTCGCTACATGCCGCCGGCCCAGCTTGATGCAGTGGTTCGCAAGGACATTCAGTATTGGTCCAACGTGATCAAAACTGCCAACATCCGTGCCGACTAAGTTTTTGAACTGGCACAGCGCTTTTTTATGATTTGATTTTCCCGATATGACAACTCAAAATTCTTCTGCATCCTTTGTGCAGCGTGCCTTGGCGCTTGACTGCGCTGCTTTAAGCGACGCGCTCGACCGTTCTGGCGTGGCGGGCCAGTGTTATCAAATCAAAGCTTGCGATCCAAAGTTTCGAATGGCTGGCCACGCGTACACCGTGTTGTACAGGCCTGCAGCGCACGGTGAAGAAGGCCATGTGGGCGACTTCATTGACGATGTAGAACCAGGCAGTGTGATCGTGATTGACAACCGTGGCCATGACCACATGACCACCTGGGGAAACATCCTTACAGAAATGGCCCATCAGCGAAAAATGGCAGGCACAGTGATCGACGGCATTAACCGTGACGTTGCATTGTGCAGTGAGCTCAACTATCCAATCTACAGCCGAGGCAGCTGGATGCGCACCGGCAAGGGGCGTATTCAATTGGCAGGTTTGCAAGTACCAGTGCAAATTGGGGGCGTGACGGTGTACCCAGGTGATTTGCTGCGGGGCGATGCGGATGGCGTGGTTGTGATTCCCAAAGCGTTGCAAGAACAAGTGCTGGGGTATGCAGAGGAAATTACGCGCAAAGAAAACATTGTGCGAGCCGCCATTCGCTCAGGCATGCGCATGGATGAGGCAAGACGACAAAACCATTATCATGTACTGCAAAGTCCAGATTACAAAAAGATAGCCGGATAACGCTGCAGGGTCTGAATGTGTGACAAACAAACGCGCTTTCAAAATGACTTCAAATAAATTGTTTGCGTACAGCTCACGTGCTATTTTGATGAGCGCATTTGTTCTATTTTTGGCTGGGTGCGGAGGTGGTGGCTCCAGCCAAGACAACCCTGCGCAAGTGAAGCCGTCGACTTCAAAGGAGTTGGCTCAAATTTGTGCGAAGGAAAGCCCTTACGCCGCCAAGTCTTCCAAACCCAGCCAACAAGGTGAATTGGCTGACGAAAAAAAATGGATCAAAGCCTACATGTCTGAGAGATACCTTTGGTACAAAGACATTCCACAGGTCAATGAAGACGACTCTCGCTACAGAGTGTTGAATAATGGCGTCTTAGATGTTTGGGGCTCATTGCTCAATTATTTTTCAGATTCTAAAACGCCTCTAAAAACCGCCATCGGCACTTTGGTTGATAAGTTCAGTTTCATCATTGACTCGGCTGAATGGAACAGCTTTGTTGACAGCAGTTTGCGCGGCTACGGCTTCAAGCTCAAAACCAGCACCCAAGGCGGTCAGAAGGTTTTAACGGTGGCCTATGTTTATCCCAACACGCCGGCCAAGAATGCAGGTGTGGCCAGGGGAGATCAAGTCATCAGTATTGACGGTGCTTCCGTCAATGACACAAGCACTGAAGCGACCAACATCTTCAATGAAGGTTTGCGGCCCACCAAAGTTGCGCCGCATCAATTCCAAATATTGAGAGCGGGTCAGACCCTCAATATCACCATGCAGGCAGAAGTCATTACTCTGCAGCAAGTTGAATACAAAGTTTTGAATGTGGGTTCTCAGAAAATTGGTTACTTGCTATTCAACAGCCATGTGCCGGGTGCGGAGGCTTATCTGATTCAAGCCATGACGTATTTCAAGCAGCAGGCCATTACCGATCTGGTGGTCGACTTGCGTTACAACGGAGGTGGCTATTTGGCCATTGCCAATGCCTTGGCGTATTCGGTGGCTGGCAGAGAAAAAGCGCAAGGGAAAGTTTTTGAGTGGACTCAATTTTCCGAAAAGCGAAGTTCAGAAAATTACGCCATGAATTTCAGCAGCCTTGGTCTGAATAACCAAGCGTATCCCTCACTGGGCTTGGCCAAAATTTATGTGTTGGCAACGGGCGGAACTTGCTCTGCCAGTGAGTCATTCATCAACGGCCTGCGTGGCATTGATGTGCAGGTAGAGTTGATTGGCGGCACCACGTGCGGCAAACCTTATGGGTTTTACCCCCAAGACAATTGCGGCATCACTTATGCTGCCATGGAGTTGGAAGGTGTGAACGCCAAATTGGAAGGTAGATTCTCCGATGGCATGGCGCCTCAGTGCACCGTGCTCGATGATTTGAGTCGTCCTTTGGGCGATGCTTCGGAAGGCATGTTGTCAGTGGCCATTAAGAGGATGCAAGGACAGTCATGTAGCCAAGCTGCGGGGCTTGCCATCAGTTCGCAAGACTTATCGGGCATGGGGCTTCGAGATGAAGGCGTGTTGCTCAGGCCTGATTGGCAAAGCAATAAGTTTTTGAAGGCTAAGCCTTAACGCCTGCTAGATCTGACCTGTCGCTGGCCCATGGTGAGAATCATCTTTAGTGGGCGCGAAGTTTCTCGCGCATGGCCTTGAGCGTTCCGCCGGATTTCACCGAGCCCGGCAAGGGATGCCCGACGACGTCTTCAGCCACGCACGCAGCGGCGAGCAAGGCGTCGAGGTCGATGCCGGTCTCGATACCCATTTCGTCGCACATAAAAACGAGATCTTCGGTGCAGACGTTGCCGGCGGCGCCCTTGTGCGCGGCAAACGGGCAGCCGCCCAGGCCGGCAACGGCGGCATCGTAGGTATCGACACCCATGGTGAGGCCGGCATAGGCGTTGGCGATGCCCATGCCGCGGGTATCGTGAAGATGCAATGACAGTTTGAGGTCCGGATACTTGGAGCGCACGGCACCCACTACGCGCTGGATTGACAAGGGCGTAGCCCAGGCCATGGTATCTGCCAGCGACACATACTCCAGTACTTCGCCGGCCTCTGCTGCCATGTCAAGCTGCTGGCCCACCATGTCGGCCACCATCGCCGGCGCGATATCGCCAGCGAAGTTGCAGCCGAAGGCGGCCATCAGGGAACCACGCCGCACTGCAATGCCGTGGTTCTGGTACGTCTTGATCATCGAGCGCTGCGCTTCGAGATTCTCTTCCATGGTGCGCTTTTGGTTGCGCAGCAAAAAAGGCGCCGAGCAGGTGAGGCCGATCGAGCCAAAAAGGTAGAGCTTTTCGTCATGCCCGAGTGCGCGCTGCAGGCCGCGCTCATTGAGCCACAGCGCGGTGTATGTCACTTCGGGGTTGGGTGTGAAGCCGCTGACGACTTCGTCAGCATCGGCCATGCCGGGCACGTTTTGCGGTGGCACGAAGGAGACGATTTGAATCTGCTTCAAGCCGGTGTGCGAGAGGGCGTTGATCAGATCGATTTTGCGCGCGGTGGCGATCGGTCCTTTTTCGAATTGAAAGCCTTCGCGCGGACCTTCTTCATTGATGCGAATCGATTTCGGTAAATCAGACATGCACGCCTCCGGTTGTTCTGCTATATTGAAAAAACTGTGTAATTTGAGCTCATCGTACACGATCTGTCCGCACAAGTCGTCTACCCAGCATCAGGCCGATTTAGAAAAACCGCGCATCACCCAAGCGCACTCAAAGGAGACATCCATGCACCAGTTGAACCTTTATCGATCTATCTGGCAACACCTGGCCAGCAACGCCTTGCTGCTCTGTAGTCTCATACTACCCACTGCTGCGATGGCGCAAGCCACCGACTATCCGAACAAACCTATCCGCTTCATTGTGGCTTTTCCGGCTGGCAGCGCCACTGATCAGGCTGCACGCTTGGTCGCGCACCAAATTACCAAGGCCACGGGCCAGAGTATCGTGGTCGACAATCGTGGCGGTGCAAACGGCTTCATCGCTTCCGAAGCTGTGGCCAAAGCGCAAGCGGATGGTTACACCGTTCTGTTGACCACGGGTACCACGCATGCCGCTAACCCGGCCCTGTTCAAAAAACTACCCTACGACCCGGTCAAGGATTTTGCGCCGGTCACATCACTTTCCAACAACGCCTTTGTGCTGGTGGTGGCATCCAACTTTCCGGCCAACAGCGTGGCGGATCTGGCCAAACTGGCCAAAGCCAGCCCGGGTAAGTACAGCTTTGCCAGCGGCAATGCGCCCTCTCGCATCGGTGGCGAGATGTTCAAAATGATGGCCGGCGTCGACCTCTTGCATGTGCCATACAAGGGTGCGCCGCAGGCGTTGACAGACATCCTTGGCGGGCAGGTCTCCATGATGTGGGCAGACCTGCGTACCGGTATGCCAATGGTGCAGAGCGGTAAATTAAAGGCGTTGGCTGTCACAGGGCAGAAGCGGCTGGCGCTTGCGCCAAACATTCCGACCATGATTGAGCAAGGCTATCCCGACTACTTGCTGGCCAACTGGGTGGGTATGTACCTGCCAGCCAAGGCGCCTGCCGACATTGTCAACAAACTCAATGCGCTGGCCCACGCTGCGGTGAAGGCCGACCAGGCGGGGCACGAATCGACCGGGGGCGAAATACAGCTCTTGTCCCCTGTCGACTTCGCAAGGCTGCAGGCCAACGACACCGCCATGTGGGCGCGCGTTACCAAAGCGGCTGGCATGGAACCAGAGTAAGCAGGCATGACTTCATCAGCAAACGCACACCAGACTGCGCCAAGCCAAAAGCCGGGCGGCGCGCGCGGCATGCTGGCCGGTATCAAGGTGATCGACCTCACCTCGGTGGTGATTGGCCCGCTCTGCACGCAGATTCTTGCGGACCATGGCGCTGAAGTGATCAAGGTCGAAAGCCCAGAAGGGGATGTGGGACGGCACCTGGGCGGCCGCGGACGCACTCCCGGCATGGCGCCGAAATTTTTGCACCTCAACCGCAACAAGCGCTCGATCTGTCTCGACCTCAAACACCCAAAGGGCCACGAAGCCCTGCTGCGCCTAATCAAGGATGCAGACGTGATGACCTGGAACGTCCGCCCCGATTCGATGGCGCGGATGAATCTCTCGTACGACGAAGTGCGAGCCGTCAAGCCGGACATCATTTATTGCGGAATGTTCGGCTTTGGTCAAAACGGTCGCTACGCCAAGAAGCCGGCTTACGATCCGGTGGTGCAGGGCTCGGCCGGCGTGGCGGGCTTGGTTGCGCGCGCACAAGGCGAACCGCGCTTCCTGCCTTATGTGCTGGCCGATCGTACCGGTGGCCTGATTGCCGTGCAGATGATTGCGATGGCGCTGTTTAACCGGGAACGCACCGGCGAGGGGCAGGCGATTGAAGTGCCGATGTTTGAAAACATGGCCACCCAAGTGATGACCGAGCACCTCTACAACCGCACCTACGTGCCGGCACCAGGAGAACCCGAGGGCGAAACCGGCGACCCTCGCCTAGTGAGCCCGCATTACACGCCGCAGAAAACCGCTGACGGCTATTTTTCGCTATCGGCCAACACCAACTCGCAGGTGTTTCCGCTTTTCGATGCCATCGGTCAGCCAGAACTGAAAACTGACCCGCGCTTCAGCACGGTGGCGGCACGCTTCGCCAACACGGCCGAATACTTCTCCATGCGCTCCGAAGGAATGAAGCAGCACACCACCGCCTGGTGGCTAGCGTATTGCGACAAGCATGACATTCCGGCGGCACCGTATCACACGCTCGAATCGCTGATCGACGATCCGCACATGGCTGACGTAGGCTTCTTCATCAAGCGTGAGCATCCGACCGAAGGCACAATCATCGATCTCAAACCGGCCAATACGCTTTCGGGCGGTGCCCGTGAAAACTGGCTGCCCGCTCCGCATCTGGGCGAGCAAACCGCAGCAATCCTCAGCGAAGCCGGTTACTCTGCGGCCGAAATTGCCGACATGGTAGCCGCTGGCGCGGCGCGATTGCCGGCGGCGCGGTGAACACGCGTTGATCACCGGAAGCCGATTCATCCTACCAACCCCACAAGGAATCGCCCATGTTTGAACCCCCAGTGAGTGATGTACTGCTTGCCGAACGCCGCGGAGAGCATGTGCTGCTCGTCACCCTCAACCGCCCCGAAGTGCTCAACGCAATGAACATGGAGATGAGCATCGCGATGCACGAACTGCTGACACGCCTGCACTACGATGCCGATTGGGTGCGCTGCGTGGTCCTTACTGGTGCCGGGCGTGCGTTCTCTGCTGGTGGTGACCTGAAGGTGCGCAACACCCAGACCGTGCGTGACTGGACCATCCAGCATGAAATCTCCGAGCGCAGTGTGGAGTTGCGCATGGAGTCGCCAGTGCCGTGGATTGCTGCTGTCAACGGCATTTGCTACGCCGGCGGTCTTGAGGCAGCACTGACCTGCGATTTCATCTACGCAGATGAAGGTGCCCGATTCGCTCAGACAGAATGCAAGATCGGCATCATGCCCGGCAACATGGGTACCCAGAACCTGCCGCGCGCTGTGGGCGAACGACGCGCCAAGGAGCTGATTCTTTCTGCCCAACCCTTCACTGCAGCCGAAGCGCATGCTTGGGGCATGGTCAACAAATTGTGTGCTTTGGGTGCAGTTGTTGATGAAGCCTTGAACACGGCAGAGAAGATTGCCGACTGCGCGCCGTTGTCCGTGCGGCAGGCCAAGAAAGCAATCCACATCGGCTTACAAACCGATTTGCATTCAGCCTATCGTTACGAACTCGAAGCTTATTACCCGTTGCTCAATACCGAAGACCGCAAGGAAGGCATTGCCGCCTTCAACGAAAAGCGCAAAGCCCACTTTCAAGGACGCTAACCCTTATTCAACTTTTTTTAGGAGATAAACATGAATAAATTGAACAGTTTCGTTAGTTTGAAAACAACGGTTGTGCTGGCAACATTGGCATTGAGCGCAACCCTGAATGCCCACGCACAAGCTTGGCCATCAAAGCAAATTACTTTTGTCGTTCCGTTTACGGCAGGCAGTGCCACTGACATCATGGCTCGCGTCATCGGCGAAAAGCTTGGCCCCCGTTTGGGTCAAACTGTGGTGGTTGAAAACCGTGTGGGTGCAGGCGGCACCATTGGCACATCTGCGGTGGCCAAATCTACACCCGATGGCTATACCTTTGTGGTGGTTTCTACGGGTCACGTCGTCAATCCTGTGTTGTACAGCAAGCTGAACTATCAGCTAAAAGATTTGGCAGGTGTTAGCCCTATCGGTACCTTGCCAAGTGCCTTGGTGGCTGCACCTGCTTTGGGCGTCAAGACGGTCAAAGAGTTGGTCGATAAAGTACGAGCAGCTCCAAATGGCTTGAACTACGCCAGTGCAGGTATTGGCAGTGCAGCGCATGTGAATGCTGAAAAATTTGTGGTGGGTCTTAAGCTCAAAGGCAATCATGTGCCTTACAAGGGCACACCTCAAATGTTGGTGGACATTGCCGGTAACAACGTCGACTATGTGTTTGCGCCTCTTATTTCCAGCGTCACCATGATTCGTGAAGGCAAGGTTGTGCCCTTGGCGGTCAGTTCAGAAAAACGTGCCGTGGCGTTTCCCAATATTCCAACAATGGCGGAAGAGGGCTACCCTCAAGGTCAATTCAACTTCTGGATTGGCATGCTAGCCCCTGCCCAAACACCTAAAGCCATCTTGGACAAGATGAACGATGAAATCAATGCCATTGTCGACATGCCAGATGTTCGTGAAAGATTTGAAAAACTCGGTGCATTGCAATTCAAAATGAAACCTGCTGCATTTGATAAATTTATTCAAGAAGAAGCAGTCCTCTTAGGCGAAGTCATGAGAGCAAGTGGCGCAAAGTTGGATTGATCACTGAATCCCATGTCAAATCAACCCCTTCGCCTAGCCTACATTTCTGGCGGTTTTCCTGTTTGGGCCTTGTTTGTTGCTCAAAGCCAAGGTTTGTTTGACGCCCATGGTGTGCAATGCAATATCACGCACACCGGCTCGTCGGCAGTTCAAATGCAAGGATTAAGGGAAGGGCGTTTTGATGTTGGGTGTCAACTGCCAGACCATGTCGTTCGTGCCGGTTTGAATGGCACACCTTTGTGTGTGCTTGCAGCGCAATCGCATGCCCCCGATGTGGCACTCGTCGCATCCTCCATGATTCGATCCCTCGCGGAACTTAAGGGTCATCGGATTGCTGTTGATGGGGCTCGCAGTGGGTATGCATTGTTGCTGGTTCAGTTGTTGTCTTCAATGGGTTTGAGTTCAAACGATTACCAATTGGTTGAAGTGGGCGACAGCCAGCAGCGTGTTCAAGCGATGCGCAGTGGTGAATTCATGGCCAGTTTTATCAACCCACCTTTGGACAAGGCCCTGGTCAACGATGGTTTTGTGCGTTTGACAACAACGCGGCAAGCATTTCCCAACTATCCCGGACCCGTGGTGGCTGCCCGCCGTGAGTGGGCGGATGCGCATCCAGAATTGGCCAAGGGTCTTCAAAGCGCATGGAAGGCTGCATGGCAGTGGTTAATGAATCCGCTCAATGAGTCGCAAGCCATTGAGATTGCGCTCAAACACTTGGGCGCAGAAGCACCCGCTGCTCAAAGCGCACTACAAAACTTGCATCGCCAAGGTGTGCCTCATATTTCTGAGGAAGGGATGGCGCAGGTGATTGATTTGGTATGGCGCAATGAATCGCTCGACGAAAAACCGATGCCACAATCTGGCAGTTATTTTTGGCCTTCAAACTGAGGCTGGTCATCGGAGTTTAAACTGGCTTGAATCCAGCATGAAATAGAGGATTCTGGCGGAAGCGGTGTCGGAAACTGTTCACTTAGGGTTTTGATTGGTTATGACGACTCCAAACGCTTCTTATGAGGACTGTTCTGGGTTTTCACTCCTAAATTTCTGTCGCAAACTAGTTAGTGCAATGACATAAAAGTACCAAGATGTGAGTTCAATCAATTTACAACCTCGTCCTCTGTAGCTTGTGTTGCTGTTCAGAATTCGCATCACTTCATTTTTAGCTTCCATGTCTGTAGAAGCATAGAAGTACTCATTGTTTATCACGTTGTTATTACTGCCACACTGAATACGAGCGTTGTACGAGTATCTGTTGTCAGCGAGAGCTGATGTTTGAAAAAAAAAAAAAAAAATCAATAAGAGCGATTTGAAAATTGAGGGCATGTAGTGTCTCTATAGTTGTTGAATTACGTGCGAATTCGATGCTAGTTTCCGAAAAGAAATGACATCTCAACACACTCAAAGTAGCACTGTTTTATGGTGCTTGAACTTTGTT
>JAPLPO010000053.1 GCA_026400155.1 Burkholderiales bacterium | reverse complement strand
GTTTTACAACCACCGGCGCCTTCACTCCACGCTGGGCTACGTCAGTCCGATGCAGTTTGAGAAACGCTGGGACGCGGCACAGCTATTGAAGGCCGCATAATGGAACGGCTAAGCGGTACGTCAAACAGGGGCAGGTTCATCGTTTATAGCTGTTGGAATAACGTTGTAGGGCATTTTTAATTAAGTAAATTTAGTAGGTATTGGCCGTAGGCATTTTTGGCTAGGGGCTTGGCTAGTTTTTGCAATGCTTCTGCATCTATCCATTTTTGGGCAAACGCAATTTCTTCGGGGCATGCCACCATGAGGCCTTGGCGCTTTTGTAGGGTGGCAATAAAGCCAGAAGCTTCTAGTAGGCTGTCATGTGTGCCCGTGTCTAACCATGCGTAGCCGCGGCCCATGATTTCTACGTTCAACTGGTTCAGTTCTAAATAGCGCTTGTTTACGTCTGTAATTTCCAACTCACCGCGTGCTGAAGGTTGGATGTTGGCCGCAATGTCGCACACTTGTTGGTCGTAAAAGTACAAGCCTGTAACAGCATAGTTGCTCTTTGGTTTGGCTGGCTTTTCTTCAATGCTGATGGCGCGTTGTTTGTCGTCAAAGTCAACCACGCCGTAGCGCTCTGGATCTTGCACGTGGTACGCAAAGACGCTGGCGCCGCTGTTGCGTGCATTGGCATTGGCCAGCAACTTAACCAGGTCGTGACCATAAAAAATATTGTCGCCCAGCACCAAGGCACTTGGGTTGTTGCCTACAAATTCTTTGCCAATGATGAACGCTTGTGCCAAACCATCGGGGCTGGGTTGAACGGCGTATTGAATGTTCATGCCCCATAGGCTGCCGTCGCCCAACAGTTCTGTAAACCTTGGGGTGTCTTGGGGTGTGCTAATAAGTAGCACGTCTTTGATGCCCGCCAGCATGAGGGTGGTCAATGGGTAATAGGCCATGGGCTTGTCGTACACCGGCATAAGCTGTTTGCTAACGGCTTGGGTGACGGGGTAGAGGCGGGTGCCAGAGCCGCCGGCTAGGATGATGCCTTTGCGTTGGGTCATGCTTTATACGCTTTCTGCTTTTTTAGTAGCCGTTTGGATGCACGCCAATCGAGCCTGTGCCGCCGGTGACGGGTATTTTACTTAAGTGCAAAAGGGTAGGACTACCATTGCACGACAGTATTGGCTTGACGCGCGACAAATTGAGCGACAAATTAAGGCTTAATACTTTCGCTCAATGTAGGAAAGGTCAACCCATGCCGCGCACAACGCCCAATGAAGAGCTGCAGTTGATCGAGTCTATTGTTGCTGCTTTCCCCAAGGGTATGGGTATTGCAGCCATAGAAGCTCAGATGGAGATCAGTCAAAACGCTAAACTTAACCGACGCACGCTGCAGCGGCGAATGCAAAAACTTGTTGAAGCCAAGCGCCTTATTGTGCAGGGCGAAAGCACGGCCTTGGTTTACAAGACTGGCCCCGTTAAGGCCGTTGAGCTCAATGGTGTCGCCGCTTCAGTCTCTATGGGTGTTGTAGAAACAGAACTTTATGTTGCTTTAACACCTCAGAGCGCTGGCATTCGCGATCAAGTAAGGCGGTCGCTAATGCATCGCCTTCCCGTGGGTTATCGGCGTGAATTTGCCGCTGTTGCAGAGGTTGTCCACTATCACCACGTGGTGGCCCGCGTTTAGGAGCTCTACGGCGGTGTGGGAACCTATGTAGCCTGCGCCGCCGGTGATTAGGATTTTTGGGGTCATGTGTTTATTTCTAAACTAGATTTTAGCGGGTGAAATTTCATTTATTTGAGGCAGCAAAAGCAGAAGCGGCAATTCGGATTTTGACTAGTCCAATAGGCCACACGGACGAAAATCATGCCTTTGTCGTCCTCCTTGGTCGAAATAATGAGGCCAGGTGGTGGCTTTGGTTTGGGGTAAATGTTGTCAGGAAAGTGGTGCCAGACGATATCGCCTGCTGCGGGCTCCAACCACCAGCGGATTAAGTGCTCTCCATTTCAAACAAACTGCTGCGGACGGTACTCCCTTTGGCCTTAGGAGCAGATTTTTCAACCTGACTGTGCTGGATTTTGGTCAAGGCGACTTATCGCCCTCGTATTGAGGTAAAAATTTTATTGCCAGTTCATATAGAGCTAAGTGAATCACTTGTGTTTCGTCCATGCCCAGCACATCAGTTAAGCGTTTGGTTGTTGTGCGGGTCACGCCAGTTGCCGTTATAAAACAGCTTCTAGGCCTTTTCTCTCAAGAATGCTGAGCAGTTTGAGAGAGGGGCCACTTGGTTTTTTATCGCCAAGTTCCCATTTTTGGATGGTGGAGACGCTGGTGTTCAAAATGGCAGCAAAGACAGCTTGACTGATGTTTTCTTTTTGACGCAAACGCCTAATTTTCGCCGGTGAAATTTCTTTCACTTCAAGGTTGCACAGGACATCAAATTCGGCCATTCGTCTTTTGCCAATCAAGCCTGAGTTGCTAAGTCCCATGGCAGTTGAGTGGACTTCCTGCAAAATTCTGCTCTTGTTGTAGGTAGTCATGTTTTAAATCCATCTAAATCAATCAGCTCGCCATGCAAGATGGCTGCTGAGGTTTCATCGATCTTCAATTCCAATAATGTTTTTGCTAATTCTTGCAAGGCTTTGAGTTCTGATATGTCAATGTTGCTTCTCTCGTTTTTTTCAAATCCAAATATATAAATCCACTTGTTTCCAAAATTGGTTGCCACAATGGTTCGAGCCCCTGATCACCTGCCTCTTCCACCCACTGCAACCCGTTTTTTTACAACATGAGCACCCAGATCTGCATCAATTAAACCTTCAGCCATCTCTGCAGCAGCACTGAAGAGTTCTTGATGCGCAATTTTGTTCTTTCGCATCCATTTGCTGAATGATTTTGTTGCTAAGACCTGAAGTTTTGGATTCATGAATATTGTTGCACTAGGTGCAATAGATGTCAAGAGTGCTTTATGTAGCGACTTAAAACGGGGCTGTGATGAAGTGCACAGTCGCTTTAAGCAAGAATAGTTTGACTTTGACTAATTTTTGCCACTTGTATGCAGTTGCATTGTTGATTTAAGTTGCACATACTTTGCAAGCTAACTTTGAACCTGCCCCTGTTTGACGTACCGCTTAGCCGTTCCATTATGCGGCCTTCAATAGCTGTGCCGCGTCCCAGCGTTTCTCAAACTGCATCGGACTGACGTAGCCCAGCGTGGAGTGAAGGCGCCGGTGGTTGTAAAACGT
>JAPLPO010000033.1 GCA_026400155.1 Burkholderiales bacterium | reverse complement strand
ACCTGTGCAACATGCATGTCTTCACCGTTGTGACTGGCACACATGAGCGCCAGTTCTTGCGAGGTCAATGCAAAATGTTGGGCCCCACCACTTTGCACGAGGGGCAAAGCTTGAAACGCTTTCAGGGTTGACCGTGTGAAGCACAGCCAGTGAGGGTTGCCAGCAGAAGCGATCAATTTGCCATTGGCGTCTGTGACGGCCAAAGCCCCCATGTGCATGCATTCAGAAATGCCATTGCGGGTGAGCTCAATCATGGGTACGAAATTCATAGGATCCTTGTTAAATTTGAGGTGCTCAATCTGGCTTATCTTGACCTGCATCAAGTCAAACCGATCGTGAAAATGTTCTAGTGCTTCACTATGGCTTTACAACGCAAACCCCTTGTCACAGCCCACGAACTGGAGGCCCTACTGGCCAAGCCAGTACTGGCAACTTTTACAGTAGATGCGTATTTCCCGTTTCGACTGGCCATCTTGGTCTTTTTCTCAGCCATTTGGTTTGTGAGACTGACCGTCTTTACGCAAGACGTCGCCACCGATTTATTCTCGAATCCAGCAGTTCAAGAATTCATGATGCCGGCGCTTTACTTTAGGGCTTGGATTTTGTTTGTATTTATATCAGCCGGCGTCTGGTCTTACAAGAACGGTAAATTTCCTGCCATTGTTTTTGGCCTGTTGTTTGTGTTGAGTTTGTTCAATCTGCTTTTTGACATCAGTGTTTTTTACTCAGAAAAACTGACTCATCAAGACGCTAAGATTACCTTCATTCTCATGGGTCGAATTTTGGTGTCCTACATCTTATTTTTGTCCATGCGACGTGCACACCGCATTCCTCAGGGTCGTGACAAATGGAATATCTTCCTGCCTTTTAAAAAGTAGCAACGCACCTAAAGCCCACATAGCCCACTCGCGTATCTCTAGGCTTGGTGGCCACATCATCTGCCACCTGTCTGCTGGCGTCGTACCACCAAGAAGCCCCGCGGGTGATTCTCTCGTCACCACTGCCTGTGTCAACCCATTCCCAGACATTGCCGCCCATGTCATACAAACCATTCACGCCGGGGCGCGTTGTCATGACGGGCACATGGCCTGTTCCGCGCCACAGTGAACCCGCGGGTGCTGTCCCCTTTAAAGAAGTGCAGCCTTCAAGACAATGACTTTGGCGCGCGCTGTCACCATTCGGATACCGGTAACGTTTGCCTAAAATAAAACCGTCAGGGGCTTGCGATCTTTGTTCAACAAAAGCGGCATTGACCCACTCAGTATCACGTGGCAAGCGCTTGCCTTCGTGTTGACAAATTTTTTGAGCCTCATCAAATGTGAGATGAACTGCGGGCTCATTGTCTTGCGTCACGTGCAGCTGCGCCAAAAGGCGAACGCCAGGTCCAACCCGGCTTGTGCGTCCACCCCGACTCAAACACGGTGCCACCACCGGCCCTTTCAGCTTCGCTCACAAAGCCGGTGGCGTTGGCAAAAGCTTTGACCTGGCCGATGGTGACCTCGTGGGCGTCCCACATCAAGCCGTGCACTTTAAGCTGAGTGCCAATTGGCAAGTTAGCTTGCGCCTGAGCAAGCGCAGACGCAGCCACACTCAGGCCCAAACAGAGCCCAAACAGGTTTAAAAGCAGTGGGACCCTGATGATGCAACTTGGCATTTTGAAATTAGAGCTTGCGGGCAACCCAAAATGTGGCGCCCTCTGAGCCATACAGCTCAGAGTGCTCTACGTTGCGCGCAATAAAGAAACCTTGACCCGCTTGATAGGTCTGTACGCCTGAATCAAAAGTCAATTGCACTTGACCTGCAGACAACTGAACCTTCACGTCAAAGGGGTGCGTGTGCTTGCCAACCGCGAGGTTGGGTGCCCAGTCTTTTTGAACAACCTCGTCAAAGCCGTCTTCCATGGCTTGCGCAGTGAATTCCGTCAAATTGGCATGTGAGTTCATCATTGAAAACAGATTGACTGTCCGTAGATTAAAAACACAGATCCTACCCAAAAGTACATTTTCTGTCTTTTGATCTGGCAAACAGGTGGCGTAAACCAAAACCCAAGCTCAGACGTTAAAGTGTTATTCACAGGAGACCGCCATGAAAAAACTGCTTGTTTTAATGCTTTTAGCCTTTAGTGCATCTGCCATGGCTCAGCACCAAGGTCACGGCTCAGGTTTTAGACAAGGCCACGGCTTCAAACATGGACATAGTTTGCATGGGGGGCATGGTTGGCATGGGGGGCATGGCCATTGGGCCCGCGGCCACTCGGGTGCTTGGAATTGGGCAGTCCCTGCGGCCATTGGTGGTTTGATCATTTATGAAGCTACCCGACAACCCATCGTGGTTCAGCCCAACCCTGTCATCATTCAGCAGCAATCTATGCCCTTTCCCCAAGACAACCCTACTTGCACCCCCTGGACCGAAGTGCACAGCTCAGACGGCACCATCAGCAGAACCCGCACCTGCACGCAATAAACAATTTCAAGGACGCCGTCCTTCAACCCTCACAACGGGGGGTTGAATATCAACCATGCCATAAGGCCCCGTCACTTCGCCCGTCAGCACATTGCCGTTCACAAGAACTTTCACAGCCTTCAGCATCCCATCGGCATTGACAAAACTGAAATGAAGCGCAGCCCCATCCATGCGGGCACTTAGCACATTTTGGGTCTTCCCTTGAAGGGTCAAAGACCCGGCCACTCTCTGAAACGCTTGGTCTAATTTCAGTGTGGCCAAACTTTTTTCATCCAGCCCCGACAAACTCCAAAGACCGGCTACGTTGGCTGGCACTGTCCAAAAGTAGCCAGTGGCATTGCTTGCTGGAATAACCTCATCGGGTTCCCAATCGCCCATTGAAAAGTTGTGTGAAAGCACACGGGTGCCGGGCTTCATGGCCAATATGGTGGGGCGAAGCTGTGCGTTCAACTCCTCCAACAAATAAAGTGTGACCACTGTGGCTTTGGAAAAATCTTCTTTGAAGATGTCGCCATGCACTATGCGCACGCGATCGGCCACACCGGCCCTTTGTGCATTGCGCTGCGCGAGGGCTGCCAAATCTTTGTTGTACTCAATGCCCCAAGCTCGGGCGCCAAAATGGCGTGCGGCCGCAATAGCAATCTTGCCGTCACCTGCGCCCAAATCAACCACTTCATCTTGGGGACCTACTTTGGCGGCCTGCAACATTTTCACAATCAGGTCATCGCCCGTGGGCAACCACATGACGTCCTTGCCCATCTGACCGCGCTTGGGCGCATAAGTTTCGGGCTGCAACACACTGCATGCTTGAAGAAAGAAAACAGCGCACAAAATCAGGCTGCCAAGGCTTAGTGTGCGTTTGATGTTGGGGTGAGTGAATTGCATTTGAAATAGATACCGACAAACAAGCCGCTGACTTTATGCCAAAGTCTGTCGATGTCAATAGTCACTCCGTGGGGTCTCTTGATGGCTTCAAGACAATCCATCTGAAGCAATTTAAAATTTCCGATGCGGTTTTCAAAACCATCACTCACCTTCCCCCACACCCATGAAATTTTCTACGCCCAAGCCTTCCCTCAAGTTGCGACAGTGGTCTATATTGGCATTGGGAATACATACTGTGTTGGCGTTTGCCCAAAACAGTGACAACCAAGAAGTGCTGGTCCAAAGCGGCCGCTTGGCACAGCGCCAATTTGATGCCCCCGCATCGGTTTACGCCATCGATGGTCAGACCATTCGCAATTCAGGGCCGCAGGTGAATTTGTCCGACGTCTTGAACCAAGCGCCTGGCGTGGTTGCACTCAATCGCAACAACTACGCCCAAGACGTTCAAATTTCGATCCGAGGATTTGGTGCTCGGTCGGCATTTGGATTGCGTGGTTTTCGCTTAATCACAGATGGCATTCCTGCCACCACGCCAGATGGACAAGGACAGGCTTCTACAGTCAGCCTTACATCGGCAGACAGAATTGAAGTCTTAACCGGACCCTTGGCACAGCTCTACGGCAATTCTGCTGGCGGTGTCATTCAAGTGTTCACCAGAGAGGCTGAACCAGTACCTACCTTGCAATCTCAGATAGTGACAGGCAGCGATGGCCTTTCGCGCACCGACTGGCAGTTTAGCCAACGCTCTGGCAATGTCAGTTTTGTGGGCGACTACAGCACTTTCCACATTCAAGGCTACAGAGCCCACAGCGAGGCCAAAAGAGAACAGATCAATACCTTGATGCGCATTGATATCAGCCCTCAAACGCGCATCAAACTCGTTGCCAATCTGTTTAGCATGCCGTATGCCAAAGACCCGCTTGGCCTCACACTTGCTCAGGTGCTTGTCAATCCCAAACAAGCCGGCAACAACGCTGTGGTCAACGACGCACGCAAAACAGTGAGCCAAGAACAATTGGGCGCAGTGCTCGAACACCAGATTGATCCGCAGACCCGAGTTCAAGCTCGGATTTATGGCGGTGCCAGAGAAAACCTTCAATACCAGGCCAGCTCAGCCACTGCGGGTTCTTGGGTAGGACTCGATCGAAACTTCCACGGTCTAGGCTTTCAGGTACAAGGAAAAAATCAACGGCTTGCCAATCAATCCTTCGATTGGGTAGTGGGTTTTGATCAAGACTTTTCCGGCGAAATGCGGCAAGGCGGTCCAGCCAATGCGGGCGCCAAAGCTGGCAGCATCAATCGAAGTGAACTGAACGAAAGCAGCAACAACGATTACTTTGCACAAGCAAACTGGCGCCTCTTGCCTCAGTTGAGCATCACCACCGGCTTGCGCTCAAGCACCATTCAACTTCAAAGTCGAGACGATTATTTGGTGGATGGTGCCAACGGCTCTGGCAAGGTCACTTACAAAGCGGTCAATCCGGTGTTGGGGGCCACCTGGCATGTCAATGATGCGCTCAACCTTTATCTCAATTCTGGTCGAGGCTTTGAAACGCCCACCTTGTCTGAATCGGTTTACACCAAATCCGGCAGCGCTGTTCTTGGCTTGTTCAATGCCAACTTAGTACCCTCACGCAGCCAGCACCTTGAGCTTGGCGGCAAATGGACACCATCGCCACAGACTCGCATCGATACTGCGCTTTTTAGAATTCAAACCGACAATGAAATTGTGACCAGCCTGTCGGTTGGTGGTCGTACTGCGTTCACCAATGCACAGCAAACGCTGCGCCAGGGTCTGGAAATCTCTGCGCGTCATTTGTGGAACCAGCACTGGCGCACGCTTCTCTCAGCAACGGCCATCAATGCCCAATATGGCGACAACACGCCTCTGGCTGGCAAGTATCTGCCCGGCATTCCTCGCCAACAACTTTTCTCTTCCATCGCTTGGTCAGAAAAAGGCTTTCAGCATGGCAACAAAATTTCTTTGTCAGGCAAAGAAGCCAACTTAGATTGGGTGGCTCGCTCTCGACTTTGGGCCAATGACAGCAATGACGCGTCAGGCACTGCCATCGGCTATGGCATGTTGAATGCGCGCATCAGGCAGCACTTTCAATGGGGCCAAGCTCATGTTGTCGCGTTTGTTGGCATCGACAATCTGACAGACAAACGCGCTGTCAGTTCCGTCATCATCAATCAGGCCAACAAACAATTTTTTGAGCCCGCATTGCCACGCAATGGGGTGATAGGTGTCACGGCCAAACTAGCACTTTGATAGGACAGTTTTTCAAATGACTTAAGGGTTAACCCAGTCAGTTTTTGCAATCTCCCTTTTGAGAAGTCAAGTGTTTTTCAAGGTCCTCTTTTTTTGCAACGCCTTCAGTAAAGTTGGGCCTGGTTATAAAAGGAGACCGTTTTGAAAAACACCGTGATTCGTCAATTCAAACAACTGGGTTTGCTTGTGTCTTTATCGATGCTTGCTGCCTCTGCACAAGCGCAAACTCCAGCGGCAGCGCCTGCCCCAGCACCCGCGTGGAAACAAGGTATGCCAGACAACATGGCCACCTCCACGTTGGCACCATTGGCTGGCAAACTCACTGCTACCAAAGCAGCTGACGTTCCACTAGACAGAATCAAGCTCCCACCAGGCTTCAAGGTTGAAGTTTGGGCCGACAGCGTGCCAGGCAGCCGCGCCATTACCCAAGGTGATGGCGGCAAATACTATGTGGGCACTCGCCCGCTTGGCCGCATTTATGAAATTACCGACAACGGCACAACCCGCACATCTCGAGTGCTGGTAGACAAGCTGAATCAACCCACTGCTGCTTACAAAGACGGCTCTTTGATCGTCATGTCTGTCGACAAAGTATTGCGCTTTGACAACATCGACAAGAACCCAAACGTTGCGCCTGTCGATTTGACAGCCAAGTTCAATTTGCCACCTGAGCAACACCACAACTGGAAATACATTGCGTTTGGTCCTGATGGCAAACTCTATGTGCCATTTGGTGCACCTTGCAACATTTGCGAACCCCCTAGCGCTGAGTACGCACAAATTCGCCGCTATAACGCCGATGGCTCCAACATGGAAGTTCTGGCCCGTGGTGTTCGCAACACGGTTGGCTTTGATTGGCACCCCGTCACCAAGGAGTTGTGGTTCAGCAACCATGGCCGTGATTGGATGGGCGACGATACCCCCAACGACACCATGCATCGTATGAAGGTGGGTGGTCACTACGGTTTCCCAAGCTGCCATCAAGGCAACTTGCCCGACCCCGATGTCAAACGCGCCAATCCCTGTGATGGCATTGAGCAACCCGTAGCGCTGATGGGCCCCCACGCCTCCAGCATGGGCGTGAAGTTTTACTCTGGCAACATGTTCCCCGCCGAATACCGCAATGTGCTTTTCAATGCGCGCAAAGGCTCATGGAACCGCACCAAGAAAATTGGCTATGACGTGGTCATGGTTCGCGCCGATGCCGACGGCAAGAATGCCAAGGTTGAACCCTTCATGACGGGCTTCTTCAACGAAGCAGATCAATCCTTCTGGGGACGTCCTGCCTATTTGCATCAAATGAAAGACGGCTCCATGTTGGTTTCTGACGAACAAATGGGCGTCATTTACCGAGTGAGCTACAGCAGATAAGAATGACATTGAGATTTCAATGGAAGGTTCTGGCCTTCCTGGGGGCGGCCATGTTGGCGCCCCTTTTTTCTGCCGCTCAAGCTGTGCCCTCGCGGGCGCCCATGTGCTCAGCGTGTCACGGACCCAATGGCAACTCGCAGTTGAAGGATGTTCCTTCTCTTGCGGGTCAGCCCAAAATTTTCATTGAAAACCAATTGGTCCTCATTCGCGAAGGCATGCGAGACATTGCGCAGATGAAGGGTATGCTAGACAACGTGCCCGATTCTGAACTGACAGCGCTGGCGGTGTATTACGCATCGCTGCCCATTGCAAAGCCCACCGCCAAACGTCAAGCAGGGCTTTTCGCTCGAGGGGAAACGCTGTCGCAAGAAATGCGATGCGGTATTTGCCACTTGCCAACTTACGTAGGCCGTGAACAAATGCCCAGACTGGCTGGGCAGCGTGAGGACTATCTGCTCTACACCATGCGCGCCATGAAGGCCAATCAAGCTGTGGGCCGAGACTCCATCATGATTGCATCTCTGTATGGCATTTCAGATGAAGACCTGCAGGCCATTTCGCATTACCTCTCCAGATTGGCCAACTGAGTGAACTGAAATTGCTGGCGACTTGAAGAGACCCATATCGTCTTTAGTCGCCAGTGATTTTTCTTTCGCGAATGATGGCGCCAAATCGTTTGGAATCGTCACTGGCACGCGCTCCAAATTCTGCAGGAGTGAGGGGCAAAGCCTCGCCGCCTAAATTTTGAATTCGATCTTTCAATGCAGGCGTGGCCAAAATGCGATTGATTTCGCGGTTCAATTTGGTCACAACTTCTGCAGGCGTTCCCGCTGGTGCATAGAAGCCAAATACAGAATCGGCGTCAAAGCCTTTGAGGCCTGCCTCTTCCAAGGTGGGCACATTGGGAAACAAGGGCGAACGCTTCAGACTGCCCACCGCCATCAGCTTGAGCTTGCCTGCGCGAACTTGGCCCAAGCCAATGCCGGGATCGAAATAAAAATCGAGCTGCCCCGCCAGCACATCTTGCAAGGCAGGCGCAGCGCCTCTGTAAGGCACATGGACTGCAAACAAGCCAGCCTGACTTTTCATCATTTCACCCGCCAAGTGCGGCGAGCTGCCATTGCCGGCAGAGCCGTAGGAGAGACGTCCAGGATTTTCTTTGGCGTACTTTAAAAATCCCTGAATGTTGTCAGCAGGAAAATTGGGCTTGGTCACCAAGTAAACCAAGACCCTGGCCGCAGATGCCACTGGGACCAAATCTTTGGTTGGGTCAAAAGACATGCGAGCATAAATATGGGGATTGACCGACACCATGCCACCCGAACTCATGAGCAAGGTGTAGCCATCGGCGGGCGACTTGGCCACGGCCTCACCCCCCCAATTGCCGTTGGCACCGCCTCTGTTTTCCACCACCACAGGTTGGCCCAAGGCCTCTGCCAAAGGAATGCCAATGGCACGGGCAATTTGATCGGCCGCACCGCCCGGTGGGAAATTGACAACAACCTTCACCGGCTTTGAGGGCCATGTTTGGGCCAACACATTGGTGCAAAGCGCAACGCCCATGAAGAGCATTGAAAGCGTGATGGTCAGCGCCCTTTTGGCAGGCTGCACACGCCCAGATGAACCTGTGGTCTTTGTCATTTTGTCTCCCTTGAACACATTGCGTTTGTCATTGAGTTGAAAGTCTACGAGCTGCTTGATTTGATTCTGGGATTCTTCATCCACAAAATGGGTTGCGCTTTGACGGGCCGCACAGGCGCACCGTGCAAGCTCAACGCCTGATCCAAAAGTTGTCCTGCTTCATCTTGCAAAGCCGCTTTGCGGATTTGCGACACAGCAGCGGTTTGTTCTGCTGCCGTCTTGCTTGTATCGGGCACGCAAACTGTTTTGAGAATGTGCAATAAGTTGTCCTTGCCACGCTCGTTGGTACTGCCATAACCCTTGATGAGTTGTCCGCAGCGAGCCACTTCCAAAGCCAAATCTGTAGACACAGCGCAGGCACTGGCAATGCCTTCAAGCCATTCTTCTATCAAGGCTTGCTCAGTGATGTAACGGTGACCATAGGGCCTGAATACGCGCAACAGCGACAAGAAGCGAAGGCTAAGCATTCCCAGCACCGAATGACGGGCAAGCTTGATGGGCATTGACCAAGCTTCCTTGCCATTGGCAACCCGTTGGCGATCCCACTTGAGAAGCGCTTGCGCCCACGACATGGGCAGCATGGCGGCAAGCTCTGGCACCCCAGGCTTGAAGTGATCGTAGACCTTGAGCAGTTCACCGTCTTGGAGTTTGACTTCTTGAGAAACACGGTCCCAGCGCTGGGACCGACTTTTCAAGTGGGCCACTTGAATGATGTCGTCGTAGGCCATCCACAAAGCCAGCCAACGCGTGGCCTCCGTGGTGACAGGGCACGCAGCAGAACCGCCAGGTGCAGCTGTCTCAATGTGTTTCAACTTTTTCAAACGGTCTACCATCAACTGGGCATAAGCCTCATTTTGATATTGATGGACTCGCTGATAAGCCAAGGAAAATAGATGATGAAGGCTAGGTGGAAACTCGCTCAAAACCTGCTGGGGTACTCGAGTTTGAGTACCGATGTTGGCCGTCAGTTCTGCAAAATCACTTTCGGTAGTTGATAAAGTGGGCAATGTAGGCGGAGGCGCCAACAACTGATCGAGATATTGCGTTTGCTCTCGCTGCTTGCTCACGCGTTCAAAGGCCAAAGAGAAACCACGCAAACTGGCTTTGGCCGAAGCGCTGTTGCCCGCTAAAACAGTTTCGTAATGCGTCCGCGCAAAGGGCAACAAACCACTGGCGGCAATGGCACCCAACATCACCGCGCTCACCATGGTGCCTGCTTCTTGGCATAGATGGGCCATGTCAAGCACGTGATGGCGCAAGCTGTTTTCGGCAATGACATCGAGCAGTGCAGTTTCATCACGGCGCCCATCGCCCATGACCATCTTTTCTGCCGTGGTTAAAGCACGCGACGATGAACTGATGACGCAGGTTCGGTCATTGGACGCAAGGCCATTGGCAATTTGTCTTGCCGTTTCCAACAACTCCGACGAGACCAAAGCATCGAGTCGGCCCGGCAAGGGGTTCAGACCTAGCACGGGCAATTGGCCGTTAAGTTGCAAGCGGGGGATGGGGTAAATTTCGAGGTAATAAGTGGTGGCGCCCGTTCGTTGGGCCACACCTGGAATGGAGGTGGCTTGCGCAGGATAGTCGGCAAGCCTAGCCACATCGATCAACCAATTGGCCAATACCCCACCACCCTCGCCCCCTAAGGCACACAGCAAAATAGAAACAGGTTGTGTCATTGGTGAATTTATTGATTACCTGTTACGCAGGCTGCAACAGTCGCGTGAAGGCGTTTTGCAAACGCGCAAACAGGCGTTCGGTCAACTTGGGATTCTGAACAATTTCGGCACGGTAGAAAGAAGGGCACAGCGTGGCGGCATGGGCGTTTTCTCCGCACAGTCCACAACCAACACAACCCTCTATCACGGTGGCCACTGGGTCTACCTTCAGGGGATCGGGATTGTCTTTGAGCGTCAATGTGGGGCAGCCAGACAGCCTGATGCAAGCATGATCGCCATTGCACACATCTT
>JAPLPO010000074.1 GCA_026400155.1 Burkholderiales bacterium | reverse complement strand
GCGTACATGGTGGGAGAGTGGTTGCCCCAAACGCACAACTTTTGAATGTCGGCCACGGCTTTGCCCGTTTTGGCAGCAATTTGTGAAGCCGCGCGGTTGTGGTCCAAACGCAGCATGGCAGTGAAGTTGCCGGGCTTGAGATCGGGGGCACTCTTCATAGCGATGTAAGCATTGGTGTTGGCAGGGTTGCCAACGACCAAGACTTTGACATTGCGTGAAGCCACTGCGTTCAAGGCCTTACCTTGGGCTGTGAAGATACCAAGACTTTGACATTGCGTGAAGCCACTGCGTTCAAGGCCTTGCCTTGTGCTGTGAAAATAGCACCGTTGATGGCGAGCAACTCGGCGCGCTCCATGCCAGGGCCGCGAGGGCGTGAACCCACCAACAAGGCGTAGTCGGTGTCTTTGAAAGCTGTCATGGGGTCGGAATGGGCTTCCATGCCGGCCAGCAATGGGAACGCGCAATCGTCCAACTCCATCATGACGCCCTTGAGGGCTTTTTGGGCTTTTTCGTCAGGAATTTCAAGCAGTTGCAAGATCACAGCAATTGCAAGATCACGGGCTGATCTTTGCCCAACATTTCGCCAGAGGCGATGCGAAACAACAATGCGTATCCAATTTGACCAGCGGCTCCTGTGACGGCGACGCGAACGGGCTTTTTGCTCATGGTGTGAACTCCAGATAGTGATAAGAAAACGGACTTCGCCGACCCCATCTTGGCATTCACTGCCAACCGGGTCATCTGGAGTTTCCAGACGGGTACGCCATGCAAAGTGCGTACGGGCAAACAGCTTTCGAGTGTACTCGCGAAAACCTTGAAAAGTCAATTTGTCTTATGTCTTATATAAGATATCATTGCTCCAATTTTTGAGCAAGCCCTTTTCCAGGGCAATTGACATGACCTCTCAAGTTTTCTCTGTTGATGCCTCCGGATTGAATGACGCCACCTCTGCTGCGCCAGCTTTCAGCCCGCTTTATCAGCAAATTAAGGGGCTGATACTTCAAAGCCTTCAATCAGGCGAATGGAAGCCTGGAGAAGGCATTCCCAGCGAGATGGAATTGGCCGCGCGATATCGGGTCAGTCAGGGCACTGTGCGCAAGGCCATCGATGAGCTGTCCAGTGGCAATCTCCTTATTCGCAGGCAGGGCAAAGGCACTTTCGTCGCCACCCATGCCGAGCAACAAGTGCAATACCGTTTTCTCAAGCTCATGCCAGACTTGGGCAATCCCAAAACCGAAGGCCCTGCCCAAAGAAGAATCATTGACTGCAAGCGACTCAGAGCCAATGCCGAAATCAGTCGTGCATTGGCCATCCGTAACGGCGATGCGGTGCTCCAAGTCAGTCGGGTCTTGTCATTTGCCGGCTCCCCCACCATTTTGGAACACCTGTGGCTGCCTGGCGCGCCATTTAAAGGCCTTACCGCAGAACGGCTGAGTGAATACGACGGCCCCATGTATGCTTTGTTTGAAACAGAATTTGGTGTTCGCATGGTTCGAGCAGAAGAAAAAATCAAAGCTGTGGTGCCAGACGCTGCGCAATGTAAATTGCTGGAGATTAAATCTCACACCCCTCTTTTGAGCGTCGAACGCACAGCCTTTACTTACAACGACACCCCGATGGAATTGCGCAGAGGTTTTTATGTGACAAACACCCACCACTATCAGAATGTTTTGAATTGACGCCAAGGCGACTTTTTAAAAATCTTCATGAAATGCTGATGTCAGTTTGTTGCATTGCAATAGAATCCGCCAAACAAGTCAAAAAATGCCAATGAAGTTATCAATGAGGACTCAAAAATGACCGAAACCGCCCGCCAGAGGCCTGAATTTCGCAACATCAATGCCATCAGCGATTTGCCCAATTACCGACTCCCCGCTGCTGGCTGGGTGTCTATCTTGCATCGTGTCAGTGGCGCTTTGATGTTCTTGCTCATGCCTTTCATCATTTGGATGTTTGACACCTCCATCACTTCTGAAATTTCATTTGCCAGCTTTTCAGCCACCTTCATTGCCGGCATCGGCTTTGTGCCAGGTTGGTTTATGAAGCTGGTCGCTTTGGCCATCATTTGGGCATATTTGCACCATTTCATTGCAGGCGTTCGCCACCTTTACATGGATACATTTCACGCCGTCACCAAAGAGTTTGGCAAGTCTTCAGCCGTTGTCACCTTGGTTCTCAGCTTGGGACTGACTGTTATTTTGGCCGCCAAGTTGTTTGGCCTTTACTAATCAGGAGCAGATCAAATGTCAGTTAATTACGGCTCCAAACGCGTCACCACGGGCGCTCGCTATGGCCTTCGCGACTGGTTGGCACAACGCATCACCGCAGCCTTGATGGCCGCCTTCACCTTGTTAGTGCTTGTGCAGTTTATTTTTACCAGCGGCCCTGTTGGTTACGAACAATGGGCGGGTATTTTTGCCGCTCAGTGGATGAAGTTCTTGACGTTTGTCACCATCCTTTCTTTGCTCTATCACGCTTGGATTGGCATCCGTGACATTTGGATGGATTACATCAAACCCCTTGGTTTGCGTCTTTTCTTGCATGTCGCTTCCCTGATTTGGCTCATCGGCTGTGCTGGTTGGGCTGTTCAGGCTTTGTGGCGTCTTTGATTCAGTTCAGTACTGATTGAAACTTCTCAGGTCTTGAACCCTCACCTCTCAAACAATAACTCAAACACCATGACTTACACCAAAGACAAGATCGCTACGCGCAAATTTGACGTTGTGATCGTCGGCGCAGGCGGCTCTGGCATGCGCGCTTCATTGCAACTGGCACGTGCTGGTTTGAACGTCGCAGTTCTCTCCAAAGTATTTCCAACACGCTCACACACCGTAGCGGCTCAAGGCGGCATTGGCGCATCATTGGGCAACATGTCCGATGACAACTGGCACTACCACTTCTACGACACCATCAAGGGCTCCGACTGGCTGGGTGACCAAGACGCCATCGAATTCATGTGCCGCGAAGCACCCAAGGTGGTGTACGACCTTGAGCATATGGGCATGCCTTTCGACCGCAACCCTGATGGCACCATTTACCAGCGTCCTTTTGGCGGCCACACGGCCAACTACGGTGAGAAGCCTGTTCAACGTGCTTGCGCTGCGGCCGACCGGACCGGTCACGCCATGTTGCACACCTTGTACCAACAAAACATCAAAGCCAAAACCAGCTTTTTTGTAGAGTGGATGGCCTTAGATTTGATCCGCGACGCCGAAGGCGATGTGGTGGGCGTCACTGCCCTCGAAATGGAAACGGGCGACTTGCATATCTTGCACGCCAAAACCGTATTGTTGGCCACTGGCGGCGCAGGTCGCATCTTTGCAGCCTCGACCAATGCCTTCATCAACACCGGCGACGGCTTGGGCATGGCAGCGCGCGCTGGCATTCCTTTGGAAGACATGGAATTCTGGCAGTTCCACCCCACTGGCGTGGCCGGTGCCGGTGTGTTGCTCACAGAAGGTTGCCGTGGTGAAGGCGCTATTTTGCTCAACAGCAATGGCGAACGTTTCATGGAGCGTTATGCGCCTACTCTGAAAGATTTGGCCCCACGCGACTTCGTGTCACGCTCCATGGACCAAGAGATCAAAGAAGGCCGCGGCTGCGGACCCAACAAAGACTATGTGCTTTTGAAACTGGACCACTTGGG
>JAPLPO010000159.1 GCA_026400155.1 Burkholderiales bacterium | reverse complement strand
GTGCACACACCGCGGCGCTGCGGAGAGTTTTGCATCGCAGGGCTTTTTGACTTGGTCTTTTCGACCTCGCGCCCCTGACGCACCAATTGATTGATGGTTGGCATTTAAAAAAACGTCCCTAAACGTTTGGAATGAACAAAAAATACTTCTCCGCCCCAAATGCGGAAAAGCCTTCTAGTATAGCGTTGGATTAAGGCCTAGGCAAAAATTTCTGCTCAAAGCTTATGCAGACCAAAGTTGGCAAGTACCAACTTTTCTTATTTGATCCACAAACGAACAGCATCCCATGCTCTGCCCAACACGCCCGCTTGCTCGACGGTGTCCAAGGCCTGGAGCGGCAAGTCGACCCAAAGCTGGTCGCCACGGAAAACCTGAAGACTGCCAATCGCTTGGCCTTTGGTCACAGGCGCCACCAAGGGATCGGGTCTCACCAACTGGGTTTTGATTTGCGCCGCTGAGCCTGCAGGAACGGCCACCACAAGGGCGTCGGATCGTCCCAATTTGATGTTGGAGGCCTTCCCCTTCCAGATGGCAGGCGTGGCAACAGGTTGACCAGCTTCGAACAATTTAACGGCATCAAAAGCGGTGTAGCCCCAGTTGAGTAATTTTTGCGCCTCATTGGCTCTGGCAATTTCACTGTTGGTGCCCAAGACAATGGCCATCAAGCGACGCGGGCCAACATTTGGGAAGTCGCGCTTGGCGGTTGCCACCAAGCAATACCCTGCGGCGTCCGTGTGACCCGTTTTCAAGCCGTCGACGGTTGGGTCTTTGAACAGCAGCAAATTGCGATTGCTGTCATTGGCGGCCGGCGTGCCTGGGTAACGGTATTTTTTGATGGCATAGGTTGGGACATATTCAGGAAAATCTCGCATCAATCGCGTGGCCAAGGTAGCCAAGTCGCGCGCTGTGGTGGTGTGCCCCGCTTCAGTCAAGCCCTCTGGGTTTTTGTAGCTGGTGTTGTTCATTCCCAAAACCTTGGCTTGCTCGTTCATCATCTGGACAAAGCGCTCCACCGTGCCGCCCACGCCCTCAGCCAAAACCACTGTGGCGTCATTGCCAGATTGAACAATCATGCCCTTGATCAAGTCTTCAACCGGCACTTTCATTTTGGGGTCAATGAACATGCGCGAGCCAGGCATCTTCCAAGCACGCTCACTGACGCCGAGGGTTTGTTTCAGGTCAATTTTTTTGGCTTTCAAGGCATCAAAAACCAAATAGGCGCTCATGAGCTTGGTCAAGGAGGCCGGCTCCACAGGCATGTCCATGTCGCGAGAGGCCAAAATTTGGTTGGCTGTGACATCCAGCAACAAATACGCACGGGCTGCAACTTCGGGTGCCGCAGGCGCTGCGCCTTGCGCTTGGGCCATGCTGGGTATGCCCCAAAAAGCCAAGAGTGCGAGGCTGATGGCCCATCCAGCACGGAGAATGGATTGGCGTGATTTTGAAAACATAGTCGTCATGATGAATCTGAAAATACGTGATTGAGCGCCAAGGAGCGTCAAGCTCGAAGATGGCGGCTGACCAGGGTTCGAAGGAGCGGCAATTGCCCGTGAAAGAAGTGTTCAACACCAGGAATGACCGTGACTGGCAAGGACTGTGGCCGCGCCCAATCCATGACGCTGGCCAATGGCACGGTATCGTCTGCTTCGCCGTGCACAACCAGGGTTTTTTCATGGAGCTCGGTAGGCACCGAGGCCACCTGAAAACGCGACGCAGCTGTTCCCACCAAAACCAACTTTTCCAACGGGATGGCAGTTGGCAAGCGGGCAAGCGCATGGCTTGTGACAAAGGCGCCAAAAGAAAAGCCCGCCAGCGCCAGGGGCTGTGAGGCTTGAACAGTGGCTTGAATCACGCTCATCAAGTCATCCACCTCACCGCGGCCTTCGTCGTAGACACCAGCACTTGCCCCTACGCCGCGAAAATTGAATCGAATGGCGCGCCATCCACTTTGGACAAAGGCCTTGGCCAAAGTTTGCACCACTTTGTTTTGCATCGTGCCGCCAAACAAAGGGTGCGGGTGTGAAATCACGGCTGTGCCGTGATAAGTGCCGCCTTCAGGCACATCACACAAACTCTCCAAAACGCCAGAAGGCCCTTGAAGCTGCAGGCTTTGCGTGGCAGCGTTCATCAGCGCCCAAGCTGGGGTGGCGTCAACAAGCGGGTGACAACTTGGCCATTTTTCAAATGGCTGTCGACAATTTCATCGATGTCCGTGGTGTCTACAAAGCTGTACCAAGTGCCCTCGGGATAGACCACGGCCACAGGCCCGGCTGCACAACGGTCAAGACAGCCGGCTTTGTTCACTCGAACTTGTCCAGGCCCTGAAAGACCGAGGCTCTTGACGCGAGACTTGCAATGGTCAAAGGCCGCTTGCGCACCTTGAAGTGCGCAGCAGGCTTCGCCGTTCTTTCTTTCGTTCAAACAGAAAAAAATATGGCGTTCGTAGTAGGGCTTGTTGGGAGCGGCCTCTTGGGCTGGCTCGGTTGGGGAATTTGCAGTTTGGCTCATGAGTTCATTTTAGTGGGGCGGGCTGAAGACAAACGACGCATCAAATAAACCAGCAAAACAAAGGGCCAAAGCCAGCCAAGCCATTGAATCAGGCCATGGAAACGAATAAATTGTCCTTGTTCCCAGTTTTGCAGGGTCAAGGAAAAGTAGGCGTTGGCCGATGCATTGTTGAGCAGGGTGAGCTGCAAAACCAAACCCACCAGCGCCAACACTTGCAGTGTTTTTTCCTTCAACCACATCAAGGGCCAAGCCGCCACGGCAGCCAACACCAAGGCCACTTGCACCTGTGGGCTCATCCAGCTCCAAGCATGTGCCGGGCCATAAGTCAAAGCCGCTGACAGGGCAGTGCTCAGCAAACCAAATCCAGTCAAGAAAAACCAAGACACCACTTTTTGATGCCCGTGGCGAACCAGGCTGAAGGCCAACAGGCAGGGCAGCAATTGGCCCAGACTGACGCACAAAATTTCATAGAACGGGAGCAAAGGTTGGAGCTCCACTTCGCGAACTGGCAACCAATCAAGCCATGGGGTTTCTTGCAGCCACAAGGCCAATGCTTCTTCAGAGCGCTCTAAAACCTGGCCCAATCCCATGGGAACGGGGGCTGGAAAAAGCAAGGCAACAGGCCACAAAGCCAGCAACACCAAGGAGCCTTTGGCGTTGGGCAAAAACCAGTTGGCTCGAAAACGGCTCCACCGATCTAAGAAACCAAAGCGCTCCAAGATCCAGGCAGCGCCAGCCCCCATCAAAGTGCCCAAACTGTTCAAGCACCAGTCCAAGTTGGAGGGCACTCGGGCGGGCAGAAAGAGCTGCAAAGACTCCATGGCGAGCGCCAAAAGGGAGCCCATGGCCAAAGTCAAAATCACCGCGGGCCATTGGGGGGCACTGCGCTGCAGCGCCAAGGCGACCACAAAACCCAATGGCGCGTAGCCTAATACGTTAGAAAGGACATCAAAAGAAGTCCAATAGCGCGGCCAAGGTGCCCACAAAAAGGCCGTCCAATCAACGCCCTGTGAACGCCAACTTTCAAACGGATAAAGACTGGCATAGATGATCAATGCGGCATAAATGCCAGCCAAAGGCCATGCCGCTGTTTTATTCATCGTGCGTGTTGGCTTGGCTTAAAAAGGTTTAACCACCACCAAAATGACCACGGCGACCAGCAACAAAACGGGCGCTTCGTTGAACCAGCGGTACCAAACGTGGCTGTGTGTGTTTTGTTGGGCTTCAAATTTTTTCAAAATTCGGCCGCAATAATGGTGATAGCCCACAATCAAAAGCACCAAACTTAACTTGGCGTGCATCCAAGCATTGCCCGGTCCCCAACCAATGCCAACGCCCCACCAAAGCCACACGCCCAGCACAATGGCGGGCACCGACAAAATGGTGGTGAAGCGCAACAGCTTTCTGGCCATGAGCAGCAGTCTTTCGCGCTCGGCCACGGAGTCGTCTGGCACCATGGCCAAATTGACGAAAATTCGGGGCAAATAAAACAAGCCAGCAAACCAGCTGGCCACGAAGACGATGTGAAAGGCTTTGATCCAGAGCATGCCCCAAGTGTAGCCCCGTCGCTTCATTTGACAAAGATCAGGCACAATTTTCAAATGGCATGATTCGCTTTCCCCAGCCCCTCAGCCACCCACTTACACAAGGCCTCCTCACATGCGCGTATTCACTGTTTCAGGCCATCACGTTCAAGCCGCCTTGTCGTTGCCCAGAAGCTTGCCTGACAATGGTTTTGTTTGGGTGGCCTGTTCGCGCACTTTTTTTCAAACGGAGCAAGCCCAAGTTCAAAAGGCGCTGCTTGAGTTGAACGGGCAAGGTTTGCTCGATTTGCATGTGTCAGATTTACTCAATAGCCAACTGCCTTCTCGGTTTGATTTAACTTCTGACTGCGATATTTTGGTGTTCAGGCGCCTGGCCAATGCAGCTCGCGAAACAGAAAAAGCAGAAGTTCCTGGCTTGAAAAAAATCAAGCTCAGCGGGCCGCCCGCTCTGCGTCGTGTCGATACCAGTCCCATTGGCTTTGCTGTGTTCGACAAGGTGCTGCTCACGGTCCACCCTGACGACTGCGCCGTTCGAGAAGCCTATGCCGATCGGCTTTTGGCGGCCAGCCATGCTTTGCTTGAGAAAGTAAGCGCAAGTCAAACTTCAGGGCAAGGCCATGACGCCGCCGACAACCGCTCGACTGGCGCCAGAGGCATCCCCGTCAGTCCTGCAGACATGATGCTTCGAATGGTCAGTTTGGTGGTCGACGCTTATTTGGATTTGCGCCGCGACCTCACGCGGCAACTGGATCATTGGCAAGCTGAACTCATCAATCCCTACACCCGGTTCAACAATTGGGCCGCACTTTTGGAAGCGCGCTTGTCTTTGCATCACTTGGATGAAATTTGCGAAGACCAACGCAGTGCCATGCAAGCTTGGCTAGAGTCATTGAACACCTGGGCCTCGCCCTCTTCCAACGCACTGGCCAAAGAACACGAAATTCTCAAAGTGCGAAGCCGCGATGTGTTGGAACACATTGATCGGGTTGTGAACCACGTGCGGCGTTTAGAGCAAAGCATCGAAACGGCCGTGCAAATTCACTTTAACGCGCAAAGCAATCGCACGAACGAGTCGATGCGAATGCTCACAACCCTCACGGCTATTTTTCTGCCGCTGAATTTGATTGCCGCTATTTTTGGCATGAACTTCGATGTCATCCCGCTGTTGCACGCACAAACGGGATTTTGGTGGATCATCGGCTGCATGGCCCTGATCGCATCGTGCTTGGGCTGGTTCTTTTGGCGCAAGCGCTTTTTGGCGCGATCAGGTCGATGAGTTCAGTGTGCCCCGCCTAGCAAGTGCGTTTTGAAAAACGCCAAGCTTCTTTGCTTGGCCAAAGCAGCGGCTTCCGCTTGCCAAGCACCTCTGTGGTTGCAATTGAAGCCGTGATGCGCGGGGTAAGTGAACACCTGAGCGGCAGGGTGTGCTTTCTGGAAGGCGGCCACAGATTCCATTGAAATCCATTTGTCCTCTTCAGCAAAGTGTGCCATGACGGGCACTTTGGCTTGGCGCGCAGACTCAGCCTCCGTGGTCATGCCACCACCGTAGTAAGGGGCCGCCGCAGACAAGCCATTCAACTGACAAGCCGATCGCCAAGTGAGCAAGCCACCCCAGCAGTAACCCACAATGCCCACTTTGCCGCCACAACTGGCATGTGCATGGTCAATGGCGGCTTGAATGTCTTGCAAGGCGCCGGGTGCAGGCAGTGCTTCAACGGCTGTTTTGAGTGCCATGCCAGCACCCATGTCGGCCTCGGCATAACCCAGCTCCACTTGGGCTTGCACGCGATGAAACATGGCCGGTGCAATGGCCAAAAAACCCTCATTGGCATAGGCATCTGCCACTTCTCGGATGTGCGCATTGACCCCAAAGATTTCTTGAATCACCAGCACGGCCGCCTTGGCGGGTGAAGCGGGTGTGGCCACATACGCGGGCACTTGCGTGCCGTCTGCAGCAGACAATTGAATGATGGATCCCATGAGTTTCTCCTGAAAAAATTAAGTGGCGAGCACTCGCTCAACAAAATCAAGGCGGTCTTGGCCCCAAAAAATTTCACCGTTCAGCACATAGCTGGGTGCGCCAAAGACGCCCGCATCAATGGCCATTTGGGTATAGGTTTCATAGCGCTCTTGGGCCGCTTGACTGTAGGCTTGTTCTAGGCAGCTGGCTGGCAGGTTTTGCTCCTTGAGCAGTTCAACCAAGGTTTTTTCATCTGCAATGTTTCGCTGCTGCGACCAAACCGCCGACAAAATAGCGCCCGTGATGGCCATGGCAGCATTGGCGCCCTGCGCCATGTCAACGGCAATGATGAGCTTGGCTGCGTCATCGCCACTGACCGGAAAAAATGTGGGTTTGAGATGCAGGGGTGCGCCCAACCATTTGCTAAAGCGCGCCAGTTCGGTCAGGCGATAAGCCTGCCTTTGAGGTGCTCTTTGGCCCAAGGGCAGGCCCCCAGAAATCGGAAAAACCTTGCCGCCTAAATCGATGGGCATGACTCGCACCAAAGCCCCCGATTTTTGGAGGATGTTTTGAAAACGTTGGTGGCCCAAATAAGCCCATGGGCTTTGCGGGGCGAAATAATAGTCGACTGAGTGACTCACAAAAAGCTCCTACTTAAGGTAATCTGCGTAGCTAAAGCAAACACAGGCCTCTGTTTTAACAGTTTGGCCATAACTCTGCAGGAGACAAACCATGCGCAAAGTTTTATTGGTCACGGGGGGTGGCCGCGGTATTGGTGCTGCCACATGCATTTTGGCGGCTCAAAAAGGCTGGGATGTGGCAGTCAATTACACCGCCAACGCCGACGCTGCCCAACAGGTGGTCAAGCAAATTCAAGCCACCGGCGCTCGCGCAATGGCAGTGCAAGCCGATGTGGCGGATGAGGAGCAAGTGCTGGCCATGTTCAAGCGAGTGAAAGCCGAATTGGGGCCCCTGCAAGGCCTGGTCAACAACGCCGGCGTGATCGACGTCACTGCGCGGCTCGATGAAATGAGCATGGCGCGCTGGCGCCGAATGTTTGACGTCAATGTTTTGGGCTCCATGCTCTGCGCGCGCGAAGCCGTTTTGCAAATGAGCACCAAGCATGGCGGCCAAGGTGGCAGCATTGTGAACTTGTCGAGTGCGGCTTCTCGGCTTGGCGCAGCAGGCCAATACCTGGATTACGCCGCAGCCAAAGGCGCCATCGACAGCCTGACCTTGGGTTTGGCCAAGGAGGTTGCTGGCGAGGACATTCGCGTCAATGCCATTCGCCCCGGGCTCATCGACACCGAAATCCATGCCTCGGGCGGCCTGCCCAATCGCGTGAAAGATCTGGAGCACTTGGTGCCAGCCAAGCGCGGTGGCAGCGCCATGGAGGTGGCCCAAGCCATTGTGTGGCTGTTGTCTGAAGAAGCCAGTTACACCACCATGAGCTTGATTGACGTGTCTGGGGGGCGCTGATGTCAGCTGAAAGCGCGCGCACCATCCGCTACTACTGGGAAGACATGCAACCAGGCAGTGAGCGCGATTTGGGCAGCATCACCCCCACACGCGAAGAGATCATTGCGTTTGCCACACAGTTTGACCCTCAAGCATTTCACCTCAACGATGAGTCGGCCAAGGCGTCTGTGTTTGGCAATTTGTGCGCCAGCGGATGGCACACCTGTTCGATGGCCATGCGGCTGATGGTGACCAACTTTTTGCACGAAGCTGCCAGCTTGGGTTCGCCGGGCCTGGAAAATTTGCAATGGAAAAAACCCGTCTTTCCCAATGACACCCTGCGCTTGAAACACAAAATTTTGGCGTCCAGGCCCATGCGCTCCAAACCCGATGTCGGTTTGGTTCGAACCCAATGGGAAATGCACAACCAGCACGGCGATTGCGTCTTGCACATGGAAGGCTGGGGCATGTTCAGGCGCCGCCACCCTGCCACCGAAGTGGCCAATACCGATTAACATCTGCGCCTACCCCATACCCACTCCAACTCCTTTGAGTCCTTAGGATTTTTCATGACTGTTACCAGCATCGCTCATTTCATTTCGGGTCACAAAGTCTCGGGCTCAAGCACCCGCGCGCAAGACGTTTTCAACCCTGCCACTGGCGCCGTCACCGGCCGTGTGAACTTGGCCAACACCCTAGACGTCGAACAAGCGGTTGCCTCCGCGCAAGCTGCGTTTCCAGCTTGGGCCGATACACCCCCATTGCGCCGCGCCCGAGTGATGTTCAAGTTTTTAGAGCTGCTCAATCTTCACCGCGACCAACTGGCGCACATGATTACGGCTGAGCACGGCAAAGTCTTTACCGATGCACAAGGCGAGGTCACTCGCGGCATCGAGATTGTGGAATTTGCCTGTGGCATTCCGCAACTGCTCAAAGGCGACTTCACCGACCAAGTTTCAACCGGCATCGACAACTGGACACTGCGCCAGCCTTTAGGTGTTGTAGCGGGCGTCACGCCCTTTAACTTTCCCGTCATGGTGCCCATGTGGATGTTTCCAGTTGCCATTGCGTGTGGCAACACCTTTGTCTTAAAGCCCAGCCCACTGGACCCCAGCCCCAGCTTGTTAATGGCAGAGCTTTTAAAACAAGCCGGCCTGCCGGATGGTGTTTTCAATGTGGTGCAAGGCGACAAGGAAGCCGTAGATGCCCTGGTCACACACCCCGACGTCAAGGCTGTGAGTTTTGTGGGCTCAACCCCCATTGCCAACAGCCTGTACGAAAACGGCGCTCGCCACGGCAAACGCGTGCAAGCTTTGGGCGGTGCCAAAAATCACATGGTTGTCATGCCCGATGCAGACATTGGCCAAGCGGTCGACGCGCTCATGGGGGCCGCTTATGGTTCGGCCGGCGAGCGTTGCATGGCCATCAGCGTGGCTGTTTTGGTGGGCGATGTGGCTGAGCGCTTGATGCCCTTGTTGATTGAAAAAACACGCGCGCTCAAAGTACTGAACGGCGAAAACCTCGCGGCTGAAATGGGCCCCATCGTCACCGCAGCAGCCCAACAACGCATTCGGGGCTACATTGATGCTGGCGTGGCCGAGGGTGCCAAATTGCTGGTTGATGGCCGTCAATTTGACGGCGCCAAAGCAGGCCCAGGTTGCGACAACGGCTTCTGGTTGGGTGGCACCTTGTTTGACCACGTCAGCACCGACATGAAGATCTACAAAGAAGAAATTTTTGGCCCCGTCTTGTCATGTGTGCGTGTGAAAGATTTTGGCGAAGCGGTGCAAATCATCAATGACCACGAGTTTGGCAATGGCGTGAGTTGCTTCACCCGCGATGGCAACATAGCGCGCGAGTTTGCACGCCGCATTCAGGTGGGCATGGTGGGCATCAATGTGCCCATTCCTGTGCCCATGGCTTGGCATGGTTTTGGCGGCTGGAAGCGCAGCTTGTTTGGTGACATGCATGCTTATGGCGAGGAAGGTGTGCGCTTTTACACCAAGCAAAAATCCATCATGCAGCGCTGGCCCGAGAGCATTGGCAAGGGCGCAGAGTTTGTCATGCCCACGGCCAAATAAGCAGCGACACTTTTTGAGGCGCCATGAACGACAGCACATTTGACTACATCATCGTTGGCGCTGGCACCGCAGGATGTCTTTTGGCCAATCGCTTGTCGGCCGATGCCAGCAAACGCGTATTGCTCATTGAGGCCGGCAAGCGGGACGACTATCACTGGATTCACATTCCCGTGGGTTATTTGTACTGCATTGGCAATCCACGCACCGACTGGCTTTACCAAACAGAGGCTGCGCAAGGCTTGAACGGCCGAACGCTGCGCTACCCTCGGGGCAAAGTGCTGGGTGGTTGCAGCAGCATCAACGGCATGATTTACATGCGAGGCCAGTCGCGCGACTACGATCAGTGGGCCACCTTCACAGGCGATGACGCGTGGCGTTGGGATCAATGCTTACCTTATTTCAAGTTGCACGAAGATCACCATCAAGGCGCCACTAACGCGCACGGCGCCAAAGGCGTTGTCACTGAGCTTCTCAAGCCGCAAGCGCATGAGAACGCCGCTTCAACAGATTACTTCAAGCTTCTCAAAGCGCGCCAAGCAGGCGGCGAATGGCGTGTTGAAAAACAGCGCTTAAGTTGGGGCGTGCTGGATGCTTTTGCCCTTGCGGCCCAACAAGCGGGCATTCCCTCTTCGAACGATTTCAATCAGGGCAACAACGAAGGCGTTGGCTATTTTGATGTGAATCAAAAAAGTGGTTGGCGCTGGAATACGGCACAAGCATTTCTAAGGCCCACTTGTTATGCCCGTCCTAACTTCGAACTTTGGACCCAAGCCCAAGTGGCCAGGCTGGTCATTGAAACCGATGCCGATGGTGGCAAGCGATGCACTGGCGTCAAGGTTTGGGACGGCCACCAATTGGTCACGGCCACCGCCACGCGCGAAGTTGCATTGAGCGCGGGTAGCATTGGCTCTGCCCAAATTTTGCAACTCTCAGGCATTGGCGCCGGCAACGATCTGAAACAAGTGGGCGTGGATGTCACCCATGACTTGCCAGGCGTGGGCGCAAATTTGCAAGATCATTTGCAAATTCGTTCGGTCTACAAAGTAAAAAATGCCAAAACGCTGAACACCTTGGCCAACAGTTGGTGGGGCAAGGCTAAAATTGGTTTGGAATATGCCTTGTCTAGATCGGGGCCCATGAGCATGGCACCCAGTCAATTGGGTGCCTTCACAAAAAGCGATGCGCAGCGCGAGTGGGCCAACATTCAATACCATGTGCAACCGCTCAGCCTTGACGCGTTTGGCGAGCCCTTGCACAGCTTTCCCGCCATCACGGCCAGCGTTTGCAACTTGAACCCCAGCAGCCGCGGCAGCGTCAGCCTGAAGAGCCCAGATTTCAAAGTGCCGCCGGCCATTGCGCCCAATTATTTAAGCACCGATGAAGATCGAAAAGTGGCGGCCGACAGCTTGCGCGTCACCCGGCGCATCATGTCGCAGGCAGCCATGTCCGCTTTTGAGCCCGAAGAGTTCAAGCCAGGTGTTCAATTCCAAACCGATGAAGAGTTGGCCCGGCTTGCAGGCGACATTGCCAGCACCATTTTTCACCCTGTGGGCACCACCCGCATGGGCCGCGGGGACGACCCCATGGCTGTGGTCAACAGCCAATTGCAAGTTCGCGGCATTCGCGGTTTGCGCGTGGTGGATGCTGGTGTCATGCCCACCATCACCAGCGGCAACACCAACAGCCCCACTTTGATGATTGCTGAAAAAGCGGCTCACTGGATGGCCAAAGATGCCAAGGAGTTTGCCGCGGGAAATCCCTGATGGCAAAGCCCCATGAAGCGTTTTACATTTCATGCACTCGATGAACTGCTGTTTGGGTTCGTTTTGAGGGCAGAGGAGACACCCAAACTAATCGAATATGAACATCCAAAACGAGATGTGACTTTTTACAAGCGTCGCGCAAGCGGCGCTTTTTTTTGATGGAAATACTGCTTGTCTCCCTGGCCTCGCTGTTTGCGGGCATGGTCGACTCCATTGTGGGGGGTGGCGGACTCATTTTGGTTCCCGCCCTGTTTGCCGCCTTTCCTTATGCGCCGCCCGCCACCTTGGTTGGCACCAACAAAAGCGCCGCCATTTGGGGCACTGCTTTTGCCACCTATCAATTCAGCAAAAAAGTGGACCTGCGTTGGGCAGCTCTGATTCCAGCTGCTATGGCTGGACTGTTGGGCTCTGCCTGCGGCGCATGGACCGTGACGCACATTGACCCGAGTTTTTTGCGAAAAGCCTTGCCGTTTTTACTCATTGCTTTGCTCATTTACACCCTTGCCAAGAAAAACATGGGACAGCTGCACGAGCCGCGATTTCAGGGCAAAAAGGAGGCCTTGGTGGCCGCGGCCTTGGGCCTGCTGATTGGTTTTTATGATGGTTTTTTTGGGCCAGGGACCGGCAGCTTTTTCGTTTTTGCCTATGTCCGTTTCTTGGGCTACGATTTTTTGAATGCATCGGCTTCTTCCAAACTGATGAACACCGCCACCAACTTTTCGGCCTTGGCCTTGTTCACTTGGCAAGGTCATGTATGGTGGCATCTGGCTATTCCCATGGCATTGGCCAATGTGATTGGCAGCCTCATTGGCACCCGACTGGCACTCCAACACGGCGCGGCCTTTGTGCGTTATGCCTTCTTGTTCGTTGTCGGTGCTCTGATCTTGAAAACTGCTTACGACGGGTTTTTGCGCTGAGGTGCAAATTGGGTGTAAGCAACACCCAGTAAAGCAATGGCCGCACCTGCCAATTTGCTGGTGGTGTATTGCTCACCCGTGATGGCCCAGGCAAACAAACCTGCCACGGGCGGCATGAGGTACATGAGGGGTGCCGTTTTGGCCACGCCCCGCACCTGATTGATCCAGCCCCAAACCAGCCAACCTCCAAAAGCGGAAATCAACACCGACCATCCCAAGGCAGCCCAGCCCTGTACACCCAAACTGGCCCAAGGCGCTTCAAGCCCAGCCGGTATTGACAACAACATCACTGGCAAACCACCCCAAAGCGTGGCATAGCCCATGGTCAATATGCTGCCGTGTTTTTCGAGCATGGGTTTGGCTTGCACGGTGTAATAAGAAAACAAAACAGCCGCGACAAAAAGCACCACGTCACCCCCGGTAGCCCGCATGTCTCCTTTCATGATTTTTTCAGATAGGAAAAGCAGCACCCCTGCAAACGCCACCGACACACCCAAGACTTGGTAACGCTGAAGCCGCTCGTGGCCTTTCCACCGCAAAATCAGCAAGGTAAAAATGGGGCCGCACGCCAAGATCACAGAACTTGAAAATGGCGTTGACAAATGGATGCCATAACAAACAATGCCCACATGCAAGCTGTGCCCAATAAAGCCCAGGCTGGCCAACTCAATGAGGTCTTTGCGAGCGATGGGTGGGAAAAATTGACCCAAGGTGATGCGCATCATGATCAAGGCACAAGTGGGCATGATCAAGTAACGGGCAAATAAAAAACCACTGGGTGACAAGGTGTCGATCAGATACTTTTGAACGCTGAAGTTGGCGCCCCAAATCAAGATCAACATGAACGCAGCCACCAAGGCCAAATTGTTTTGCTGCTTTGCGTTCAATGCGAATCCAAAACGATGACAGGCACGCGCGCAGCCAACGCACACATCAACTCATAGCCCACAGTGCCCGCCGCGCTGGCCACTTCATCAATCGATACGCCTGCTGTTGGCATGCTTGTTTTTGTGGGCACGCCCCACAAAGTGACCTCACTGCCGCGATCGGCATGGGGCAAGTCGGTGATGTCAATGGTGATCATGTCCATGCTCACGCGGCCCACTGTGCTCGATCGAACACCGTCCACACAGACGGGCGTGCCGGTCGGTGCATGTCTTGGATAGCCATCTGCATAGCCACAGGCCACAACACCAATTCGCATGGGCCGGTCGGCCACAAACGCAGAGCCATAACCCACTGTGTCACCCGGCTGCAAATGCTGTACGGCAATGATTGCCGCATTCAAACTCATCACGGGTTTCAAATTCCAATGCGCTGCCGAATGTGCGGGGTAATCTGGGGAACTGCCATAAAGCGCTATGCCTGGTCGCAACCAGTCAACGCGAACCTTGGCATCTTTGGCGTGACGCAAAACGGCCGCGCTGTTGCAAAGACTGCGTTCACCCGATAAGTCGTGGGTGTATTCTTGAAACAGCGCCATGGCCGCCGAAATGCCTTTGTCGCCATCTGCGTCACTGAAGTGCGACATCAGCGAAATTTCATCAACTTGAGGCAATGCATTCAAGCGTGTCCACGCCGCTCGAAAGGCCTGGGGTGTGAACCCCAAACGATTCATACCCGTATTCATTTTAAGGAATACGCGATGCGCTTGGTGTGTTTTGTGTATCGCCAACATGTCAATTTGCGCTTCGCAATGCACCACATGCCACAAGTTAAGACGCGAACACCACTCCAAATCGCGAGTTTCAAAAGCCCCTTCCAGCAACAGAATGGGGCCTCGCCAGCCCAATTGACGAACGCGCTCGGCGTCCGCCAAATCAAGCAGCGCAAGGCCGTCCGCAGCGCGCAAGCCCTCCAAGACCCGCTCAATGCCATGGCCATACGCATTGGCTTTCACGACCGCCCATACCAATGCATCGGGTGCGGCTGATTTCATTTGTGCGAGATTGTGTCGCAAAGCTTGAAGGTCGATGGTGGCCTGAATCGGTCTTGGCATGTCAGATCGTTAAACTGAAATCAATCACAAGGGAAGAAGCCTAGATTGTGTCACTACATAGCGTGATATAACAGAAACTTACGCCAACACTTGCATTGCAGGCGTTGCTTTCATCAACTTTCATAATTTCGAGTTCGGTTTTTTGCTCTCTCGAATCACAGCATGATTTCATGAAGCGCGGTTTTTACACCATCATGTCGGCCCAGTTTTTCAGCTCGCTGGCCGACAACGCACTTTTTGTCGCAGCGGTTGAACTCATTCGCATCAGCGGTGGTGCCGAATGGCAACGCGCGGCTTTGGTGCCCATGTTTGCACTCTTTTATGTGGTGCTCGCGCCCTTTGTGGGGGCCTTTGCCGACTCTAGGCCCAAAGGTGAGGTCATGTTCATCAGCAACGCCATCAAAGTGGTGGGTTGTTTGATGATGCTGTTTGGCACGCACCCGCTTCTGTCCTATGCCATCGTGGGCTTGGGCGCTGCGGCTTACTCGCCCGCCAAGTACGGCATCTTGACCGAGTTGCTACCGTCCTCTCAATTGGTCAAAGCCAATGGCTGGATTGAAGGTTTGACCATTGCCTCCATCATCTTGGGTGTTTTGATTGGTGGCCAATTGGTGGGCCCCAATGTGACTGAGTACTTGTTGGGTTTCAACATGCCGTTTTTAGACACCGGCATCGATACAGGGCCTGAAGCTGCCATTGTGCTGTTAATTTCTTTGTATGCTTTGGCCGCTTGGTTCAACACCCGCATTCCCAACACGGGTGTCGAGATGCGCCCCATGCCTAAAAACTTGCTGGCCTTGATACCCGATTTCTGGGGCTGCAATTCACGTTTGTGGAATGACAAATTGGGACAAATTTCTTTGTCAACCACCACCTTGTTTTGGGGCGTATCGGGCAACTTGCGTTACATCGTCTTGGCGTGGAGTGCCGCCGCTTTGGGTTACTCCACCACCCAAGCCTCAAGCTTGGTGGGTGTCGTGGCCATTGGCACTGCCGTGGGTGCCGTGGTCGCCTCGATGCGCATGAAGCTG
>JAPLPO010000187.1 GCA_026400155.1 Burkholderiales bacterium | reverse complement strand
GTCATAACTTCTGTCTGCCAAATCAATTCGGACGGTTTCAGTGGGCGTGTGCAAAGCGTTCATGGTCGGCTTGAATGGTGGTGAGAGTTGTGCGTGTCATAGCCATCGAGAGACAACTCAGCAATGATGGTGTTGAGCAATTTGCTGATGCTGGGGCGTCCTGTGTCAACCACATGATGCGCTGTCTCACGATAGAGGGGGTCGCGAACACTGAATAAATTCCTCAATTTTTCTTGAGGGTCATTGACTTGCAAGAGCGGTCTTTGCATGTCATGCCTGAGCCTTCTAAAAACCTCTTCCGGTGTTGAGCGCAAATAAACCACCTTGCCCCGGGCGTGCAAGTTTTGACGATTGACAGATCGCAATACCGCTCCACCACCCGTGGACAAAACACCGTGATGGTGCTTGCTCAAGTCGTCAATGACGTTTTGCTCAATGTCGCGAAAACGCTCTTCACCTTCCCGATCGAAGAACTCCCGAATTGAACAACCCAAACGCTGCTCGATGACATTGTCAGAATCTAAAAAGGGCAAGCCGAGACGACGCCCCATCTGTCTGCCGATGGTCGTTTTGCCAGATCCTGGAAGGCCAACAAAAATAATGAGCAAAAGTAGAAATTCAAGGAACGATTGATTCTCCAAGTGTATTCGAGGGCGGTGGGCTTAGGTTCTCTGCCAGCACCCTGGGTGTCACAAAAATCAGCATTTCAGTTTTGCGCTGAGTGGCTTGCTGGGTTTTAAACAGCCATCCCAGCCAAGGCAAGGCACCCAAGCCCGGCAATTGGGCCTTATCGTCCTTGTCGGCGGCCTCCAAAATGCCGCCAATGACCACCGTGCCGCCGTTGTCCACCAAAACCTGGGTTTTGACATGCTTGGTGTTGATGGCAAACCCGGCCGCGGTAATTTGTCCCACACTGTCTTTGGAGATATCCAACTCCAACACGACAGCCCCTTCAGGGGTAATTTGTGGCGTGACTTCCAACTTCAAGTTGGCTTTGCGAAAGGCCACAGATGCCGCACCATTGCCGTTGTTCACTTGGTAAGGCAGTTCTGTGCCTTGCTCAATCAAAGCTTTGGTTTGATCGGTGGTGATCACTCGCGGACTGGCCACCACTTTGCCTCTGCCGTCAGCTTCAAGCGCCGAAATTTCAAGGTTTAAAAATTGATGGGCGCCTGCGTTGAACAATGAAACGGCAAAGCTGGGGGTGGGATAGATGGTTTGGCCGGCTGAACCTGCTGGCAAATTTAACCAATAAGAGGGCTGAACGCCGCCCACACCGCCTTGCACTTGCCCACTGATGGCCGCATTGACTGGTTTGGCATTGGCAGAAAAAGGCGCTGCAAACGGGGCCGCAAAAGCACCTCCCAAACGAACACCCAAGGATTGACCAAATTGAGACTCCGCTTCCACAATTTTGGCTTCTATCATCACTTGCCGCACCGGAATATCGAGACGTTGAATGACCTCTTGAAGTTGTTTCAAGTAAGCCGGCGTGTCTAAAAAGAACAGTTGATTGGTTCTAGGATCGGCCATCACCGACCCCCGCGCACTCAACCATTTGTGAGAGCCAGCAGCGGCGCCACCACTGGACAATTGCAAGCGTTGGGTTACATCAAGCGCTTTGGCGTATTTCAAAGGGATCACAAGCGTTTTTAAATGTTCAGGGACCTCCGTTTTGGGTCCAATCCACAAGACACCCGCTTGTTGCGTTGCCACCAGATTTTTAGACTGAACCACCACAGCCAAGGCTTCCCGCCACGTCATGTCTGCCAAGTGCAAACTGACAGGTCCGGTCACCCCTTCTGCAACGATTAAGTTTTGCTTGCCGATTTCAGCCAAGGATTGAAGCAATGCTTTCACCTCCATGTTTTGAAAACGCCATTTCATTTTGGGGTCCGCTTCAAGTGCGCTGAGTGGCAACAGGCAAACAACTTGAAGGCATACCCCAATCAAACAAAGCTTGACATGTGAGCCTGAACATTTGAAACCGCTCATGGCAGCACCTTTTCCCATGCCAGCAATGTAAGGGGCAGGCTCAACTCGGCCCCTGTTCCCCCCTCCAGCCAAAGCCCCTGGGTATCCAAAGAAAGGACACGTCGGTTTTCAATACCAAGGTATTGGCCAGGCTGAATCGCTTGAATCTGTCGACCCAACTGCAGCAGTGTCCAAGTCCAGTCTTTGCTCAAAGGATCTACCGACTGCGCAGCGCCCACAAGACGCATTTGACTGAGCGACTGATCTGGCCACAAGTGGCTTTTTTGAACGTTGATATTGACGTTGTTGTTGTTGACGTTGACGTTGAGGTTGAGGTTGACCTTGGCTTCAGCAACGCTGGGACTGTTTGCCTGCAATTCAACACCGGTGTCGGTGAAAGCATCTTGTGCATCCCACAACAAGTGCACTTGCCCCTCCAACGAGAAATGCCCATCAGGCAAGCGGCGCCAAGTGAGTGCAGTCCAATTGCCATTTTGAAACCACAGATTCAGGGCTTTCCAGAAAAGTGCCGTGGCCATTTCAGGCCCTTTCACATTGAAGCTCAAAGTACCTGCTTCAAAGCCGTGTTCATTGGGCAGAGGCGTCAATGTCATTTGTTCAATGCGCAAGTTTTGAGAATGGGCCATCCTTTGCAAGCGATGAAGCAACTGGCTGCGCAGTGCAGAATTTGGCCAAGCCAATATCAATTCATCTAACGCCAATTGGTATTCCAGTTGTGACGCGCTTCTTTTTTCATTGGCCAAAGCCAAAGCTTCTGACTTGGCCTGCAGCAAAGAGACATTGTTTTGCAATGTGGTCTGCTCAAGTTGCAATTGCTTCAACTCAACAAGATGGGAATGAATCCAGCCAGCGCCACTGAGTTCCTGCCAAACCATGCCGACCAACACCATGCTCAAACTGCCCACCGCCATGGCACGCCACCCTCTTGCCTCGGCTGTCGCAAACAATTGTCGATTGCGCCAGCGCAGGCTGGCTGCTGGCCATCTGCGCGATGCGACTTCCACACAAGTGTTGAAGCAACTGTGAATCCATGTTGTGAGTGTCATGGGACAGACTTGGTGGGCGTACTCAGAGCACTTGTTGCTTGCGTCCAAAGATGGGCCTTCAAAATGTAGGACACCTGACTCAGTCCATTGGGTGGTGCCTGTGTTCCCCCATGTGTTGCGCCATGTGTTGCCCCATGTGTTGCCGCTGGTGCTATGGAGCGGTGAGTTTGAATCACTTGGGGCGCTGTTTTCCAACGATCAAACCCATTCAGTTCGTTCATCAGGCTTTGCCAATCTGCTGCGGATTCGCTAAGAGCTTCAAATTCAAGTCTGCCGTTTTGCCATACCAAGCTTTGCATGCTTTGCAACTGAGCTGCCTGACCCGTTGGGCTCAACAGTTTTTTCAGCAGAATGTGCTGCACATCGGTGAGGTCTTCACGCTCTGCTTGTCGGCGCGAAAGATGCATCAAACGCGCTTTTAATTCTGCCAATTCAAGTTGCACGAGGGCTGTCTCGCTCTCCTGCACAGGCTTGAAATCCAGTAAACCGTTGGCTGGCGATGATTGAACGATCAAGGTAGCCATCTCACGCTCTGCCTGTGTTTCCAGCCAAAAAATGGTGCCCGACATCAAAATCAGCCCTACGCACAAAGCACCAGCGATATCGGTCCAGGTACGCTTGCATACGGGGATGGATGAATGAATCAAATTCAACATAGATCGCTTCCTTTGAACAACTTAAAGTACCGATGGGCCAGCTCACCTGGGTACGGCAACCTGAAAGCATGGGCGATGATTTCAGACTCGAGGCCCCAGGTCTCATACAAGGCTTCGCTTTGCGACGAAGAAGTGAAGACATCCAATTGAAAATTCAATGCGGTGAGCTGAGCCCGATAAGCCTGCACCAAGTTTTGAAGGCAAGCCACATACTTTGCAACCCAATGACCTTGCGAGGTGAGTCGAACTTCAAAGTCCATGAGCAACTGGGCCACCGGCACTTGCAGCTGGCTTGCAGCTTCTAACCAACATTCAGCAGCGATGTCATTGGGTCGCCAATGGGCTTGGCACTGTAACTCTCTTTCCAAAAATTCAGTTGGGTCAAGCATCAGTGCCGTGGGTATACGCCGTGTTGGATGCTTTAGATCAAGCCAATTTTCAAAACAATCGGCGCGCAATAGCGACAAGAGATCCGACAAGTTTTCATCCCTTCGAAACAGCGTTTGATCACCTAGGGTAGCGATGGCAGCCCAGGTTTTGACAGTGCTTGGCTGTGGCCCTGCAGGCCCAGCTTGACTGCTTGAAATGGGCAATTCAAAGGCCTCTGAAGGCACACATACAGCGCTTACAACAAACCGCAAAGGCGCGGCAGGCCAAAGTGTGAGGGTGGGCAGCACGGATGATCTTTCAGGGTCGGGGAACAGTGCTTTGATTGAACACACGATTCCGATTTGAAAGGACTACAATTCCTAACAATTGAGTTGCTTTCTGCAACCTTCAAAATCTGCCATCTGCCCAGCCCAGCAGTTTTTTATAATGCGGTCAGCGGTTTTTCCCGCTTCATCCATGTCCAAAAAATCCAACGCAAACTCACCTCAACAGCCAGATTTGATTGAATCGCCCCGATTGCATTGGGCGCTGCGTGCTTGTCTTTGGGCAGGGGGTCTGGTGGTTGCGGGTTTGATGTCAATCTTGATGGTGGTGGGCGTGGCCATGGTTATGGCCTATCCCCAACTTCCCGATATCTCTGATTTGGCCGATTACCGCCCCAAGTTACCGCTGCGCGTTTACACCGCTGACGGCGTGCTAATGGGCGAATTTGGTGAAGAGCGGCGCAATCTCACACCCATCAAAGAAATTCCACAAGTGATGAAAGACGCCGTGCTGTCGATTGAAGATGCACGCTTTTACCAACACGGCGGTCTGGACTATTTGGGCCTCATTAGGGCTGGCATTGCCAACTTGAGCAAGCGCAAGAGCCAAGGTGCATCCACCATCACCATGCAAGTTGCACGCAATGTTTACTTGTCAACCGAAAAAACATACACCCGCAAAATTTATGAAATTTTGCTCACCTTCAAACTCGAACATTTGCTCACCAAAGATCAAATTCTCGAGATTTACATGAATCAAATTTTCTTGGGTAACAGGGCCTACGGATTTGCTTCTGCAGCCGAAACCTATTTCGGCAAACCGCTCAAAGACATCAGCATTGCAGAAGCTGCCATGTTGGCTGGCTTGCCCAAAGCACCCTCTGCATACAATCCCATCAGCAATCCCAAACGGGCTCGCTCACGGCAGTTGTACATCATTGAGCGCATGGAAGAAAACGGCTTTATCACAGCCAAGCAAGCCACCGAAGCCAAGGCCGAGCCGCTGCGCATTCGACCCAACAGCGACAAGGGTCGAATTCATGCGGAGTATGTGGCAGAAACAGTGCGTCAAATGATGTTTGCACAGTATGGCCAAGAGACTTACACGCGCGGCCTGAACGTTTACACCACCTTGCAATCGACTGAACAAATCGCTGCCTACCAAGCTTTGCGTCAAGGCATCATGGACTTTGAGCGCCGTCAGGTGTATCGCGGTCCCGAAAAATTCATCGAGCTGCCAACTGCACCCAAGGAAATGGAAGAAGCTATTGATGATGTGCTGGACGACCATCCCGACAACGGCGATGTCATGTCAGCGGTGGTCTTGGAAGCTGGCCCCAAGAAAATTGTGGCTGTGAGACAAAACGGAGAACAACTCGAAATCACGGGCGATGGCCTGAAGCCAGCGCAGTCTGGCCTCTCCGACAAGGCGGGTCCCAACATCCGAATCAAACGCGGCGCAGTAATTCGGGTGGTTCAAACGCCCAAAGGAACTTGGGAAATTACCCAATTGCCTGAAGTTGAAGGTGCATTGGTGGCCATCAATCCGAAAGATGGTTCTGTTAGAGCACTGGTGGGGGGGTTTGATTTTGCCAAGAACAAATTCAACCACGTGATTCAAGCTTGGCGTCAACCTGGCTCAAGCTTCAAGCCGTTTATCTACTCGGCTGCCTTGGAAAAGGGCTTCACTCCTGCAACCATGGTGAACGATGGGCCGCTGTTTTTTGACGCTGGGGTCACAGGCGGTCAAGCTTGGGAGCCCAAAAACTACGACGGTACTTTTGAAGGACCGATGAGCGTTCGCAGAGGTTTGGCCAAATCAAAGAACATGGTTTCCATTCGCATCTTGCAGTCTGTGGGCACCCGCAATGCCCAAGAATGGGTCACCAAATTTGGCTTTGACGAAGACAAACACCCCGCCTACCTCACCATGGCTCTTGGCGCAGGCTCAGTCACACCCATGCAAATGGCTACCGGCTACTCGGTCTTTGCCAATGGCGGCATGCGCGTGCAACCCCACGTGATCACGCGCGTGACAGACCAAAAAGGCAAAGTTTTGGTGGACAGTCCGGCACAAGCGGTCGATGAAGCCGATCGCGCCATTTCGTCTCGCAACGCATTTGTGATGACCAGTTTGCTGCAAGAGGTTACGCGCTCCGGCACGGCGGCCAAAGCCCGCGTTGCCCTGAAGCGTGACGACATTTACGGCAAAACCGGCACCACCAACGACTCGATGGATGCTTGGTTTGCAGGCTATCACCGCAATTTGGCAGCCGTGGTTTGGATTGGCTACGACACGCCTCGCAAGCTGGGCGATCGTGAAACTGGCGGCGGCTTGAGCTTGCCCGTGTGGATCAGCTTCATGGAAACTGCCCTCAAAAACATGCCAGTGATGGACGCCATCGCCCCTGAAGGCGTGGTCTACGTCAACGGTGAGTGGTACTTTGACGAATATGCCAGAGGCGGTGGTGTGACCAGCCTAGGCTTGGGCAACGAAAAGGGTGGAAGCCTGCCAGAACCCGACGAGAAAAAACGAATTCTCGATCTGTTCAGAAATTGAGTTGGGCTTCTTAAAATTGAAGCTTGACGCCCGACTGTGCAGAGCCAAAGCGGGAGAGATTTTCAAAAAACTCACCCTCGCCTTTGGTGTCCTGCCAGGCACCATCTTTGTATTTGTAATGGTAGCCCCCTGACTTGGCGGCCAGCCACACTTCATGCAAGGGTTTTTGCAAGTTCACAATGATCTGACTGCGATTGCTGAAGGTGATGGTAATCATGCCGCCCACCCGTTGGTTGTCGATGTCGGCATCGGTTTCGTCGTTGATTCGATCGCAACTGGTCTCAATCCGAGACAAAAGACGTTCAGCGGTATCCAGAAATTCAAGGTCGGTCATTACAATCCGTGACATGTTCAAAGTATTGAGAATTTTAGTCCTTGCCCAAAGCCTTGGGGTTTGTGCGGTGGCTTTGACGGCATGCGGTCAAAAAGGGCCCTTGGTGCATCCCCAAGATCCCTTGGCTGCTGATCGCGCCAGTTTGTTGCAAACTTTAACCCCAGCTCCCCTGAATCTTCCCGCCTCCAAACCATGAACGCCAACACCCTTCCTGGACAGCCTCACATTGCTTACCAAGCCAACACCTTGTGCATGGAGGACGTGAAGCTGGCCGATGTGGCAGCCCAATATGGCACGCCTGTTTTTGCTTACTCCAAGGCGGCCATGCTGTCTGCCTTGGCGGCTTACCAGCGCGGCTTTGCAGGTCGCAAAGTTCAAATTTGCTACGCCATGAAAGCCAACTCCAATTTGGCGGTACTTCAGGTCTTTGCCAAAGCTGGATGTGGTTTTGACATTGTGTCGGGAGGCGAATTGGCCCGCGTTTTGGCAGCCGGCGGAACACCCGAGAAAATCATTTTCTCAGGGGTTGGCAAAACACGCGCCGAAATGCAGCAAGCCCTCGAGCTTGGGATTGGTTGCTTCAATGTAGAAAGCGAAGCAGAACTGGAAGTGCTCAATGATGTCGCCTTGATGCTTGGCAAAAAAGCACCCGTCAGTTTGCGCGTGAACCCTAACGTAGACCCCAAGACCCACCCCTACATTTCGACGGGCCTGAAAGGCAATAAATTTGGTGTTGCGCACGAAAGCGCTGTGCAAACTTACCTGCGTGCAGCCGCTTTGCCGGGCTTGGCCGTGGTGGGCATTGATTGCCACATTGGCTCGCAAATAACAGAGGCCACCCCTTACTTGGATGCCATGGATCGAATTCTAGATTTGGTGTCCGACATTGAAGCGGCTGGCGTGCCCATTCACCACATTGATTTTGGTGGCGGTTTGGGCATTGACTACAACGGCGATACACCACCTGCCGCCGACACCTTGTGGCAACAATTGCTGGCCAAGTTGGACGCGCGCGGGTATGGCCATCGTCAGCTCATGATTGAGCCAGGCCGCTCCTTGGTGGGCAATGCGGGCGTGTGCTTGTCAGACGTGGTGTTTATGAAGCCGGGTGAGCAAAAGAATTTCTGCATCATTGATGCAGCCATGAACGATTTGCCTCGCCCTGCCATGTACCAAGCCTTTCACCAAATTGTGCCTGTTAGCCCCCGCGCGGGTGCCACAACCCTGGTGGATGTGGTGGGCCCTGTGTGTGAAAGCGGCGATTGGATTGGCCGCGATCGCCAACTCAATGTACAAGCAGGCGACACCTTGGCTGTGTTGTCCGCCGGTGCTTATTGCATGAGCATGGCAAGCAACTACAACACCCGAGGACGTGCAGCAGAAGTGTTGATCGACGGCCATCAAGTGCATTTGATTCGCCACCGCGAAACACCGGCCGACACTTTTGTTGGCGAACACTTGGTGCCTTGAATAAAAAATCAAATTGGTTTTAAGCCTGTATTTTGGCGCGTCTGGTTTGCACGGCGTGCCAAACTCGCCAGCCCAACAAGGCGCTCAGTATGGCGCCATAGACAATCACCTCATCGAAGTTTCTTTTGCCTGAGCGCATCCAAAAGAAATGCAACATGGCCAAGGCCGCAATGGCATAAACACAGCGGTGCAAGATTCGCCAACGCACCACACCCATCTTTTTGATGACCCGATTGGAAGAGGTAGCTGCCAGCAAGCTCAGCAGCACAGCAGCTGCAAAACCCACAGCAATGAAAGGCCGCTGGATGATATCGACCCAGATGTCATTCCACGCCAATCCCATGTCAAACAAGCTGTAGCACACGGCATGCAGGACAGCGTAGAAAAAAGTCAACAAGCCCAAACTGCGCCGAAACAGAAGCCACTCCGGCATTTTCAAGGTCACGCGCATTGGCGTGATCAGCAGCGTGATGCACAAAAATCGCAAGGCCCATTCGCCAGTGGCACGAATTAAATATTCGGCAGGATTGGGGCCCAACTGATCAAGCAATGCAGAGGCAAAAAGCCAAGCAAAAGGCAAGAGTGATACCAACACCAAGCCCTGCTTGACGAAGGGTTTGCGCAGTACATCTCGCAGCATCAAAAGTTCTTGTTCAGATCCATGCCTGCATAGAGTGAGGCCACTTGGGCTTCATAGCCATTGAACATGAGTGTCTTGCGCTTTTTTTCAAGCAAGCCCCCTTCGCGAATGCGCCGCTCCATGGCTTGACTCCAACGGGGATGGTCCACTGATGGGTTCACGTTGGAGTAAAAACCATATTCTTGTGGCGCAGCTTTGGCCCATGACACCATGGGTTGTTTTTCCACGAAGCGAATTTTGACAATGCTTTTGCCACTTTTAAATCCGTACTTCCATGGCACCACCAAGCGAACTGGTGCGCCATTTTGTTTGGGCATCACTTCGCCATACATGCCAAAACTCAACAAGCTCAAGGGGTGCATGGCTTCGTCCATGCGCAAGCCTTCGGTGAAGGGCCAATCGATGTAGCCACTGCGCAGGCCGGGCATGGTTTGAGGGTCAACCTGGGTCACAAACTCGACAAACTTGGCGCTGGGCAAAGGCTCAACGCGCTTGATCAAATCGGACAAAGAATAGCCAATCCACGGAATCACCATCGACCAGCCTTCCACGCATCGCAAGCGGTAAATACGCTCCTGCATCGCGCCCCATTTCATGACATCTTCCAAATTGAATCGGGTGGGTTTTTTCACCAAGCCTTCCACTTCAATCGACCAAGGTGTCGTTTTCAAGGTATGGGCATAGCGCGCAGGATCTGATTTATCGAGACCAAATTCGTAGAAGTTGTTGTAGCTTGTGGCATCTTTGTAAGAGGTCACTTTCTCAAGGGTCATGGCGCCTTGAATGCCAGACTGAGTTGCAGGCAGTGCCGCCAATTTCACGGCGGCAGAACCGCCTTGTGCAAAGGCCTCTCGTTGCGCCCAAGAACCCATGCCCAAGGCCGCTGCACCTGCAGACCATTGACGGAGCAACTGACGCCGGTTGGCATACACCTCTGGCGAAGTGATTTCGCTGCTGAAGGGGTGAATGAATCCATCTTGTTGGGTGCGAATCAGCATGGCTAACTTTCAAAGTAGATGAAGCATTGGAAAACTTCAGCCATAACCCCGTCTTGGCAAGGGTTAAGAACGGCCAAAAAAAAGGGCCCAGAAGGCCCATTTGGTGCAGAGGAGCGCTGGCTCTTTGGATGCTTTTAGCGCAAACCTGCAATGTAGTCTGAAACCGCCTTGATTTCACGGTCGTTCAATTTGGCGGCCACTTGGGTCATTTGCAAATTGTTTTTGCGAATGCCATCGCGGAATTGTGTCAGTTGGCTGGCGGTGTAGTCGGCGTGTTGGCCCGACAAGCGAGGGTATTGCGAAGGCATGCCTGAACCATTCGGGCTATGGCAACCTGCGCAGGCCGCAATTTGACGGTCGGCAATGCCACCGCGGTAAATCTTTTCACCCAACGCAACGGTCTCTTTCTCTTTGGCAAAACCGGGCTTGGCCGGTTTGCTGGCCAAGAAATAGGCCACATTGCGCATGTCTGCATCGCTCAGTTGCATGGCAAAGCCCATCATGACCGCATTGGCGCGCTTGCCAGATTTGAACTCTTGCAATTGCTTGATGGTGTATTCAGGGTGCTGCTGAGCCAATTTGGGGTTGACGGGGGTGGTTGAGTTGCCATCTGCCATATGGCATGCAGCGCAAACACCGCCCACAATGGCTTCGCCTTTGGCCAAATCTGGCTTTTCAGCCTTCGGCGCTGGCGTTGCGGCCAAAACTGAACCAGCCATCAGGGTTGAGGTGAGGGCAGCGAAGAAAAATTGAGTCATTGACTTCATGGTCGACATCCGAAATAGTAGGCGCAAAACCATGAGATTCTACAATGCCTGCTAGCGCCATTTCTGGCGCCCCTCAAGTTTGACCCGAATGGCCACCAAAAATAGTCCCGCCTCAGCCCTTAAAGCGAAGCCTTCAGCGCCTGCCAAAACCAGGAAGACACCTGCCAAAGCAGGGACATTGCCTGAATTAACGGAAGCCAAGGCCATTACCCCCATGGGCTGGATGCACACCGCTCGCTTTTTAACCACGGCGGCCGAACTCTTTCACCTGCCTGCCTTGGATGTGCCAGAAATTGCTTTTGTGGGCCGCTCCAACGCCGGCAAATCTACCTGTATCAACACCCTCACCCAGCAAAAACAGCTTGCTTTTGCCTCCAAAAAACCAGGACGCACTCAGCACATCAACTTGTTTGCCTTGGGCAAACAAGGGTTGACAGATGCCGTTTTGGCCGATTTGCCGGGGTATGGCTATGCAGCCGTTCCCAAACAAGACAAGTTGCGCTGGCAAAAAGTCATGGCCAACTATTTGGTCACACGGGAAAACCTCAAAGGCATTGTGTTGTTGTGCGACCCCCGTCTTGGCATGACCGAACTCGACGAGGTGCTGCTTGAAGTCATCCGCCCCCGGGTTGAAGAGGGCCTGAACTTTTTGGTGCTGCTCACCAAAGCCGACAAACTAACCCGCGCCGAAGGTACCAAGGCCTTGTCCATTGCCAAATTGCAAGCGGGGGGCGGCCAAGCCAAACTTTTCTCGGCGCTGAAAAAACAAGGCGTTGAAGACTTGGCCCAATTGATGTGGGATTGGACGCATGAAGCGGGTGACACGCAAGAAGCGAGTGACACGCATGATTGAAACTTGGCAGCAGGCCTTGCCCCATGGCATTCAATTGAGTTGCCGTGCCGCTGGGCCGAAAGGCGCACCCGTGTTGATGTTCTTGCACGGCTTTCCTGAAGCGGCTTTTGTGTGGGACGAGATGCTGCTGCATTTTTCCAATTCCGAAAACGGCGGCTACCGCTGTGTGGCACCCAATTTGCGGGGCTATGAAAAGTCAAGCCAGCCCACCGAAGTGTCTGCCTACCGGGCCAAATTTATGGTGCAAGACATTGCCGCCCTCATTCAAATTGAATCGGCCACGTCCCCTTTACATGCTTTGATAGCCCACGACTGGGGGGGTGGCGTGGCTTGGAACTTGGCCAATCAAATGCCGCAGGCCATGCGCAAACTCGTCATCATCAACTCGCCACACCCAGGTACTTTTTTGCGCGATTTGAAAGACAACTCAGCGCAAATTGCAGCCAGCGCTTACATGAATTATTTTTGCGAGCCGCAAGCAGCGCAAGAGCTCAGTGCCCATGAATTTGAAAAGCTTTTTGAATTCTTTGAAAAAGGCCTTCTGCCCACTTGGCTCACTTCTGAAGTGAAGGCTAAGTACAAAGCGGCGTGGTCACATGGCTTGCAGGGCGGCCTCAATTTTTATGTGGCATCGCCTCTTAAACCCAACCAAGCCGGCCAACAAGACCTGCAAAAATTGTCTTTGTCAGACGACATGTTGCACATTTCAGTGCCAACTTTGTTACTTTGGGGCATGCAAGATGTGGCGCTGCTGCCCAGCTTGAATGAGGGCTTGGATGCCTTTATTCCCAAGCTCACTTATGTGCCCATTGCAAATGCCTCGCACTGGGTGGTGCACGAACAACCCGAGCGCGTTCAGCGAGAAATCACGGCGTTTTTGTAAACCGACTTCTCGCCTTCGGGGCGCGTTTTAAAGCGCTTGTGCACCCAATAATATTGCGAGGGTGAGCGGCGAACAGCCTTCTCAATTGCCTCGTTCATTCGAATCGTATCGGCCCTTAAATCATCGCTTGGGAATTCGCGCCAAGCCTCTTCCAATTCGATTTCATAGCCCTCAGGCGTCATGCGCGTGACCAGGGTCAGAACTTGCGCCCGACCCAGTCGTGCAAATCTTGGTAAGGATGGCACCGTTGCAGCGTTCACGCCCATGAAGGACACAAAGATGGACTCTTCGGGACCAAAATCCATATCGGGTGACAAGTGCAGCATCTCTCCCTGCCGCAAGCCACTCATGATTTGTTTCACACCTTCTCGACGGAAATAAGGCTTCACATTGCCGGTGCGTTGGCGTCCTTCAGTCACCCACTCGTCCATCACTTTGTTGTGTTGCGGAACAAAAATAAAGGCCACCGGTTTGTTGGCTCTTAAGGTGAGAGCCATGCCACCCGCATCCAACCCCACAAAATGGGGAGCCAAAATAATTTTCGGGCCATCGGCATCCAATTGAGAAAGAGCAGCAGCGGACCCAACCCATTTCAAACGCGATTCAACCAGCTGCAAAGGCGCATGCCACAGCCACGATCGGTCGAGCAATGATTGCGCGAACTGCACAAAATGCGCACGCGTGAGTTGCTTGATTTCTTGATTTGATTTTTCTGCAAAGCACAGCGTCAAATTGGTTTGCACGATGTGTCGTCGGTTGCTCAACAAAACCCAAAGCAGCCAGCCCAAACCATGGCCCAACACCCGAATACCTTTTAAAGGCATGCGCGACAGCCAGCGCATCAAGCCCACAAACAAAGACTTCACGCGGTGGACTCCTGCCGCGGCTGTTTGTAGCGAGCGTAGCCCCACAGGTACTGATCAGGGCGCGACAAAATCAAGCGCTCCATGGCTTGGTTGATTTGCAAAACCAGCACATCGACATCGGCTGCTTCTGGGGTGTTGAGTTCACTGGCATGAATGCGATAGCCTTGCCCCCAAGGCAGGCGTTCACCCCAAATCACCATGAGTTTGGCACCCGTTTGCAAAGCCAGTCTGGCTGCCAATGTCATGGTGTAAGCAGGCTTGCCAAAAAAGGGCGTCCACTGTCCCATGCCTAGGGGCGGTACTTGATCGGGCAGCAGGCCCACCGCTCTACCCGCACGCAGCGCTTTGATCATTTGCCGAACACCTGCCAATGTGGTGGGCGCAGTTTCCAAGCCAGGCCTGGCACGCGTGGCTTCCATCACTTGACCCAAACCCTCTTTGCGTGAGGGCCGAAACAGCACCGTCAAGGGCCCAAACTTGGCACTGAACGAAGCAGTCAATGCTTGTGCAGTTACTTCAAAGCAACCCAGGTGTGGCGTTAAAAACAAAACCCCATGCCCTGCGGCATAGGCTGCATCAACACAGGCCAGAGACCCCTCTGTCCAAACCACGGCAGGGCTTTTGCCCATCCACAAGCGCGGCAATTCGGTGGACATGGAACCAGCCTGCCCGACTGCGCCTCGCACTTGGGAAAATTGCAAGCCAGCCGTGTTGACATTGTCAGAAAACCGTTGGCGGTACGTGGGCGAGAACAGCCAAGCCAACCAACCAATGGCCTGGCCAATGGCATGCAAAGCCCACAAAGGCCAATGGGAAAAAAAACGAAACCAAAAGATCATTTTAAATTTGGTAAACTTCTTGGGTCGCTGAGTTAACTAGAGCAACTTGCAGGGCGACACGCACCATCTGCTCGGTCATGCACCGCATGCCTCAGATTGTGCCTTGTCTTCGGACAAATCTGCTAAAGCGTTCGCCGAGGCCCCAAAGCATCTGGCAGCGCAGATCAACATGCATGCCAAACTTACAGGAGAACCCTCATGGCGAACAACTATCTTTTCACCTCAGAATCTGTGTCCGAAGGCCACCCCGACAAGGTTGCCGATCAAATCTCAGACGCCATTCTCGACGCTATTTTTGAACAAGACCCCAGAAGCCGCGTAGCCGCTGAAACCCTCACCAACACCGGCTTGGTGGTTTTGGCTGGAGAAATTACCACCAACGCCCACGTCGACTACATCCAAGTAGCGCGCGACACCATCAAGCGCATTGGCTACGACAACACCGAATACGGCATTGACTACAAAGGCTGTGCCGTCATGGTTTGCTACGACAAGCAATCGAATGAAATTGCCCAAGGTGTGGACCACGCCTCTGACGATCACCTGAACACAGGTGCTGGCGACCAAGGCTTGATGTTCGGCTATGCCTGCAGCGAAACCCCCGACCTCATGCCTGCGCCCATTTACTACGCGCACCGTTTGGTGGAGCGTCAAGCTCAGCTGCGCAAAGACGGCCGTTTGCCTTTCCTTCGCCCCGATGCCAAGAGCCAAGTGACCATGCGTTATGTGGACGGCAAGCCCCACAGCATTGACACCGTGGTGTTGTCCACTCAGCACAGCCCCGACCAAAGCGAATCGTCTACCAAGATGAAGGCCAGCTTCAACGAAGCGATCATTGAAGAGATCATCAAGCCTGTGTTGCCCAAAGAGTGGTTGCAAGACACCAAGTACCTGATCAACCCCACAGGCCGCTTTGTCATTGGTGGTCCTCAGGGCGATTGCGGCTTAACAGGTCGCAAGATCATTGTGGATACCTACGGCGGTGCTTGCCCACACGGCGGCGGTGCTTTCTCAGGCAAAGACCCATCGAAGGTTGACCGCTCTGCTGCTTATGCCGCGCGTTATGTGGCCAAGAACATTGTGGCGGCCGGTTTGGCCACTAAGTGCCAAATTCAAGTGGCCTACGCCATTGGTGTGGCACGCCCCATGAACATCACCATCAACACCGAAGGCACTGGCGTGATTTCTGACGACAAGATTGCCGCGTTGGTGAACGAGCACTTTGACTTGCGTCCTAAGGGCATCATTCAAATGCTCGACCTGTTGCGCCCCATCTACAGCAAGACGGCAGCGTACGGACACTTTGGCCGTGACGAACCTAACTTCACTTGGGAACGCACGAACCTGGCCGCCACACTGCGTGTTATTTGACGGGATTTTCTAAAACGCCAATCCCGTCAATTTCGACTCGCACCACATCGCCCGCCTTTAAATATTTGGGCGGTGTGAAGCCAATGCCCACACCCACGGGCGTGCCTGTGGCAATGACATCGCCAGGGTACAAGGTAATGCCTGCGCTCAAAGTTTCGATGAGGGTGGGAATGTCAAAAATCAAATCGGGGGTAGCGGCGTTTTGGCGCTCTTCGCCGTTTACGTAGCAGCGCACGTGAGTGTTGGTGCCGTCCATTTCGTCGGCGCTTACCAACCAAGGGCCCATGGGGCAGAAGGTGTCAAAGGACTTGCCCATGTGCCATTGCATGTGCTTGTTTTGCCAATCGCGCGCGGTCACGTCGTTGACGATGGTGTAACCCCACACGTGCTTCATGGCGTCGGCCTTGGTGATGCCTTTGCCGCCTTGGCCAATGATCACGGCCAACTCAGCTTCGTAGTCAATGGCAGTTGACACTTTGGGCATCTCGATGGCCTCGCCCGTGGCAATGACGCACTCGGGCACTTTGGTAAAGATGATGGGCTCGGCGGGAATCTCACCCCCTGCTTTGGCACTGCTGTCGAAGCCACTGCGCGCAAATTCTTTGGCGTGTGCGTGGTAGTTTTTACCCACGCAAAAAATGTTGCGCCGGGGGTGTGGCAAGGGAGCGCGCAATTGCACATCTTTCAGTGCAATGGGCGCGCCTTGCGCTGGCAAGGCTTCACCGCGCGACAAGGCATCGACCAATGTGAGGGCGCCCAGTTCGCGATCGGCCAAAGACAAATCGAAGGGGGTCACCGAGTTTGAATCTGGAGAGACCAAGCCCACGTGAGGTTGGTCTTGGTAAAAGAAAGCAGCAATACGCATGTTGAGGCACTCAAAGTGAAGGTTGAATCAGCCGCTATTGTGACGCTTTGTGCAAATTCTGGCGGTGAGCCCAATTCACTGTGCGATGGCCTCTTGTGACATAGGTTCATGCAGAAAAGAAAGCGCAGTGTTAGAGTGCACTCAAAGGCCTAAGGGCTAATCAAAGAGTGACTAAAGAAGCCGCTTAGAACCGACTTACACCGCAGGAGACTTCATGAAATTGTTCCCATCCTCACAGCCCGCACTTGCCACTCGGCGCCAACTGTTGGGCACCACAGCCACCCTCTTAGGTGGCCTCTGTTTGAACTTGGGTTTGAATTTGAGTTTGTCGGCCAATGCGCTGGCTCAAACGGCAGCTTACCCCATCAAATCCATCACCATGATTGTGCCTTTCCCCCCTGGCGGCTTGGCCGACATTGTGGCCCGCCCTGTGGCAGAAGCCATGAGCCGTGAATTGGGCCAGCCCGTGGTCATTGAAAACCGAGGCGGTGCCGGTGGTGGCATTGGCATGGGGGTGGCCGCGCGCGCCAAGCCCGATGGCTACACCGTCCTCTTGGCCTTGTCGTCCTTAACAGTCATTCCCGAGGCCGACGCTTTGCTGGGCCGCAACCCGATGTTTTTATTGAACGAGTTGCGCCCCATTGCGCGTTATACCGCCGACCCCACCGTCTTGGCAGTGCGCGCCGACTCGCCTTGGAAAACTGTCAAAGATTTCGTTGAAGATGCCCGCAAACGACCAGGTGCCATCAACTATGGCTCTTCCGGCAACTACGGCACCATGCATGTGCCTATGGAAATTTTGGCGCAAACAGCCGGCATCAAAATGACGCACATTCCCTTCACGGGTGCAGGTCCTGCCGTGGTGGCCATGCTGGGCGGTCAAATTGACGCCTTGTCCACAGGCCCCGCTACCGTCCTGCAGCACGTCAAAGCCGGCAAGATTCGTGTTTTGGGTCATTGGGGCAATGGCAGCTTGGCGTCCATGCCCGATGTGAGCAGCTTGAAAGATTTGGGCTTCAATGCAGAGTATGCCCAATGGTCGGGCTTGTTCATTCCCAGCGGCACCCCAGAGCCCATTGCGCAACGCTTGCGTGCCGCCGCCAAAGTGGCCGCTCAAGACAGCAAAGCACGAGACATCATTCAAAACACGGGCAGCCCTGTGCAGTACTTAGACAGCCCCGAGTTTGAAAAATACGTTCAAGCAGATGCCAGACGCATGACCGATGTGGTCAAGAAAATTGGCAAAGTGGAATAAAAAATCAATTTAAATTTGGAGATACCCATGAAAACAATGAATACCCCACAAACCTCTCAAGCGGTCAAACTTCAAACCCAAAAACGCCGTACCTTGGTGGCCGCTTTGGCTGGCCTCTTGTTCATTGGTACTGGCATTTTTCTGTCGCAACAAGCGCACGCGCAAAACTACCCCACTCGCCCCGTCAAAATTGTGGTGCCCTTTGCCACGGGTGGCCCAGCCGACAACTATGCGCGTTTCATGGCGCAACGCTTGCAAGACAGCTTGGGACAAACATTTGTGGTCGACAACAAGCCTGGCGCGGGCTCTGTCATTGGCACCGACTTGGCCGCCAAAGCAGCACCCGATGGCTACACCTTGCTGTTGATGTCCAACACACAAACCGTCAATGAAACACTGATTCCCAACAAGCCTTACGGACTCATGAAAGACTTTGTCGGTGTGGCCCCCATCAACTACTCTGACTTGGTTTTGGTGGTCAACCCCAGCAAGGGCATGAACACCTTGGCCGATGTCATTCGCGTGGCCAGAGCCCAACCCGGCAAATTGAACTACGCCTCTTCTGGCCCAGGCACCCCCTACCACATGGCCGGCGAGTTGTTCAAAAGTTTGGCCAAGATTGATGTGGTGCATGTGCCCTACAAAGGCAGCTCAGGTGCTCGCACCGATGTACTGGCTGGCCAGGTGGACATGATGTTCGATGCCGTCACCACCATGACCGAGCAAGTCAAAGCTGGCAAAGTGAAAGCGGTTGGCACCACTGGCAGAGTTCGCTCCGATGTGCTGCCCGATGTACCCACCCTGAACGAAAATGGTGTGGCAGGTTATGAGGCCACCATTTGGCTTGGTTTGATGGCGCCCAAAGGCACGCCCAAAGCCATTGTCGACAGGCTCAATGAAGCTGTGTCCAAAATTTCCTCTCAAGCCGACGTCAAACAACAGTGGGCCAAGCAAGGCGCTGTGCCCATCATTTTGAACCCCACACAGTTTGACAAATATTTACAAGATGACATTGCCAAATGGGCAACAGTGATCAAGACGGCCAACATCAAATTGGATTGATGCTTTGACACGTTTTATTCATCTGCTGAGTGGCGGCGCCGCTCAGGGCTTGGTCACGTCGCTCAAGCCCTCCATTGAACAAACCACCGACACGCAACTCTCTTGCACCTTTGGTGCTGTGGGCTTGATGAAACAAAAGCTGCTGGAGGGTGCTCCTTGCGATGTGGTCATTTTGACCGCGGCACTCATTGAACAACTGAGTGCTTCGGGGCATGTGTTGGCGGGCAGTGCACGCCATCTGGGACCCGTTAAAACGGGTGTGGCTGTGAAGCACGGTACGCCCTGGCCTCAAGTTGAAACGGCCGAGCAACTCAAAGCGGCCATGCTGGCCGCCACAGGCATTTACATGCCCGATCCGCAATTGGCCACGGCGGGCATTCACTTCATGAAAGTACTCACAGGTTTGGGCATTGCAGGCACAGTGGCCAGCAAACTGCACACCTACCCAAATGGCAACGCGGCCATGAATGCCATGGCGGCGTCCGATGACCCTCACGTGATTGGTTCCACCCAAGTGACCGAAATTTTGATCACACCAGGCATTGATTTGGTGGCCAACTTGCCGCTGGAGTTTGAATTGGCCACCATGTACACCGCTGGTGTGCGCTCGACCAGCACCTGTGCGGCACAAGCGCAAGCCATGATCGATCTATTGACCAGCCCAGAGCAGGCTGCGCTTCGCGCTAAGGGTGGTTTTTTGCCAGTAGCCTAAGCTTGGGCAAGTTTGGCGGGGACTTGAATTAAATAACCCCTTTGAGAATCACTCATTTTTCAAGAGCCCTATTGAAATACTCGCAAACACCCTTATCATTAGCACTCGCAGGAGATGAGTGCTAACAACTTCAGCACCCTCCAAAGAACCCTTAAGTATTCAATTTTGAATACTTTTTGTTTTTAACCTTGTTTCATATTTAGGAGATCCAATGAAACTGCGTCCTCTCGGCGATCGCGTGATCGTCAAACGTGTCGAAAGCGAAACCAAAACAGCCTCTGGCATCGTCATTCCTGATGCAGCTGCTGAAAAGCCCGATCAAGGCGAAGTCTTGGCCGTTGGCCCAGGCAAGCGCAATGACAAAGGCGAAGTGTTGGCCATGAACGTGAAAGTCGGCGACCGCGTGTTGTTCGGCAAGTACAGCGGCCAAACCGTCAAGGTGATGGGCGATGAGCTGTTGGTCATGAAAGAAGAAGACCTGTTCGCGGTCGTCGAGTAATTTTTAAATCGGAGAAATTCAAATGGCAGCAAAAGACGTAATTTTCGGCGGCGAAGCCCGCGCACGCATGGTTGAAGGCGTGAACATTTTGGCCAACGCGGTCAAAGTAACTTTGGGCCCTAAGGGTCG
>JAPLPO010000183.1 GCA_026400155.1 Burkholderiales bacterium | reverse complement strand
TCATAAACAATCGTGAAATCATTTTAATTTTGGGCATTTTCAGCCGTTCAGAGATTGGCAGGCCAATGAGGTTTGCTTTAACATCCCCGTCAATCTGGAGCGCAACATGACAAAAACAATGCCTACTCAAAAAATATCCACGCAAGGAATACCCTCGCAAGCTATAGACCCTCAAATCTATGCGCTGTATGACGAATATTGTCATGGTGCAATGGATCGGCGCGAATTTTTAGCCAAAGCGGCCGCCATGGTGGTGGGTGGTATGGCCATGGCGCAAGCTTTGTTTCCAAGATATGCCAATGCTCAAACCATTTCATTCACCGATCCGCGCATCAAAGCCAGTTATGTGAAATATGCTTCCCAAGGCGGAAGTTCTGGTGAGATGAGGGGCTATTTGGTGCAACCGATATCACCGAGCGCCAAACAGTTTCCGGCCGTGTTGGTCATTCATGAAAACCGTGGCTTAAATCCTTACATTGAAGACGTGGCCAGACGCTTGGCAGCAGCAGGCTTCTTGGCCTTGGCACCCGATGGGCTTTACCCATTGGGAGGCTATCCTGGCAACGACGAAGACGGCAAACGACTTCAAGACAGCCTGACCCCCGCCAAACTCCAAACCGACATGCTCAATGGTGCGGTATTTCTCAAAAACCACGCCTTGTCTTCAGGCAAATTGGGGATCACCGGATTTTGCTGGGGCGGGGGCATGACCAATGCGTTGGCTGCAGAATTGGGCAATGCCGTACAGGCTGGCGCGCCTTATTATGGATTGTCAGCACCGGCAGACAAAGTGGGCAAAATCAAAGCCGAGTTGGTTTTGCATTTTGCCGAAACAGATCCTCGAATCAATACGACATGGCCAGCCTATGAAGGCGCTTTACAGGCTCAAGGCGTCAAAGCACAAGCCCATTTTTACCCTGGCACACAGCACGGCTTTCACAACAACTCAACCCCAAGATTCAACCAAGCCGCTGCCGACTTGTCGTGGGGTCGAACGCTTGAGTTGTTCAATCGGACTCTTAAAACTTGAGTCCGTGAAGCTTGATCAGGCAGGGATTAATCGAGCAGGGTTTGTTCAAGCCTCCCTGGTTTGAGGCAAAATTGCTTTTTTGAATTTGATCAAAGACCATCATGCAACCTTTTCACTTGGCATTCCCCGTTACTTCCTTGGCCAAAGCCAGGGCTTTTTATGGCGACTTACTAGGATGCTCTGAAGGACGCTCTAGCGATGAGTGGGTCGACTTCAACTTTTATGGCCATCAAATTGTGGCGCACCTCAGTCCTTCTGAAGCAGGGCATCACAATACCAGCGCCGTCGATGGCGACAACGTGCCCGTCAGGCACTTTGGCTTGGTCATGGAAATGGGGCAGTGGGAAGTGCTTGCAGACAAATTGAAACAAGCCGGCACCCAATTTGTGATTGAACCCCACATTCGTTTTAAGGGCCAAGTGGGCGAGCAAGCCACCATGTTTTTCTTGGACCCCTGTGGCAATGCCGTGGAGTTCAAAGCCTTTGCAAACCCTGCTAGTTTGTTTGCTAAGTAATTCAGTTGTGGCAAGCAAGACCAAATACTGCGCCTGAATTTCAGCCTGCCATTCAATTCATGAATTTTAAAATGTCAGACAAATCGCTTTTTGCGATTTTGTTGCGCTCCCCATGGTGGTACAGTTTTTTGATCGCTGCAGTATTGTTGCTGCTAGCGCGCGTGTTCCTGCCTGAGGCCTTTCGGGCTATTGGGATGCTCAGCTCACTCCCCTTCGCCGTGTTGGGCATCATGGCCGCTTGGCGGCAGCGCGACAAGCCATCTCCTGAACGCGTATCCATGGCTTTAGACCAATTGGCCCAGATGTCATGGAAACAATTTTTACCCATCATGGAGCAAGCCTTTGTTCAGCAGGGCTTCACCGTGACTCAGCTGAACTCCAAGGCGGCAGACCTGCAGTTGGAAAAATTGGGCAGGGTGACTTTGGTCAGTTGCAAGCGTTGGAAGGCGGCCACCTTGGGCGTTGAGGTTTTGCGCGATTTAAAGGCTATGCAAATTTCAGAAGAGGCTTCGTATGCAGCTTGCATTAGCCTGAGTTTGCCAACTGGGGTGGCGCTCAAGTTTGCCAAAGAAAACGCCATCCAGTTAATTTGCCAAGACGAACTGGCCTCGCTTTGCTTGAAAGTGATGTCTATAAAGCCTGCATGATCTGCGCAATACAGTCATTGGTTTTGGCAGCATCAATCCAGCGCAGGATGCAAACCAGTTCTAGTTGGGGGTCGACCCATGTGATGGAGGAGCCGGCGCCAATGGCAAACCAAGAACTGCGGGGTGCGTCTTTGAACAATGCACCATCTTTGTTGAGCCAAATGAGGTAGCCGTAGTAGGGCGCTACATCACATGGCTGCTGCATCATCTGCAGCCACTTGGCCGAAAGTATTTGTTGGCCCTTGTAAAGGCCATTGCCCATGAGCATCAAGCCAATGAGGGCTTGGTCCATGGCTGAAATTGAAATACCGCCGCCCCAATGGCTGCCACCCGGAACAGACATCATGCGTTGGCCTTGCACCTGCGTCCAACCTTGTTCGTAGCCAACCCATTGAAACTCATCCGAGCAGCCCAGAGGCTTGCGGAAAAACTCTTCAAAAACCTCTGGCAACGGGCGTTTGAACAAGTGCAACAAGGCCAAGGAGAGTTGGTTGATGCGAACGTCGTTGTATTCAAATCTAGAGCCCGGCTGCCCCAGTGGCCTGGGGTCGCCTTTGATGCCATCGGCCTCGCCGGTTTGATAAGCCAGCCAGCGGTAACGGTCTACTTGCTCTGAAATGCCAAGGCAGGTGCCTTCCCACTCGCTGGTTTGCTGCAGAAGGTGGTGCCATGTGATGCGCGACAAGCGCTCACCTTCAAAGCCAATACCAGGGCATTGTTGAATCACAGGGGTGTGCACGTCTTTGATCAGGCCTTGATCAAACGCCAAGCCAGCCAACAACGCCAAATAAGTTTTGGCCACGCTAAAGGTGAGATCGGCTTTGTGTGGTTCGCCCCATTGAGCAACCAACTGATGCTTTTGAAAAATGACCCCAGAGACAGGGCCACGACCATGCACAGGACCATACAAGCGGTTGTAGGGTGGCGGATCTGCTTCGTGGATGCCCCATGGCGGTGAGGTATCACGGGACCAGGGTGTCTCGCACTTTTGGACAAATTCAATAGATTCTATAAGTGAGGGAGGCATCAGGGAAGAAGGGTTAGAAAAAATTAGAAAAAAATTAGAAAAACAAGAAGTAGCCGTTGACGGTGCTAATAAACCCAAGTGCGCCTAAGACTGTTCCAGCCCAATAAAGCACAGGCATGGAAGCCACAATGGAAACGGATAACAAAACGATGGCAATCTGCAAAGCGCCTTCTGCGTAATCAAACCAAGGGTCTTGTTGCATGGCGTGATCGCGCGTGGCCTCGTGGGCTTTGGCGCGAGCCATCAACTCTTTTTTGCCTTCTTTGGTTTCTGGCTCGGACTCATATCGATCAGAGGTTTTTTTGTATTCTTCTATTTTCTTTTCAAACAAGGCCTTGGCAGCGGGGTTCATGTTGGGCTCGCGCGCCAACTGCAATTCCAAATCGGCAGCGGCCACTTTGATCGAAGTTTGCCGAATGTTTTTGGCTTGGTAAAAGGCATAAGCATTGGCTGCCAAGATGTTTTCTTGGGTGGCCTCTTTCATGGCATTGGAGCCGCCTAAGCTGGCGATGGCCAATACCATGGCCAAGATAGAGATGGTCAGAGCTGAACGGTTTTGATTTTTGTCGCCATGGGCTTTTTGCTCCATGAGTTCGGCGGTGTCTTGGGCTTCCATTTTTTAATCCGTTTTGTGTTTTGAAAGTGCGATAGCACGAGTTTTATTAGTCGATTTTGGGTAAGGGTTTTGCGTGATTTTTTTGTGACAATTTCAAATAAATTGACCCCAATTCAGTATTTACCCTAATCCCGGTCTGATCGATTACTAGCATTATGCTGGATGGCTTTCACTGAATTCAACATTAGGAGATACACATGACTGAAAAGAAAACCTCATCTTCCCGCCGTGGCCTTTTGAAGGGTGCCGTTGCGGCTGGTGCGCTGTCTGCGCCCATGATTTCCAAGGCCGACACGGTCACCATGCGATTCCAAAGCACATGGCCTGCCAAGGACATCTTCCACGAATACGCCAATGATTTTGCCAAGAAGGTCAATGACATGGCCAGTGGCCGTTTGAAAATTGAAGTCTTGCCTTCTGGCTCTGTGGTTCCTGCGTTTCAATTGCTAGACGCTGTGAACAAGGGTACTTTGGACGGCGGCCACGGTGTGTTGGCTTACCACTATGGCAAGAGCTCAGCCTTGGCACTTTGGGGCTCTGGCCCAGCCTTCGGCATGGACCCAAACATGGTTCTGTCTTGGCACAACTATGGTGGCGGCAAGCAGCTGCTTGAAGAAATTTACAAATCTTTGAACATCGACGTGGTCTCTTACGTTTACGGCCCGATGCCCACACAGCCTCTGGGCTGGTTTAAAAAGCCAATTGCCAAAGTGGCAGACTTGAAGGGTCTGAAGTACCGCACCGTGGGCTTGGCCGTTGACATCTTTACAGAGCTGGGCGCTTCCGTTAACCCATTGCCAGGTGGCGAAATTGTGCCGGCCCTCGATCGTGGTTTGATCGATGCCGCTGAATTCAACAATGCCTCTTCTGACCGTATTTTGGGCTTCCCAGACGTGGTTAAAAACTGCATGTTGCAAAGCTTCCACCAAAGCGGCGAACAGTTTGAAATCTTGTTCAACAAGGGAAAGCTCAATGCTCTGCCCGCAGAACTGAAGTCCATCATTGATTACGCTGTTCAGGCTTCTTCTGCCGAAATGAGCTGGAAAGCCATTGACCGCAATTCCAAGGACTACTCTGAAATGAAAAAGCAGGGAATCAAGTTCTACAAAACACCCGATGCCATTTTGAAAGCTCAGTTGGATGCGTGGGACAAAGTGGTGGCCAAGAAATCCGCCGAAAACCCCTTCTTCAAGCGTGTGATGGACTCCCAAATGGCGTTTGCTCAGCGCGCAGGCCAGTGGCAGAACGACTACATGGTCGATTTCAAGATGGCTTACAACCGCTACTTCAACAAAAAAGCTTAAGATACTTGCTTATTTCTGAGGCTTGCCCATCCTGGTTCTAGCTAGGATGGGTATTTTGCTTTTTGTCGGTTCCCTTTTTATCGGTTTTTTATGAATACGCAAACTTTGCTGCACACGGCTGACAAGATCAGCATGTGGGTAGGTAAAACTTTTGCCTGGCTCATTGTCGGGCTCATGTTGATGGTGGTGATTGAAGTTTTCAAGCGCTATGCCTTGAATGCGCCTACAGCCTGGATTTTTGATGCCAGCAACATGATGTATGGCACTTTGTTCATGATGGGCGGTGCCTACACCCTTTGCCAAGATGGCCATGTGCGCGGCGACTTTTTCTACGGCAGCTTCAAGCCCAAAAAACAAGCATGGCTTGACCTTGTTTTGTACATTGTTTTCTTCATCCCCGGCGTCATTGCACTCACTTGGGCGGGCTGGAATTACGCGGCAGATTCATGGGCCATCCATGAGCAAACATTCAATGCCGATCCATTGCCACTTTACCCTTTCAAGTCAATTATTCCTTTTGCTGGCTTCATCGTCTTGATGCAAGGCGTGGCTGAAATTTTTCGCTGCGTTGTTTGTATTAGAACTGGTGAGTGGACCCCCCGCTTGAAAGATGCTGATGAAATTGACGTGGTTGAACAGCAACTTGCCAACAGTACCTTGGTTGACCACGATGCGGCGCTCGAAGCCATTGCCAATGCCAAAAACATTGAAGAATCAGCCCACCAGCGCGCGAAAGGAGGCCAAGCATGAGCGATCCCGCACTCGGCCTCTTGATGCTGTCTCTCATCATTGTGGTGATCATGTTGGGTTTCCCAACAGCCTTCACCCTGATGGGCTTAGGCATGGTGTTTGGCTTCACCGCTTTTTACGAGCCTTCTGCCCCCTGGTTTGAAAACAAGGTTTTCAACCTCATGGTTCAGCGCACCTTTGGTGCCATGACCAACGACGTCTTGTTGTCAATTCCCTTGTTTGTGCTCATGGGCTACATCATGGAGCGAGGGGCACTGGTTGACAAAATGTTCCACAGCGTGCAACTTGCTTTTCGCAAGTTGCCGGGTTCTTTGGCGGTTGCCACCCTGGTCATTTGTACCTTCTGGGGCATTGCCAGCGGCTTAGTAGGCGCTGTGGTGGTGCTGATGGGCGTGCTTGCCATGCGCGCTATGTTGAACGCGGGTTATGACACCCGCTTGGCTGCCGGAGTGATCACGGCTGGCGGTACTTTGGGTATTCTCATTCCGCCTTCGGTCATGATCATTGTGTATGCCGCTGTGGCAGGACAGTCTGTTGTGAAGCTCTATGCAGCGGCCATGTTCCCAGGATTTTTCTTGGCCACGCTCTACCTCATTTATGTCATTGCATGGGTCTTGATCGATCCCAAGGTGGCTCCTAAGTTGCCTATTGAGCAAACACGCGCAGCCATTTCGCCGGCCGTCCAAAAAATTGCATACCACTATTCGTCCAAGTTTTTGCTGGCGCTGATGCAAGCCTTTGTGTCTCCCGCTAAAGCTTTGCGCAAGTCGGCAGACAACGTGGTTATTTCATGGGGATTCATTGCCAAAAGCTTCTTCATGAGCTTGGTGCCCATCTTCATGACCGTTGTCACCTTGGGCGCGGTCTGGTGGTATGTGGTTATTCATTCTCAAGCCGACAACATTGCGGCAGCACAAGCAGTTGCCATGCAGGCTGAAAAGGGCAACGGCGTTGCATTGCCGCCTGGCGTAGAAGCTGGCAACTCTGCTGCCCCTGTTGCTGAGCGCTCAGGCGTGCAGGAACCCCCTGGATCTTCAGGTGTCCAAGAACCTCCAGGATCTTCTGGCGTGAAAGAACCGCCAGGCTCTGGAGGTGTGCAAGAGCCACCAGGCTCTGGGGGTGTGCAGGAGCCGCCAGGTGCACAAGGGGTACAAGAACCACCAGGGGCTGAGAAAGAATCCACCACAAGCGTGGCCAACGGTGTGCAATTGCCGCCAGGGGCAGAAACATCAGAGGGCAAGCCAGCTGAAGGCGAATCACCCCTTCAAGCGCTGGGCGATGGCGACACTTCCGATGCGCCCAAAACTGAGCCTGTGCCTGAAAGCTTCTACATGGGCTTCGCCATTGCATGTATTTTTGCAGTGGGTGTTTTGGCCTACTACTACTGGCATTTCGATGCTGAGCAATATGAAATCTTGAACATGTTGGTGAGGTCTGTCATGCCATTGGGCATCTTGACCTTCGTTGTTCTTGGCGTCATTTTGTTTGGTATCACCACCGCCACTGAGTCTGCCGCTGTGGGTGCCGCTGGCGCTTTCCTCATGGCATGGTCTGCAGGCACTTTGGACTTTGAGAAGATCAAGCAAGCCGTGTTCCTCACCGCCAAAACCACCTCCATGGTTTGCTGGTTGTTTGTGGGCTCTGCTTTGTTCTCTGCGGTGTTTGCTATTTTGGGGGGGCAGCGTTTGGTCGAAGAGTGGGTTCTAGCGCTCGATCTCACGTCTATTCAATTCTTGCTCTTGTCGCAGGCCATCATTTTTATCTTGGGTTGGCCCTTAGAGTGGACAGAAATCATTGTGATTTTTGTACCGATTTTCTTGCCCCTGTTGGCACATTTCCAAATCGATCCCTTGCTTTGGGGCGTGATGGTGTTTGTCAACTTGCAAGCGGCCTTCCTGTCGCCCCCTGTGGCCATGTCTGCTTTCTATCTGAAAGGGGTGTCGCCGCCGCACGTCACCATCAATCAGATCTTTGCAGGCATGATGCCTTACATGCTCATCGTGATAGCTTGTTTGGTCTTGATGTACATCTGGCCTGAGCTCACACTCTGGTTGCCCAACTATCTTTACGGCAAGTAATCTAAGACCTGCACTAAGCACTAAAGATTTTGAGGCCTGATCAGTTCAGGCTCTCATTGTGATTGGCAGACATCCACCCATTCAGCTTGGGTGATGTCTGCCATTTTTTCTGGGCTGATGCGAACGGCGCTGTTGACCGAACCCGCGGCAGGTATCACCTCTGTGTAGATTTTCAAAGAAACATCCAAGTAAATGGGCAGAGGCGAAGCCAGACCAAAAGGGCAAACACCGCCAACTGGGTGGCCTGTGATGTCCGCCACTTCATCGAGTCCAAGCATTTTCCCCTTGCCAAACGCGTCCTTGAATTTTTTGTTGTCAATGCGCGCGTCACCCTTGGCCACCACCAGCACCACGCGGCCGTCATTCAATTTAAAGGCCAGTGTCTTGGCAATTTGACCCGGTTCAACCCCATGGGCAACAGCTGCCAAAGCAACAGTGGCCGTACTCACGGGAAGTTCGATGATTTCGATGTCGATATGACGCGCAGTAAAGAAGTCTTTGACAGATTGAAGGCTCATGGCATTTTTGCAAAACGGTGGAACATGAAAACTTGAAGATACCAGACAAATCTCTTGTTAGTATTACGTCAATGAGTTCACTTTCCAATGCATTGCCGCCAGCTTTTCACAAGCTGGCGTTCTCCAATTTGATGGCGCAGTCGGCTGAGCAACTGACGCTGGCTGCAGTGCCCATCGTGGCGGTACTTCTGCTGCAAGCAGGGCCGGGGGAGATCGGCGTCATTGCCGCAGTCCAATCACTGCCATTCTTATTGCTGTCTATTCCTTTGGGCTTGCTGGCAGACCGCATGTCTCGCAAGAAACTCATGCTCATGTCAGAGTGGTTGCGCGTGGGCGCATTGATTGTGCTCATTGCGGCCATGTTGCTCAACCATATTAGTGTGCCCTTGTTGGCATGTGTGGGATTTGTGGCGGCTGTGGGCACAGTGGGGTTCAGTGTGAGTGCACCTTCCTTGGTGCCCGCATTGGTGGAAAGCCAACATTTGGCACAAGCCAATGGACGGCTGGAGTTGGCTCGCAGCATGGCCTTTGCGGGAGGGCCTGCCTTAGCGGGTGCTTTGATTGCTTGGTTGGGGGGGGCAACATCCTTCGTTTTGTCTTTGATGTTGTCCCTGGCAGCGCTTGGATTTCTCAGGCAAATACAAGAGCCGATTCGCCAAGCCGCATCCGATCGCCATCCATGGCTGGAAATCAAAGAGGGTGCACATTTTGTGTGGACGCACTCTCTCATGCGGCCCATTCTGTTGACATCAGTGGCATGGAATATTTCGTGGTTTGTGCTGCAAGCCATTTATGTGCCTTATGCCATTCGCACCATTGGCATGAACCCCAGTGAGGTCGGTCTGACATTGGCCTGTTATGGCGTGGGCATGGTGACGGGCTCTTTGCTTGCTTCGCGCGTGGTTTCAATGATGCCGTTTGGTGTGGCTATTTTGTTGGGGCCTTTTTTCTCCGTGCTGGCGGCCAGTGTGATGGCCTTGAGTGTATGGGCGCCCTATGTTGGCGTGGCCGCTTTGTCTTACTTCTTGTTTGGCTTTGGCCCCATCATCTGGACCATTACCTCCACCACATTGCGCCAAAGTGTGACGCCCAACAGCATGATGGGCCGAGTAACGGCCATCAATATGGTGGCTGGCACTGGCGCAAGGCCGATCGGGGCCTTGCTTGGTGGCTTTGTTGGCGAAATGGGCTCCGATCTGACCAGCCTGATGGTCGTGGTTGCTGGCTTTGGTGTTCAAGCCATTGTGATTACTTTCTCCAAGGTTAGAAGTCTAAGATCCCTCAGCCAGGCTCGGGATGGCACGAACGATTGAAGGCTAATTTTGAAGCTTTGCCCTGAGAGGCCTCGAATCTGTGGCTTAATATCGCCTTGAACTTTTTTTCCTGGAGCCACTGATGGGCAATAAGATTGTTACCGAAGCTGATCGCAAATACACACCGCCCTTGAAGGCATTGCCTGGCGTCACATTACCCACAACCGGCCGCGGTCAACGCGTGAGCTTAGAGCGCGGCGTTGCCACACGCAGCAAAAAGAACCCTGGCAAGCGCGCCAAAAAAGGCGGTTAATGCCTTTGTGATCATTGAGAGCCAAGTATTTGCTTTGGCCTCAACAAAAGCCCTCGCACGAGGGCTTTTTAATGTCAAAAAGCTCAAGTTAAAGGCACAATAGAGCTTTAGCCCCGGTGGTGAAATTGGTAGACACATCGGACTTAAAATCCGCCGCTTTCGTGAATAACGGGCGTGCCGGTTCGATTCCGGCTCGGGGCACCACCGACCTTAAGTAGACAGCCATGACATCTTTCAGCACACCTTTTGAAATTCATGTTCATGGTGAAGTCTCGTTGCGAGACGATGTCGACTTCAAAGCCCTTCAAGAAGCCACCAAGCCGCTTTGGAAATATGCGGGCGCCAGATCCCTCACGGAAGGCGCCCAAAGTCTTTACGAAGAAGAGCCCGGCATCCGATTTGAAGCGGCCGATCACAAGCTTCAACTTTGCTGGACGGTTCGTGGCAATGAAGACTTCCGACAAGTGCTTGACGACTTGTGCATGAATATCAATGAAGTGTCTGCTGCTGGCGCGCAGCTAGAAATCACTTTCTACGACACTGAATTTGAAGACGATGAAGAATCTCGCGGCGCAGAATCTCGCGACGACTTTCTTATCGTGTTTGTTGGCCCCGATCCTGCAGCCATCATGCAAGCACAGCGCGACTTGCTGGTCCAAGACGTGGTGGGCCTCATGGAGCGCCACTTTGATGGCTCTGAGCTGAGCGGGGTTGTGAATGAAATCGACAAACTGTTTTCTGCGCGCTTCAACGACTTGGTGAGCTCTCTCGAATTGGGCAAGCCTCCTAGGGGTAATGGTGGCGGCCCTCAAGGTGGCCATGGCGGTGGTCGCAGGCCTCGCCATTTGCATTAAGCTGCCAGGCCCAGACAGCGCTTCATTCTTGAATCAAGGCTGATTTTTCTCATGAGCTTCAACCACCTGCTCAATCCTGGCGTCAAACGCAGAGAAGTGTTTGGGTGGGCCATGTACGACTTTGCCAATTCGGGCTACACCACGGTGGTGATCACTGCTGTTTTTGCAGCGTACTTTGTAGGCGCAGTGGCTGACAAGGCCGAATGGGCCACATTGGCATGGACCAGTGCCCGCCTTGGGGGCGTGGGCTGATCGCCATGCGGCCAAGAAAAAACTGCTCATGTTCTTCACAGCGGCTTGCGTTGTGAGTACGGCGGGCTTATCTTGGGTTGGGCCAGGGCAAGTGATGTTGGCCATCATTTGCATTGTGATCTCCAATACTTTTTATTCGTATGGCGAATCGCTAACCGCAGCTTTCCTCCCAGAGTTGGCCAAGCCCGAAGCCATGGGCCGCATCAGTGGCTGGGGTTGGGCGTGGGGCTACTTGGGCGGCATGCTTAGCTTGGGCATTTGCTTGGCCTACGTGCTTTGGGCGCAAGGGCAAGGGCAAACCGCTGGTCAATTTGTGCCTGTCACCATGTGGATCACCGCAGGAATTTACGCCCTCGCAGCCACGCTCACATTTGTGTTGTTGAAAG
>JAPLPO010000099.1:14064-16352 GCA_026400155.1 Burkholderiales bacterium | reverse complement strand
TGCTGAAAGTAATAGTAGTTTTTTCATAGTTATTTTTGACTTTTTATTATCCAATTTACGTTGTTACTCACCAATACATAATTCTTTTTAGTAGCCAAACTCAATAGCAAAGTTGCGTTTCCATCTATGGTTTGGCTTGATGTTGTCAAAGCCATTGAATTGGCTTACTCGAAATGAATACTTTGGCCCCTTGGTTGCTCCAACAAAATGTATCCTTGCTGTCGCAGCAAGGGCATGCTTGGCTGTTGCAAGGCCCCTCCGGACTTGGGCAATATGCGTTGGCATCCGCCATGGTCAGCGCTTGGCTGTGTGAATCTCCAAATGCTTTGACGCAAGGTGCGTGCGGTCAATGCGGCAGTTGTCATGCCCTCAGCGTGCACACGCATGCTGACTTGTTTGTGCTCATGCCAGAAACCATTTTGCTGGAGTTGGGATGGCCTCTCAGCGAAAAGGCACAGTCAGAAATAGACAATAAAAGCCGAAAACCGAGCAAAGAAATTCGGATCGATGCCATGCGAGATGCCATCGAATTTTCTCAAAGAACCAATGCCCGTGGACGCGGCAAAGCTGTCTTGGTTTTTCCAGCTGAGCGTATGAACCATGTCACAGCCAATGCACTCCTAAAAACATTGGAAGAACCGCCAGGCGATGTGAAATTTGTATTGGCCACAGAGGCTGCACATCAGTTGTTGCCCACCATTCGCAGTCGTTGTTTGATACACACCATGATTTGGCCCTCGAAATCCGATGCGCTTAATTGGCTTGAGTCGCAGGGTATTTCCAATGAGGATTCGGTCACGATGCTGAAGGCCGCTGGCGGCCGTCCCGATGAAGTTCTGAGGCAACAACACTTAGGTCAATCTGTGAAATGGTGGTCGCAATTTCCACGCGCTATGCTTTCGGGTGATGCTTCATTCTGTGCAGATATTCCCTCGTCTGAAGTGATTGATGCATTGCAAAAGCTTTGTCACGATTTAATGATGCAACAAACGCAAGCACCACTGCGGTTTTTCAATGAGGCAGATTTACCCAAACTCATTCTTTCTTCTTCGAAACTTAGCGCTTGGTTCAAACGTCTTGCGCAAGCTGCCAAAACGTCTGAACATCCTTTCAATGCGGGTCTTATGTTAGAGGCTTTGTGTACTGAAGCACGTGAAATCATGAACAGCCCCACCTAGTATGTACACCGATTCACATTGCCACCTTTCATTTCCAGAATTGGTCTCCCAACTGCCAGACATTCGCAGAATGATGTCGGAAGCTCAAGTGAGCCGTGCCCTTTGTATCTGTACCACCATGGAAGAATTTGACCAAGTTCACCATTTGGCCATGACACACAACAATTTTTGTTGCCAAAGCCGCGCTGCCACGGGTCATTGCGATTGGCGAAACCGGACTTGACTATTACCAAATGGAAGAGCGCAAAGGCGGCCGCACCATTGACGATATGGATTGGCAAAGAGATCGTTTTAGAACCCATATCCGCGCAGCCCAACAAGCGAAGCTGCCTTTGGTCATTCACACGCGCTCCTCTTCAGATGACACCCTCAGAATTTTGAATGAGGAGGGCGAGGTAGGGGATGCAAGCAGTGCTGGCGGTGTATTTCACTGCTTCACAGAAACGCAGGCTGTGGCCAAGGCTGCATTGGAATTGGGCTTTTACATCTCTTTTTCAGGCATTTTGACCTTCAAAACGGCTCAAGATTTGAGAGATGTGGCGGCTTGGGTGCCGCTAGACCGTATTTTGATTGAAACCGACAGCCCATATTTAGCGCCAGTGCCGTACCGCGGTAAAACCAACAACCCTTCCTATGTGCCTTTTGTGGCCAAAATTTTGGGCGAATTAAGGGGCGTGACGCCTGAACAAATTGGAGAAATAACGAGTCGCAATTTTGATCGCCTATTTTCAAAGAGTCTTGCCGATGTTTAGATCCAATTTTTACTTTATAAATTACTTTAATAATTTCTTAAAGTATGTTGTTTTATATTTATTTATTTCAATATTTTGTCCTGCTTCAGCTGGGTCATATGAAGACTTTTTCAAAGCCATTCGCAACGATGAAGTTAAAGTAATTTCTAACTTGTTGTCACGCGGTTTTGATCCCAATACGGTTAGTTTGAACGCAGAGCCGGCCATTTTGCTTTGTCTGGTACATGGTTCATTGCAATCTTTTGAAGCCATTGCCAAACATCCAAAAACGCAATTGAATGTTCGAAATACGCATGGCGAGTCTCCTTTGATGCTGCTGAGTTTGAAGGGACATTTGCAGCTGGCAAAACTCTTAGTT